>JAUMVG010000060.1 GCA_030530315.1 Clostridia bacterium | reverse complement strand
GCTCGAAGCGCACCTGGTCGTTGCCCTTGCCGGTGCAGCCGTGGCAGATGGCGTCCGCGCCCTCCTTCTTGGCGATCTCCACCAGCCGCTTGGCGATGATGGGCCGGGCGAAGGAGGTGCCCAGCAGGTAGGTGTTCTCATACTTGGCGCCCATCTGCATGGAGGGGATGACGACCTCCTCGATGAACTCCTTGTTCAGGTCCTCGATGTACAGCTTGGAGGCGCCGGTCTTGATGGCCTTCTCCTCCAGGCCGTCCAGCTCGCCCACCTGGCCCACGTTGCCGGACACGGCGATGACCTCGCAGCCGGGGTAGTTTTCCTTCAGCCAGGGGATGATGATGGAGGTATCCAGTCCGCCGGAGTAGGCGAGGACGATCTTCTTGAACTCTTTATTGGTCTTCTTTTTCATTTTAAACGCTCCTGTTCGCCGCGGCGCGGCGGTGTATTCTCGGGCGGAGGCGCTGTGCCTCTCGTTCGGTTGATGTGTATATTATACATCAAAAATGCGGGATGTCAACGCAAAACACCCGCATTTATGGAAAATTGCCGTTAATTATATGCATAATTATTGAATATTTATGTAGCTATGCAAGGGACGCATCCTCCTTGCCGCTGCGCCGCGCGGCGAAGAAGCGATCCATCAGTGCCTGGCACTCCCCGGCCAGTATCCCGCCGTCCGAGGGGCAGAAGTGGGGGAAGGCCGGGTCCTCCGGGATGCGGTACAGGCTGCCGGCGCAGCCCTGCTCCGGGTTCGCCGCGCCGTAGACCAGCCGCCCGACCCGCGCCTGCATGATGGCCCCGGCGCACATGGGGCAGGGCTCCAGCGTCACGTACAGCGCGCAGCGGTTCAGCCGCCAGTCGCCGCAGGCGGCGCTGGCCCGGCGGATGGCCAGCAGCTCCGCGTGGGCGGTGGCGTCCTTGTCCGCCTCGCAGCTGTTGTGGGCCCGGGCGATGACCGCGCCGTCCTTCACGATCACGCAGCCCACGGGCAGCTCGCCCTCCCGGGCGGCGGCTTCGGCCTCGCGCAGGGCCTCCCGCATGAAATCGGTGTCGTTCATGGTGCCTCCCATGATGATTGTCGGCGTGTTCCATCGGAACACACCCTTGAGTCTGTACAATTCCAAAAATGCCCGCGGCAGGCCGGGGCGCTGTCACGGACATTATAGCAGGATTTGGTTCGATTGTATACTGCCGGGTGAGGCGCGAAGCGCCTTCCGGTCTCCTCGGGTTTGCGTAGAGCGCCCCGGACCGGCCTTTCATCCTGTTCAGATCGTCTTCAGGAACCGCTCCAGCCGGTCCATGGCCTCGGAGAGGTTCTGCAGCGACGAGGCGTAGCACATGCGCACGAAGCCCTCGCCGCCCTGGCCGAAGGCGGTGCCGGGTATGGCGGCCACGTGCTCCTGCAGCAGGAACCGCTCGCAGAACTCGGCGCTGGTCATGCCGGTGGACTTGATACAGGGGAACATGTAGAACGCGCCCCGGGGCTCGAAGCACTCCAGCCCCGCGCCGCGCAGCTTGTCCAGCAGGAAGCGGCGGCGGTAGTCGTAGTCCTTGCACATCATCTGGATGTCGCCGTCGCCGTCCCGCATGGCCTCCACCGCGGCGTACTGGCTGGTGGTGGGGGCGCACATGATGGCGTACTGGTGGATCTTCAGCATCTGCCGGATCAGCTCCTGGGGCCCGCAGACGTAGCCCAGGCGCCAGCCGGTCATGGCGTAGGCCTTGGAGAAGCCGTTGACCACCAGGGTGCGCTCGTACATATCCGGGATATTGGCGATGGACACGTGGTGATCGCCGTAGGTCAGCTCGGCGTAGATCTCGTCGGAAAGCACGATGATGTTTGTGCCGCGCAGCACTTGGGCGATGGCCTCCAGGTCGCTTCTCTCCATGATGGCACCGGTGGGGTTGTTGGGGAAGGGCAGCACCAGCAGCTTGGTGCGCGGGGTGATGGCCGCGCGCAGGGCCTCGGGGGTCAGGCGGAACTCGTCCTCGGCCTTGGTCTCGACGTAGACGGGCACGCCGCCCACCAGCTCCACGATGGGGCCGTAGCACACGAAGGAGGGCACGGGGATGATCACCTCGTCGCCCTGGTTGACGATGGCGCGCACGGCGATGTCGATGCCCTCGCTGCCGCCCACGGTGACCACCATCTGCTTCATGGGGTCGTAGTCCAGGGCGAAGCGGCGGTGCAGGTACTTGCTGATTTCCCGGCGCAGCTCCGCCAGGCCGGCGTTGGAGGTGTACTTGGTGAAGCCCTTCTCCAGCGCGTAGACGCCCGCGTCGCGGATGTGCCAGGGGGTGACGAAGTCCGGCTCGCCCACGCCCAGGGAGATGGCGTCGCTGGAAGCCATGTTCTCCAGCAGGTCGAAGAACTTGCGGATGCCGGAGGGGGCGATGCCCTTCACCCGGGAGGAGAGGGCGGATTCATAGTCGATCATACAAACAGCATCCTCTCTTCCTGCTCGGGCAGCTTGGCGAACAGGTGGTTCTTTTCCTTGTACTTCTTCAGGATGAAGTGGGTGGCGGTGCCGGTCACGCCGTCGATGACCGCCAGCCGGGCGTGGACGAACTCGGCCACCTCCCGGAGGTTCTTGCCGGTGATGGTCACGGCCAGGTCATAGGCGCCGGACATCAGGTAGAGGCTCTCCACCTCTTCATACTGGTAGATGCGCTCGGCGATGCGGTCGAAGCCGTCGCCCCGCTGGGGCGCGATGCGCACCTCGATCAGTGCCGTCACCATCTCGTCGTTGGTCTTGGTCCAGTCCACCAGGGCGGGGTAGCCCAGTATGATGTGCTCGGCCTCGCAGCGGGCGATCTCCTCGGCCACGTCCTTCTCGTCCCGGCCCAGCATGGTCGCCAGCTGCTGCGGCGTCTGCCGACAGTCCTTTTCAAGCAGCGTCAAAAGCTCGTTCATTGAATAATGCCTCCATGGTGTGTGGTGAATGCCGCGGGCGGGGAAAGGTCCGTGCCCGGGCAGCGTTGGGTATATTATAGGCGAATTGCGCGGGCAGGTCAACAAATTTGGGACAACCTTGACGATAAATTCACCTGTGCGGGTCGACTTCCGGCGGTGAAAAGCGCGCCCGCACTTGATTTCTTCATGAAATGGGTTTATCATATCTATAATAGGTTATGTATGGCCATTTGAAGAGAAAGGCATCAAACATGGATTTTTTGAATGAATTCAGCAAGCGGTTCAGCAATGTGGCCCGCTCGGTCTCCGAGAAGTCGAAGGAAAACCCGGAGCTGGCCCGGCTGAACGGCGAGGTCAAGGCGGCGGAGGCGGCGCTGGAGAAGCTCTATGCCCGCTACGGCGAGGCCTGCTACGCCTTCAAGGCGGGCAGGGGAGACGCCGCCGCCGTGGAGAAGCTGGCGGTGCGGGTACAGGCGGCGCTGCTGGCGCTGGAGGAGCTCACCGCCAGGCGGGACGCCGCCCGGGAGCTGAAGCGCTGCGCGAACTGCGGCGCGGTTCACCCGGCCCAGGCGCGGTTCTGCTCCAGCTGCGGCAAGCTCCTGCCGGAGGACGCCCCGAAGCCGGAGCCGGCCCCCGAGGCACAGTACTGCAAGAACTGCGGCGCGGAGCGGGCCGAGGGCGACGTGCGCTGCCCGGTGTGCGGCGCGGATTTCTTAGCCGAGGCGCCGGAGGAAGCGCCGGTTGCCACGCCGGAGCCCGTCTACGAGGGCCCGGACATCGAGGAGCCCACGGACGACGAAGCCCGTCAATGGGATTAGAGTCTGTTTCTAAAACGCCTGAAGCGCATTTTCGGCGTATTAGGCTGCATTTCTGCGTTGATTTCCCTTGACTTAGCCCCACTAAGCCCGCGGAAAATCGCCTGGAAATGCAGCCAAATCCACTCGAAACTGCATCTCCCGGCATTTAGAAACACACTCTATAGCCCGGACCGTTCACTGAACCCACATCCGATTCGGAGGGATACAAATGCAGCAGAGACCGAGGCCCACGGGCCGGCGCATGACGCGCCAGCAGTATGAGGCACAGCAGCGGCAGAACAGGATCGCCATCGCCATCATCGCGGCCATCGCCGTGCTGATCATCGTGGCGGTGATCCTGATCCTCAAGCCCCACGGCGGCCGCGACGACGCGGTAGCCACCATGGTGGAGGCCGGGGCGGGCCAGCCCGCGGCGCAGACGGAGGCGCCCCAGACCCAGCCGCCCCAGTCGGACCAGCCCCAGGCGGGCGGGGTCGACCTGGCGGCCATGACGGACACCGAGCCGGAAAACACCGTCCAGGCGACGGCGGCCCCGGCGGCGGAGGCGCCTGTCGCGGCGGAGACGCCGGTGCCCGAGCTGCCCCCGGCGGTGGACGAGGTGTTTTCCACCCGCAATCCGGACGGCGGCCTGCGCTCGGTGCGCATGCGCGTGATCGGCGACATCATGTTCTGCCAGAGCCAGCTGGTGTACGCCCGGGACAGCGGCTACGACTTCCACAACCAGTTCGCCATGATCGCGGATCAGCTGGCCAACGCCGACTACACCATGGGCAACATGGAGGGCACCATCGGCAAGTACAAGAGCTCGAACTACTCCGGCTATCCCCAGTTCAACGCGCCGGACGTGGCCCTGCAGCCGCTGAAGGACGCGGGGATCGACTTTTTGACGCTGGCCAACAACCACATGCTGGACCGCTGGAGCGGTGGCGTCAAGAACACGGTGGACTGGGTGGAGCAGTACGGCTTCGCTCACGTGGGCGCCTACCGCACCAAGGCGGAGAAGGACAAGCCGGTGATCTATGAGGTGGGCGGCATCAAGTTCGGTTTCGTGGCCTACACCCACAGCACCAACACCATGGAGCGCCGCGGCACCGATGAGGAGGCCGTGGCCCTGGTGCCCTACATCCAGAAGGCGGACTTCGCCGCCGACGTGAAGAAGCTGCGGGACGCGGGGGCCGAGGTCGTGATCGCCTTCCCCCACTGGGGCAAGGAGTACGTCCGCACCCCCGACGACAGCCAGAAGAAGTACGCCAAGCAGCTGGCCGAGGCCGGGGTGGACATCATCATCGGCAGTCACTCCCACATGGTGCAGCCCATGGGCTACCAGACCATCGCGACGGCCAACGGCGGCTCCCGGCAGGTGTTCACCATGTTCTCCATGGGCAACTTCATCAGCGACCACACCGTGCAGTATACCGACAACGGCGTGATCCTGGACTTCACCGTGAACGAGCACCAGGACGGGACCTTTACCTGCGACAGCGTGGGCTACATACCGACCTATACCTGGAAGCAGAACGGGGCCATCACGGTGCTGCCCTCGGGCAAGTACCTGAACGAGCGCCCCTCCGGCATGGACGACGAAAACTACAAGCGCATGGTGGCCAGCTACTACGAGATCATCGAGGTCATCGGCGACAAGTTCCAGCTGATCAATGGCTAATACTAATCCCTGACTAAAACGAGACATTTCAGCGGGTTCTTTTCGTTGTGGCTGTGTTAAAGCCCCTTGACTTAGCGCCGCTAAGCCTGCGGGACTTTGCCTTGCCAAAACGAAAAATCCCTCGCTGATTCAGTCACGTTTTAATCAGGTCTTAGTATGATGCCCGCAAGGAGGCGCTGCGCATGGACACTTTCCTGACCGAGAAGGCCAGGGCCCGCCGGAAGTGGGAGATCCCCGCGGCGGGGCTCTCGGGGCTTTTCGTCGCGGCGGGCATAGAGGTCTTCGTGGAGGAAGCGGCTGAAGGGGGCATGGGCTACATCGACGTGGTGGCCTACGCGGTGGTGATCGGCGCGTTCGTCGCGCCGCTGGTGCTGGTGCTCCTGCGGTGGCTTCGGAGAAGCCGCGCCCAAAGCATGGCGAAAGCCCTCGAGCGCTGTCCCGAAGCGTCCCTGCCCTTCGCGGAGCTGGACAGGGTGCTGAAGGTGAAAAACGCCCCGGAGAAGCTGCAAAAGCTGATCTCGAAGGGCTATCTGCAGCGCCTGCGGCCGGATTGGAGCGGGCTCATGCTGTGGCTGGAGCGCCCGCAGGCAGCGGTTCAAAGCGCCCCCGAAGCGCCGGAGGAGGACTCCAGCGCATCGGTGCTGAAGCGCATCCGCGCGCTGAACGACGCCATCGACGATGCCGCCGTCTCCGAGAAGATCGACCGCATCGAGGCTCTCACCGCCGGCATCTTCCGCACGGTCCAGGAGCGGCCCGAGCGGGCGGCGGAGGTCCGGCGCTTCGTGAACTACTACCTGCCCACCACGCTGAAACTGCTGGAATCCTACAGCCTGATGGAGAAGCAGAGCTACCAGGGCGAGAACATTCAGGCCTCCCGCAGGGGCATCGAGCAGGCCCTGGGCAAGGTGGTGACCGCCATCGAGCAGCAGCAGGACCGCCTGTTCCGCTCCGAAAAGCTGGATGTGGAGACGGAGATCCAGGTGCTGGAGACGATGATGGCGAGCGACGGGCTAGGGCGTGTTTCTAAAATACCTGAAGCGCATTTTCGGCGTCTTTGATTGCATTTCTACGTTGGTTTCCCTTGATTTACCGCCAGTAAACCTACGGAAAACCGCCTTGAAATGCAATCAAATCCACTCGAAACTGCATCTCCCGGCATTTAGAAACACACCCTTGGTGAATACCGGCGTGACGTTCACGCGATAGAAGGAGGCACGACCGATGGCGGCAAGGCTGCTGGCCCGGGCGAAGATCAACTGGGCACTGAACATCACCGGCCGCCGGGAGGACGGCTATCACCTGCTGGACATGCTGATGCAGACCATCGAGCTTTGCGACGAACTGATCCTGGCGCCCGCGGACGCGCTGACCCTGACGGTGGACGGCGCGCCGGAGACCTGGGAGGGCAACCTGGTGCTGCGTGCCGCCCGGGCGCTGTGCTGCCACGTCGGGAAGGAACTCGGCGCGCGGATGGCGTTGGTGAAGTGCGTTCCGGCCCGGGCGGGCCTGGGCGGCGGCAGCGCGGACTGCGCGGCGGCGTTGCGGGGGCTGAATGCCCTATGGGGCCTGGGCCTGGAGGACGGCGAGCTGCTGGCCATCGGCGCGACGCTGGGCGCTGACGTGCCCTTCTGCCTGACCGGTGGATTGGCCCGGGTGTCCGGCATCGGAGAGGTCATCGAGCCCGTTCCGAACGCGCCGGAGGTGCCCCTGGTGCTGGTGACGCCCGGCGGCGGCCTGTCCACCGGAGAGGTGTTCGGCCTGTGGGACAAGGGAGGCTGGCCCGAGACGCCGCTGGACACCCGCGCGCTGGCCCGGGCCGTGGCGGACGGCGACCTCGCCGCGGCGGATGGGCTGTGCGCCAACGCCCTCACCGCGCCCGCGATCGCCCTGATGCCGGAGATCGGGCGGCTGATCGACCAAATGCGTAAGCTCGGCGCAGACGCCGCGTTCATGACCGGCAGCGGCTCCACCGTGGTGGGCGCCTTCGCGGACGGCGGGGCCGCCGCGCGGGCCGCGGCGCAAATCCCCGGCGCGGTGCTGACACGCACCCTGTCCGGCCCGGCGTGGGAGGCGGCGGGGGACTGATGCTGCAGAGCATTGAGCGGCCCTTTAACAAACAATAGGCAAGTGTGCGGAAGATTTTTCTTGACATTCTCCCCAGTCACATGTATAATATCTGTGGTCATGCGGTCGTGGCGGAATAGGCATACGCGCACGTTTGAGGGGCGTGTGGGAGACCGTACGGGTTCAAGTCCCGTCGACCGCACCATAACTGCACGGCAATTTTGATACAATGTGTGTCAGGGTTGCGGTGCAGTTCTTTTTTGTCAAAACTCCTGTGCCGCAGGCACTCTTACACGAAAGCCCTTCTCTCCATCCCCTCCGGGGACCGCGAAAACTGGTCCCGACGGGCGTTTAACCTACCGCACTCTTACACGATTGCTTTTTGAAAGGTGCACTATTACACGATTGCTCAGAGCTTTCGTGTAAGAGTGGGAGACGTATTTTTGTCATGTTTCCTTCTGGAGAAGGAAACAAAAGAGGTTGAAAAGGACTCATGCCCACTGCCTGTCACGCTGGCCCCTGTCATCGGCGGACAAAGGAACCGCCCACATGATCGCCCGAGGCGGCTGAGCCGACGACAGGGGCGAATGTGGGCGGTACGTTGCGTTTGGATGCGACACCCTTTCAAAGCTCGGCACGGTGCCGGTGAGTGAAGGGGTGTCGGCATTTCTCGAAGGAGACAACATGAGTATATTGTAGGGGATAATTATTTGAGCGTTTCATTGATGAAGGCATTTGGCCGGATTGCTTACGACGAGAAGATGTTGTGAATCTCAACTTCTACCATCATCAATATCGTGTAACCTTTCCGATTAGCGCAGACTGCGACCAAAGTCATAGGCCCTTTCCCGTGTTTCGGACTTGCCCGCTGCTTCACCGGGCTCGTTGATGCCACCGCAGAACAGCGAACCGGCAAAGGACGCTTTCTCGAAGCACTCGATCCAGCCCCGCAGGCCGTGCACCGCGCGATCCGGGACATGGGGGTCATCCTCCGCCGCGACGCACATCATGTACACGTTGCGGAACTTATAGTCCGACGGGTACAGCGGGTTGAGCCTGTCCAGCAGGGTCTTCATCTGGCCGCTCATCTCGTAGTAATAGATGGGCGTCACAAACACCAGCGTGTCCGCAGCCAGCGCCTTCTCCGCAATGGCATTCGCGTCATCGTTGAGCACGCACTTCTGCGTCTTTTGGCACGCCAGGCAGCCCTTGCAGAATTGGAGCGTCTTACCCTTCAGACTGATATGTTCCACCTTATGGCCGGCATCCGTCGCCCCGGCGATTAACCGCTCGGTCAGGATATCCGAATTGCTCTTTGCCCGAAGGCTCGTGGAAATCACCAATACCTTGCTCATTTCAAATTCTCCCTTATCAGAAGGTATGCTCGCGCAGCCACTCGTAGGCGTGATAGACCTCGTCCGTCACATCCTCGCCTTCACAGGTGACCAGCGTCTGCCGCGGCAGGTCCTCCTTGAAGTCGCGGTGATATTCCTCGGCCACGGCGTTGAGCAGATAGTTGTTGTCGTCAGAGAAGCCGGGATCGGGCTGGAGCTGGCACACGCTGTAGCCCTCCATGATGGCCGTCACCGGTACGCCGTACAGAGTGAGCCCCTCATATTTCGACAGATCCGGCACGGAGCCCTGGGCGCGGTACAGGCAGTTGATGTCCTCCGACAGCCACTTCATTTCGGCCTTGTTCAGCGGGTCGAGGGTCTGGTAGCTGTGGATGTTGTCCTTCACCTGCTCCAGCGTGCTCATGCCGCTTAAAACGCAGATCAGCCCGTCCAACGTGCCGCCGAAGCGGATCGCCCAGGAGGCCACGGAGCGCTCGGGGGCCTTGGCTTTCAGCGCATGCGCCACTGCCTCCGGCACAATGGCCAGGCCGCCGCCCTTTACGGGCTCCATCATGATGACCTGTTTACCGTGCCTGCGGATGACCTCGTAGCAGGGGCCTGCCTGCACCAGCTGGGAGTTCCAGTCCACATAGTTGGCGGCAATCTGTACGAATTCAAACTCCGGGTGCTCCGTCAGTATGCGGTCCAGCAGCTTCGCGGAGGAATGGAACGAGAAGCCCAGGTGTTTGATCTTCCCCTGCGCCTTCCACTTCAGCGCGTGCTCGATCAAATGCTCGGACTGTATGACGCCGCCCTTGCCGTCATAGCCATCGTACCAGCGGGTCTGAAAGTTGTGCAGCAGATAGTAATCCACGTAGTCCACGCCCAGCCGGTCCAGTTGCTCCTGGAAGATGCCCTCGATCCTGCCCTCGTCGCCGGGCTGGAGGATGAAGGTGGGAAACTTGGTGGCGATGCGGATGGATTCGCGGGGGTGGCGCTTCACCACGGCCTCGCGCACGGCCTCCTCGCTCCTGCCGTTGTGGTAGACGTAGGAGGTGTCGAAGTAGTTGTAGCCCGCCGCCAGGTAGGTGTCCACCATTTCATTCAGCTGTTCATAGTCGAAATCCGTCGGGTCGCCGTTCTTCACGGGCAGGCGCATCATGCCAAAGCCCAAAGTCGATTTCAATGCCATTGTTCTTCCTCCTTGTCCTGATGGAATATCGCCTGTCATTCAGTCCTGCCGGTTTGCCTGGATGATTTCCTTCAACGCGATGTGGGGATTGCGGTAGCGCGCATCGGGATTGGGCTCCTTCACTGTGATAAACTGAATCGCCTTTGTGGGACACGCCTGAATGCAGGCCATGCAGTTTGCGCAGCGAGAGTAATCCCAGACCGGTCTTTTATCCTCCAGGTGTATGCAGCCCCGGGGACAGACGCGCGTGCAGGTGTCGCAGCCCACGCAACTGTCCGTCGCCCTGTACAGCGGAAAGGCGTACATGGGGCCGGTCCGCTTGATCCATGCCACGAAATTCTGGTAGAAGTCGATCTCATCCGCGGGCGCTTGTTGGACCATCGCCCTCTTCGCGGCAATGTCGCTCTTGATGGCGTCGATATGCGCGTCCACCTGCTTTTCGGCCTCGACGCTGCGCTGCTGATCCATGTCGAACACGATCAGGGCGTTGTCGTGCATGATGATGGTGTTGATGTAATCCGCCGCCTTGCCGATGGACTGGAGCCACGCCTGTGTGCGCTCGGCCACGCCGCCGTGGTGCATGCCGTAGGTGACGACGAGGTAGAAGTACCCGGCTTCAAATTCGGAATCCCGGATGAAGTCCTTCACCAGGGGCGGGATCTCAAATTCGAACAGCGGACAGACGATGCCGATCCTTTCAGCCTTGTAGTGCCGGTTTTCCCTGTTCATCTCCTGGGGAATGCTGAGCCGTTCCTCGTCCAGATGCTTGGCGACATACAGACTGTTTCCGGTTGCTGTAAAGTAAAAGACCATTGCTCTCCACCTCTCTCAGCCCTGATTGCTCTGTACAAATTGTATCACATCATCCCTGACTTCGTCAAAGGGATCGCTGGCTATGGCCATGCCTTTGCGCACGTCGGCGTTCGGCTGCAATGCCTGCACGACCTCCATCGCGTCGGACATGCCGCTGCCGCAATGCGTCGTGAAAACATAGACCGTCCTGCCGGACAGGTCGACGCTTTCCAGGAATGACCGCACTGGCAGGCAGACGCTGTAGGCCCAGATGGGCGTCACCAGCCAAACGGTATCGTAACCGGTCATGTCCTCCGGGATCGCGGCCATCCGGGGATGGACACGATCCTTTTCCTGACCCTCGATCACGGTAACCGTATCCCAGAACGCTTCGGGATAGGTGTAAGCCGTCTGAATGGGGAACACGTCGCCGCCCGTTTCATCCGCAATCCATCCGGCGACCATCTGCGCGGTGCCAACCAGCTTTTCGCCCTCCGTCACGTTCTGTGATGCGTAGGACACCGCGTCCACTTCCTCCGGGAACGCCGTGTTTCCCACGCGGGAAAAGTACAGCACCAGCGTATCGTGGTTCTCACCAGGCACCAGGCCGATGGGCACATTTTCAACCGGCGCATAGTCGAAATACCTTGTATAGTTCTCCGCCTCATGATCGCCTTCTGCCAAGGCACAGGCAGCGGCCATAAAGGCAAACAGCAACAGGATACTGAGTGCTCTCTTCATTGATTCATTCCTCCCGATCGGTATCGACCTCTACGATTGTCCCATCCTCGGCCCTGGCGAAGTGCCTGAGGAAGTCCCATGCGTATCGCGCATTGCAGCTGTGGGGAATGTGGTCAGCGCCTTCTACCAGAATCAGTTCTGCCAGTGGCTGCGAATAGTCCGGATGATGATAATGGCTGATCTCCCACTTCACATCCCCGCTGTGGGCGGCGTGTGAAAAGATATCCCGATAATCCGGGTATTCCACAAGAATCTCGTCCGCAGGATAGCCCCAGTAGGGGGTCTGATCATAGTCGGGAATCTGTTCCCCTGAAAACAGACCGTTGCGGGCAAACAGGTCGTTCAGTGCACCTTCCTCGTCCTCCATGATCGCCTTCGAGCCCGAAGCTGTCTTGCGAGTGAATTCCTCCGTCCCCTGAATCAGCAGGAAGGGAAGCCGGCTGTTGCTGTCCATTTCTCCCAAAGGGATCATCCAGCCCATCGCTGATATTCCCGACAGCAGATCGGGAAAGGTTGCCGCCAGCGCCCCGGACAGCGCCCCGCCATTGGAGAAGCCGGTGGCGTAAATGCGGCCTGAATCGACCGGATACCGGCTGACGGCATCGTCGATCACAGACTTGATGTAGCCCGTTTCGGACCAGGTGGCATAATCGTTGTAGGTGGGGGCAACCACGATGACGTCATCTTCCCGGACAATCGCGTCCCAGCCATTGCCCGTCACCTCTCCCTGTGGATCGCCCGTGGTACAGTTCAGCGCGATGACCAGCGGATAGCGTTTCCCTTCCTCCAGCGCCTCCGGCAGATAAGCATATACGGGTCCATGCTGGTCAAGGGTATAGGTCTCCATCCGCGTTTCCTCCGCCATGGCATTCATCAACGGCTGTACCGCACAGCAAAGCAGCCATGCGGTCAGCATAATCATATATCTCTTCATTTCATTGACAGCGTGATCGTCACATCTTCGTTGCCCAGCAGTGCCTTCATCTGCTCCGGGGTAGGATCGGTGATGTGTCCCAGCCGGGTGTAGGCCCAGGAATTGCTGCCATAGAACACCACCATCTGATTGCCCGAATAGAGCACGATGTCGCCGGAGGCGGTGGTCGTCTGCTGATCGTCCCGGGGCAGGCTCTGGCCGATGGAGCCGACCTGCTCAAAGCCGCCGTACATGGACATTTCGATCGTCAGGCCCTCCGCAGCCAGCGCCTTCAGCGCCTCCACGGAGGCGTTGTCCTCCCAGGCCACTGTCACCGGGGTTTCACCGATCATCATCTGCATGTCATTGTCTCCTTCTTCCACAGTCCTGTTCTCCGCTGACGCGGACAGTCCCGCCAGGCAGAGCATCAGCGCGCACAGCAGCGCGGCCAGTTTCTTCAGCTTCATGGAACACATCTCCTTACTGGTCCAGCTCGATCACCACGTCATAGCTGCCTTCCAGCGCCGCGATATCCGCAAGCGGGCAGGTAATGACGCCGATGTTCACCTGATTGCCGTAGATCTCGGACTCATCCTGATCCTCAAAGAGGATGGTGAAGTAGGGCGCGTCGGTGGCGTAGTCGATGTCGCCGTTCAGCCAGCCGTAATGCTCTTCATCCTCGCTGTAGGGTAGGTCTTCGGTCACACCGCAGAAATCGTGGGAATAGCGGCTCATGTGCTGGGTATAGGGCAGCCTGGCGATGAGCGCCTGTGCGGTCTCGCTGTCGTTCAGCACGCCGGGGATCACGGTGTCGCCGAAGTGCAGCAGGATCTTCGTGCCGCCCTCCATGGGAACGCGGGTGGGCATGGTCGGGTCGTCGGTCTGCATCTGAGCGCCGTCCTTCGCCACGCGGTGATCGCCTTCGGCAAGGGCCAGGCTCAGGACGAGAGAAAGAGTCAGCAGGGAAACCATCAGGATCATTACAATGCGCTTCATACGTTTTTCCTCCTTGTTAATGAATCGTTTTGTTGACGTATTCCATGACTTCATCGAAATGCTTTGCCGCGTCGTTGCCCGGCACGGCCAGCGCGGCGACGACACTGGCCTTCGGCTCCATTTCCCGGATGCGCTCCGGGACGTCCGCAAAGCCGCTACCTCGATGGGTAGTGACCACGTAGACCGTCTTGCCGGACAGGTCGGTCTCGTTCAGGAATACCCGAAGCGGCGTGCAGATGGTGTAGTGCCAGACAGGCGCTACCAGCCAAACCGTATCGTAGCCGCTGACATCCTCCAGATGCGCCGCCAGCTCAGGCTCCAGTTGGTCGATGTCCTGGCCCTCGCCCACCTCCACGGTCTGGTCGTAGTCTGAGGGGTAGGTGTAAGCCGTCTGGATCGGGAATACATCCGCGCCCGTCGCCTCCGCGATCCATCCGGCGATCAACTGCGCGTTGCCGAGCATCTCACCGTCATCACCGGTCTGCAGGCTGGCGGTGGTGACGACATCCACGTCCGGATCGAATACCGTGTTGCCCACTCTGGAGAACCAGGCCACGAGGACACTGTGGTTGTCACCGGGAATCAAACCGACTGGCTCTGCCTTTTGCGGTGTGTAGTCAGTATAGCGGGTGTACTTCTCCGTCTCCGCGTCCTGCTCCGCTTGTGCTGCACATATCGTCAGCAGGAAAATCATCAGAATTGCCACAAGTCTTTTCACAGCACTCCCATTCCTTTCTCCTGTGCGTTGCGAAGCTTGAAGAGCAGATAGTCCAAACAGTCCAGCTTCGCCTGGTCCTCGTGCAGCGCGTCCAGCAGTGCCTTTCGATAAGGCGTCAGCAGTCGGATCAGATCCGGGCCATACTGCCCGTTATTTGCCGCGATTTCACGATACCGTTCGATCATCCCATCGTCGCAGCCCGCGTCCATTAGGTTCTCCAGCATACTCGCGTCAATCGTCATCTGCTTCGCCCTCCCTGTTACAAGCCTATCTTATCGCACTTCTTCTGAAATGTCCAATATCCATTTTGAATCCATATTCATGCTTTACAGGCATAACAAGAGGCGGTATAATGGTACCAGCAGGAGGTCGTAGTATGGATATTCGCGTTTTACGGTATTTTCTGGTGGTGGCGCGGGAGGAGAGCTTTTCCCGGGCTGCAGACGCACTGTACCTTTCCCAGCCAACACTGTCCAGGCAGATTCGAGAGATGGAGGAAGAGCTGGGCGTGCAGCTGCTGACGCGCACCAACCGAAACGTGCGGCTGACCCAGGAGGGTATGCGGTTGCGGCGGCGCGCCCAGGAGATCGTGGATCTGATGGACAAGACGAAGGACGAGTTCACCCATCGTGAGGACGAGATTGCTGGCGATATCTTCATTGGCTGCGGTGAGACGCAGATCATGCGCCAGCTCGCCCGGGTGATGATCCCGCTGCAAAAGGAACACCCCGGCATTCGCTTCCACCTGTACAGCGCCAACGCCGACGAGGTAACAGAGAAGCTGGACCGGGGTCTGTTGGATTTCGGCCTGATGATCGAGCCGTTCAATATGAAACAATATGAGTCCATCCCGCTGCCGGACGAGGATACCTTTGGCTTCCTGCTCCGGCGGGACCACCCACTGGCACAGAAGGCGGAATTGACCATTGCTGACGTGGAATACGAACCACTGATCATTCCCAGCCAGGGCAGCGCGGTGTCAGTGAATCTGCCCACGGACATCTTCGGTCTGGAGCCCGCGCGGGCCAACATCGTCTGCCAGTACAACCTGCTGTTCAACGCCGCCATCATGGTGGAGGAGGGCATGGGCATCGCCCTGTGCCTGGACCGACTGGCGGACACATCTGAACACAGCAACCTCACCTTCCGCCCTCTTGCGCCGCGACGACAGTATCGCTTCCGCTTTGTCTGGAAAAAGTATCAAGTACTTACCCCGGCAACAGAAGTGTTTTTACAGAAAATCAGGCTAACCTTCTCTTCGTAATGAAACCGGAGTCAGACCGTGACCTTCGTACAGGTCCATATCAACATATGGTATTTACACGATTGCTCAGAGCTTTCGTGTAAGAGTGGGAGACGGATTTTGGGGCTGTTTCCTTCTGGAGATGGAAACAAAAGAGGTTGAAAAGGGCTCTTGGCCACTGGCGCGCACGCTTGCCCCTGTCATGGCCGGACAGAGAAACCGCCCACATGATCGCTCGAGGCGGCTAAGCCGGCGACAGGGGCGAACGTGGGCGGCACGTTGCGTTTGGATGCGAAAGAGGCAACACCCTTTCAAAACTCGGCACGGTGCCGGTGAGTGAAAGGGTGTTGCTTCATTTATTGCTTTGCCGGAAGGTATTGCTCGTCGCCGGTAGCGACCCACAAGAGGAAATCATTGATTCGTTTTGCGTCCCAGCCAGCCGATCTTAACCCAAGTATTATGCGAGATGTCTCCGACATTTCTTTTCCCTCCTGCCTATGCTCATGATGCTTGTATGATCCTGCTCTCCATCAAGAGATTCAGAAAATCGTCTTTGTCCATATTGGCGACTTCTTCCTTATCTTCGGTGAAACGGTCTTCCCACTTTGTGATGCTTTCATTCTCGTTCATAGGTCGATCCTCCAGTGCCGATAATTGCCAACAACCCTATTATACTTGATGGGGCCGTGTTAGTCCATTGGAACAAGTGCAATGAAACACTATTGTAATGCCGGGGCTTATCCAGTCGGCTTGAATATCCGATAGACATCAGAAAATGGTATGACGTGGGTCCCGACTTCGCTCTGGATAGAGATGCACTGCTCATGTGGGTCGACCCTCAGCACAACACCAGTGATGGTTTTGTACTGGCCTTTCACCAGATAGGCATCGTTCTCCTCGTCGGTGCATACGGCGAAATACTCGATGGATACACTGACCATGTTCGCCCGGGCCAGTCGTGAATTGGCTGTGAGGCAGTGGAGCTTATACAGCCGGTGGTTCAGCTCCCATTCCTCGTCGGCATCCAGTTCATGTTTGGAAACATAGACTATTTCCTTCTTATGGATGCGTTCATCGAATCCTACCAGAGCAGCAAATGGCGCGAAGAGTTTTGCTCTGTTCTGTTTGCTCATCTTGGGGTGCTTCCGGCTGAACACGTCTCCGTCGTGAACCGGGCCGTCGCAGAAAATGATGTTTCCATAGCGAGCAATCGCTGGTGGTACTGATAATGACGCCGGGGCTGTCTTGGGTGTAGACACAAAATCGCCTCCCATAGTTCACTCAGGCACGATGACCTCCGATCTGCTGACTTCGTTCAAGGGCAGTCGCGCCTTCCAGCATATTCTTTCCTTTCATAATGACACGGGGTGCGGTTGGCCCATACTTATGCCTGATCTCCAGAAGCACTCGCTGTAATCTCTCCTCCCGTTCCTGTTCTTTATAGTCCGTGAAGAAGTCCAGCTGCACATAACCGGCTTGCAGGTTTCCCGCAACTACGCCGAGCCTACGGATGTACAGGCGCGGGTCTACCTTCTTGTCAAAGGCATACAGGAGAGCCGCACTTATCTCCTTCCTGCTTGATGTATGCGCACCCATCCGCACGTTTCCGACCACATGACATGGATGAAGCCTGCCATAGTAATCCAGGGACACCGGGCCGTCGTAGCTTGGCAGTTCCTCAAGAGTGATGGGGTCAAACGATTCTTGCCGTCCTGGTCCTGTGCATACTGCTGTCTGTAGCAGCCTTCGGTGAGGCTGGATACCAGCAGATCACCCAGGAGGAAGCGGCACGGATCATCAAGGAGGAGACTGGATATATCATCCTTGACGTGCGGACGGAAGAGGAGTATGATGAGGGACACATTCCAGGTGCCATCAATATCGCCAACGAGGATATTGGAACCGATGAACTACCGGAGCTGCCGGATAAAGATCAGATGCTGCTGGTATACTGTCGCAGCGGGCGTCGCAGCAAGGAAGCGGCTGAAAAGCTCGCGGCCTTGGGCTATACGCAGGTTCTTGAATTCGGCGGCATCATGACGTGGACGGGCGAGGTCATCTCAACCGAGGAAGAGGAGTATGAGGACGACCCGTTCGAGGCTCATGAGTATGGGGACCCCGAGGATTTCTACGAGGATTACGGCGACAATTTCGATGATTATGAGGAGGCCGAGGAATACTACTACGAGCATGGCGGGTGGTAATCATCGGTGCGAGAGGTAAAGCTGTATGATTCGGTTTCTCTCAGGATGGGACAGATATACTATCAGGGTTTTTCAGAAGAAGAAATCGTCCGTTTTGAAGGTTATTTGGACCGCATAAGCAGAAATCTGGAAGGGTGGCGTGACGAGTGAGCGTTTGTATTAAAGACCAGATCCAAAACCTGAATCTTGTCATTGGATGTACCGTGGGTTGCCCTTACTGCTACGCTCGAAACAATGTGAAGCGCTGGCATATGATCGATGACTTCGCAAAGCCGGAGTTTTTTCCGAATAAACTGCGTATGATGGAAAAGCAGCGTCCGCAGAACTTTCTGCTGACCGGCATGAGTGATCTTGCTGTATGGAAGCGGGAGTGGCTGGATCAGGTATTCATAAAAATGGCAGAGAATCCGCAGCACCAATTCCTGTTTCTTTCCAAACGACCGGATATGTTGGACATTGATACAGACCTCGAAAATGCATGGTTCGGCGTGACGGTGACAAGGCATTCTGAACTTTGGAGGATCAATGCGCTGCGGGAAAACGTCCGGGCAAAACACTATCATATAACCTTTGAGCCGCTCTTTGATGATCCGGGTGAGGTCGATTTTTGCGGCATTGACTGGATCGTAGTGGGCACGATGACCGGCTCACAGAGTAGGAAGATCCATACAGAGCCTGCTTGGGCGTATTCTTTGATGGAGCAGGCACATGCACTCTCAATTCCGGTCTTTATGAAGGAAGACCTCGTTCCCATCATAGGTGAAGAAAACATGATTCAGGAAATGCCGGATGCCTATATAAAAGTATTGGAGGAACAGAAGAAATGGCACAGGTAATGATGGACGGTATCCTGATCGGCGATGCCGAAACAAAAGACATCATGACAAAATCCAGTCTCCCGGTGGGCGGCTATTCGGTGAATCCTTATGTGGGCTGTACCCACGCCTGCAAGTATTGTTATGCCAGCTTCATGAAGCGGTTTACCGGGCACACGGAGGAGTGGGGCACGTTTCTTGACGTGAAGCATTGGCCGGATATCAAAAATCCAAAGAAATACGCCGGACAGCGTGTGGTTATCGGTTCCGTTACTGACGGATATAATCCGCAGGAAGAAAAGTTCGGCAATACCCGCAAACTCCTTGAACAGCTTCGAGACAGTGGTGCAGACATTCTGATTTGCACAAAGTCCGATCTTGTGGTTAGAGACATAGACATTATTAAGGAACTGGGGCAGGTCACGGTCTCATGGTCTATCAATACACTGGATGAGGATTTCAAGAACGATATGGATTCCGCTGTATCCATCGAACGGCGCATCGCTGCTATGAAGAAAGTCTATGACGCGGGTGTCCGGACGGTTTGCTTTGTATCACCTGTGTTTCCCGGCATCACTGACTTTGAGGCGATTTTTGAGCGGGTAAAGGATCAGTGTGATCTGTTCTGGCTGGAAAATCTGAATCTGCGCGGTGGTTTTAAGAAGACGATCATGGACTATATTGCACAGAAGCATCCGGAGCTCATTCCACTTTACGATGAGATTTACAACAAAAAGAATCGCAGCTATTTTGAGGCTTTGGAGATGAAAGCGGAGGAAATGGCAAAGAGATATGACTGCCCCTTCGTCGATAACGAAATGCCCTACGGCAGAGTGCCGCATGGACATCCAGTAATCGTAGATTACTTCTATCATGAGGAAATACGTGGTTCAGACAACACCGGTAAAAGGAATCGGTAAATGGTATCCACGCGATGATCGGAGGTCACCATGAAGCAGATATCGAATAAGGAATATGAGAAGTACCAACAGTACCAGACCGACAAGCTGCATGGGCGGATACTGACACCGGACGGCCTCCGCGTCATCTGCGCCGGTCTGGACAATGATCCGAAGAAGATTGGTATTCACATGCTGGAGATGCTGACCAAATTCAGGAATGAAGGCCTCTTCGACATTGTTGTTGAAGACGAATAAAGGCAGGTGATCAATGGCATTCTTGATGGCGCTGACTGTGGGATTATCCTTATTTATCTCTGCCGAGATCGCCCGCATGGTATCCGTCAGGTTGGTCCGCACATCGCCGACCGTCATGGCCTGGTATCGCTCCAGCAACACGTCATAAGTGACCGATACGATCTTGGCGCTGTTTTCGATGCCGAGGCCTCTGTGGTAGACGGTCACGGTATCGCAGAGCCGGAGCTTCTGCAGCGGAGCGATGTTCTTGTATTCCTCTGTCTGCCACAGGGCCACGAAGGATACCTGGCCTTGGATGAGCAGCTTCGACAGAGCATCATCAAAGCGACGAACTTTTCCTTCGTATTTAGAGCGAAGTCTTCCGTTTTCCACAAACCGTCCTGTTATCAGGTTACACGGATTCCGTTTATGTACGTGCGCGGTGCCACATACTATGATACTTGCTTGGAACATGGAAAACGGCCATGTGGGTGGTGTAAACCAAAGCGCTCTGATGAAGTAGAACCTCTTCACGTTTACCCGGCCGATATGCTTATGGGTGATGACTTCATCTCCAAGGATGAACTCAAGCGTATGTGGGTTGATCCGGCACAGGCGCAGTGGGGCGCGACACGCAAGCTAACTGAGAGAGAAAAGGTTGCTCTCAAAAGGCATAAGTCAGCGGCAAAGGAACGGGCAAACAAACCTGAAAGCCTGTCCGGGCAGCAAGCCCACGACTTTATGACGCTAACCCAGCCAGGATATGCGTTCTGGGCACAAGCTGGGTACAGCAATTTTCATCTTCGGAATTGCAAGCGTCTTGGCGGTTTGAGCAACCTGCGTGGCTTTGCCCGGTACAGCGATGCCACCCGCGCAGGGTTGAAGCCGTGCCGCATCTGTAAACCAACACAGAAGCATGATATCATGAAGTCCGTCCCGATTTACCAGAAAACCAGGAAAACAGAAACAGTAGAAGACCTTGACCGAATGTGCGATCAGCTCGGGTGGGCACATGTTTACGAGGAACCAGAATATCGCATTGAAACGCCAGCAGGCAAATGGAAAATCATCACAGGAACGATGCCCGTGGATGTATTCCATATAAATAAGGTCACGCAGCCCGATGAGACCAACTACCACAAGCAGCACCGTCTGTTCATTTCGATGACAGACACAATTAAGTATATACGGCAACACGATGAGAGTCTTATTGGGGAGGACTCACATGACTGAATTTGAAGATATGCTGCGGCGGATCCCCGGCATGGACAGCTTGATTGCCAGCGGCATAATCAGGATTGATACGCCCCTTACCATGGAGGATTTGGAATTCCTGCCTGATTTGGATACGCTTGACACCCCTGCCCTTGAAGAGCTGCTTGACCGGCTTGAAGGCCTCTTGGATGATCTTGAAGATGATGAGCCTGATGAGGACAGTGAGGCCCACAGTGAATGGGAAGAATCGTTGGATGAGGTTTCCGACTTCTTAGAAGCAGTTCAGAGCAGACTGGATGGAGACGAGGAAGAGTAACTGACGAGTATGTGACGTGAGGAAAAGGAGAAGCTATGCAGGCGCATATAAATGAATCAGACTGGAAACTGTTCCGCAGCAGGCTTCCCGGCTGGCAGGAAGCCTATATGGCTC
>JAUMVG010000059.1 GCA_030530315.1 Clostridia bacterium | reverse complement strand
ACGACAGGAGTATCCTGTTGGATACCGGAGCCAGCCATCTGTTTGCGCAGAACGCCGAATGCCTGGGCATCGATCTCAACAGCGTCGATACAGGCGTGCTGTCCCACGCCCACTACGATCACGCGGATGGCATGACCTATTTCATGGAGTACTACCTCGACATGCTGGTCATGGCTGTCGATGACAGGCGGGAACGGGAGCGCATCCGGCAACAGCGCCGGGAGGAGCTGGAGCGTATGTCGCTGGAACAGGAACGGGAAATGGCGAAGCAGCCGCTGGCATCCCCAGGTTCCCAGGGGCAGGCAGAGCCTTTGGAAGACGAGCCGGAGGATGAACCGGAAGAAATGACCGGGGAGGATGATCCATCCGGCGGCACAGCCGAAGGCGGGAACGAAGCAGCGATTATGCCCGGCGATGATGCGGAGGACGCTATTATGTCGAGGATACGCGCTGCCGTCACGGAACAATCCTCTGAAAAGAAGGAATGCGTCTTTAGCTCAGCTGGAAGAGCATCGCACTTTTAATGCGAGGGCCCGGAGTTCGAGCCTCCGAAGGCGCACCACCTGTGTTGCGTGTAGTTCAGTTGGTCAGAACGCCGGGTTGTGGCCCCGGAGGTCAGCGGTGGCTGGAAGCTGCGCTGCAGTTGCGAGCCCGCTCACGCACCCCATATGGGAGAATGCCCGAGTCTGGTCAAAAGGGGCGGACTGTAAATCCGTTGGCTTCGGCCTGCGTTGGTTCAAATCCAACTTCTCCCACCATGCAATTGTCGCCCATCATTCTCTTTTCACCAGATAATCCAATTCTACTGGATTATCTGGTGAAAATATTATCAATACAACTGCCTGATCATGTGGTATAATGATATCATGGATAAGAAGACGATTATTCTGGTGGCTCTGGCCATCATTGTGATTCTTAACATCGCTTCCTTTGCGCTGATGGGGCGTGACAAGCGCTGTGCTCGTCATGGCAAGTGGCGCGTACCGGAAAAGACGCTGTTTTTGGTGACGGCGTGCTTTGGAGGACTGGGCGGCGTGCTGGGTATGAAGGTGTTCCATCACAAGACCCAGCACTGGTATTTCAAGGTGTTCTTCCACGTGCTGCTGATTGTGCAGGTTGCCTTGTTGGCGGTTGGCGCATATCTGTTGATGCGATGAAAGGCATCACCGGATCGGTATTTATCAAGGAGTCAAATCATGCAGGGATTTACCAGAAGCAACCCGAACTTTTCTCTCTGCGGGCTGAATTGCAAACTGTGTTCAATGAATATCTCGGGTCATTGCGGCGGCTGCGGATTCGGGAATCAATCCTGCCCTATTGCCAGATGCAGTCTGGAGCGCGGGAGTCCAGAATATTGCTTCCAGTGTCCGGAATATCCGTGCGAACGATATGCGCATATCGATGAAGCCGACTCTTTCATCACACATATGAACCAGAAAGCTGATTTGGAGAAAATGCAAAGGATCGGCACTGAGGCCTATAATGCGGAACAGGTGGGAAAACGCCGGATACTTGACTGGCTTCTGGCGGAATACAACGATGGCCGGAAGAAGACATTGTTCTGCCTTGCCGCCAATCTGCTGCCGCTGGAAGATCTCAGGACAGTGTTTGAAGATGCTGATCTTCAACTGCCGGTCAAAGACAGAGCAAACTGATGGAAAAGAGGCTGAAGGATATAAGCGGTATTGAGCTGAAGCTACGGAAGAAATGATGTTTTCTAAACAAGAATGGATACGCTGAGAGCAATCCAGAGAAAGCTGAGGGAGCAATCGCATGGAGACGAAGTATTACATTGTTGCCCGCATCGATGGGGACTATGCCTGGCTGAACCGCACGGACGCGGAGGAGGAACCGCTGTTCATCGCTCGCGCCTTGCTGCCGGAGGAGATCGACGAGGGGATGAAGCTGAAGTATGAGATGCTTCAGTACGAGATCATATGAAGATCTACATTGACGCGGACGCCTGCCCGGTGACGCGCATCGCCGAACGGGTGGCGAAGGAGTACGGCATTCCAGTGGTGCTGCTGTGCGACACGAACCATGTGCTGTCCTCGGATTACAGTGAGATTCGGGTGATTGGGGCCGGGGCGGATGCGGTGGACATCGCTCTGATCAATCTCTGTCAAAGAGGAGACATCGTCGTTACGCAGGATTACGGGGTAGCCGCCCTCGCCCTCGGGAAGGGTGCGAAAGCTATCCATCAGAGCGGACGATGGTATACCGATGAGAACATCGACGGTTTATTGATGGAGCGACACATGGCGAAGGTCGCCCGGCGCAAGAGCAAGAACCACTTGAAAGGGTCGGCGAAGCGGACGGATGAGGATGACCGGCGGTTTGAGGAGAGCTTTCGGCGGTTGATTATGAACAGCAGGGAACAATGAAATACCAAAGAGCTGTATTGACCATGAGACAGGAAACCATCGACAGGATTCGCTGGTTCACGGAGGATCGAGACTGGGATCAGTTCCATACGCCCGCGAACCTGGCCAAGAGCATTTCCATTGAGGCCAATGAGCTGCTGGAGTGCTACCAGTGGTCGGACGATGCCGATCTGGAGCACGTCAGGGAAGAACTGGCGGATGTGATCGTCTATTGCCAGAACCTGCTGGACAAGCTGGGGTTGGATGTGGATGAGATCGTGAACAGCAAGATGGCAAAGAACGAGACGAAGTATCCCGTGGAGAAGGCAAGGGGCTGCGCCGCCAAGTACGACCGGCTGTGAGGGTTCGCCCATGAAGCGCTGCGGATTCATACTGGCTTTTGTATTGTGCGCCTGCTTGCTTTGCGGCTGTGGCAGGGTAAAGGAGGAACCGAACGTGAAAAACGAAGACGCGGTGCTGCGGCAGCGCATCGGTGACCTGGCCTATGAGGTCACGCAGAATGCCACGACGGAACGGGCTTTCACCGGGGAATACGACGATTTCTTCGAGAAGGGCCTGTATGTGGACGTCGTCAGCGGGGAGCCGCTGTTCACATCCATGGATAAGTACGACTCCGGTTGCGGCTGGCCTGCTTTTACGCGCCCCATTGCGGAGGATGCCGTGGCGGAGAGCACCGACACCTCCCACTTCATGGTTCGCACCGAGGTGCGCTCCAGCGGCGCGAACTCCCATTTGGGCCACGTTTTCAATGACGGGCCCGCGGAGGCGGGTGGTCTGCGGTACTGCATCAACTCGGCGGCACTGCGGTTCATTCCCTTTGAGGAACTGGACGCGCAGGGCTATGGGGAATACAGGGCGTTGTTTGATCGAAGTGGGATCGGGAAACAGGAATAGCGATTATGAGAGTGATCATTTCGCCCGCGAAGAAGATGCAGGTCGATACGGATACGTTTGTTTGCAATGACCTTCCGGCCCTTCTCCCAAAGACCAGGGTTCTGATGGAATACATCCAGGGCCTTTCCTATGCCGAACAGAAGGCGCTGTGGGCCTGCAACGACAGGATCGCCCGGGAGAACGCCGAGCGATTTGCCGCCATGGATCTCCGGGAAGCCTTGACCCCGGCGATTCTGGCCTATGACGGCATTCAGTACACCTCCATGGGGCCCGCGGTGTTCGAGAACAGCCAGTTTGACTATGTACAGCGGCATCTGCGCATACTCTCCGGATTCTACGGGGTGCTCAGGCCCATGGACGGCGTGGTGCCCTATCGGCTGGAGATGCAGGCGAAGGCAAAGGTTTCAGGAACGCGCAATCTGTATGAATTCTGGGGCGACGACCTGTACCAGGAAGTCCTGGACGAAAGTCGGGTCATCGTAAACCTGGCATCTGTGGAATACTCGCGGTGCATCGGGAAGTACCTTGTGCCCGGGGATCGCTTCATCACCTGCGTGTTCGGAGAGGAAGAGCAGGGCAAGGTCGTTCAGAAGGGTGTCTACGCCAAGATGGCCCGGGGCGACATGGTGCGCTATATGGCGGAGATCAATGCGGAAGCGCCGGAGCAGCTCAGGGCCTTTGACCGAAGCGGCTACCGTTTCGACGAAGCCCATTCCACCGATACGGAATACGTTTTTATCCGAAAGACGGTTCCTGGCAGGAAAAGGCAGGAGAGATCTTAGAAACACTCTTTGGAGAGGCCTCTGAGAATCGATATGGCAGTACTGCAGCAAGATGTGCGATGTGAGAGGAGGAATGCGGGTGAAGCGAAAGACGGCGAAGGAGCTGCTGGCAGAATCCTTCCGGGAGCTGGCGCGGGAGCGGGAAATCGACAGGATCACGGTGCAGGACATCGTGAAAAACTGTGGGTATTCCATCGCGACCTTTTACCGGCAGTTCAGGGACAAGTACGACCTCATCGCCTGGGACTACGCCCGTGATGTGCAGAAGCTGCTGGAGCAGGAGGACGGCACGCAGAAGGATTGGCGGCAGTCCCTTTCAGAAGCGGCGAATTATTACGATGAGCGGCGGGAATACCTCGCCAATCTGCTCACCAATACGAACGGATACGATTCGTTTATCCGGTATATGACGGAGATCCACTTCAACGCCTTGAAGAATCGCATTCGGGCGGCTTCCGATCTTGATGGACCGGACAGGAAGACGGAGATGCTCGTGAGATTATATGGCTTCGGCACGGTCATGCTCACCTGCGAGTGGATCCTGGGGAAATACCCTGTGAGCCGGGAAACGCTGACAGAGGTGTACGCCGCCTCGCTGCCGGAGCCGCTGCACATCTATTTCCAATAACAAATGACAGGATGTCGCTGTTTTTTCTCATGATGAGAAAATTTGGCGACATCCTGAATTGATTTATTCCCACCGATCATTACAATAATAGTTGTGATTGCACACAATCAAATGATATGGAGGGAAAGACGATGACGAAGATTGAGTTTCTGCAGGCACTGGCAAAGGGCTGGTTCGGCAACTCCCAGCAGCATTCCATCCAGGCGCAGCTTTTGAAGCAGCGCGGCTTCGGCAAGCTGGCGGACAAGATCATGGCGGAATCCGACGAGGAGTGGGACGAGGCCAAGAAGGTGAACGCCCGCCTGATCGAGCTGGGCGTGACCCCGAAGGTGGAGCTGCAGGAGTATCCCGTGTTCACCGATGTGAAGGAAATGCTGGAGTACGACTGCAAGGATGCCGCCGAGGCGCTGCCGATGATGAGCAAGGCGCTGGCGATGTTCGAGGACGACTATGTGACCCGCAGCATGATCCAGGAATTCATCGTGGACGAGCAGGATCACTTCAACTGGGTGCGGCAGCACCTGAACCTGATGCAGGAGATCGGGATGGAGAACTACCTGATCGAGCAGCTGGGCGAATGAGGTGAGCGAAATGAATGAGAAGGAAATGATCCTTGAGGCCATGCGCAAGGCGGGCGAGCCGCTGAACGCGGGCAAGGTCGCGGAGCTGACGGGGCTGGACCGCAAGGTGGTCGACAAGGCCTTTGCGGCGATGAAGAAGGAAGGCGCCATCGTGTCTCCCATCCGCTGCAAGTGGGAACCCGCTGAGAAGTAAGGAACAGGCAAGAGGGCAAGGGGCTGACGACATCCATCGCCAGCCCCTTCGTCAAAGATGGAGATGACGATGGAGAACATTCAGAGCGACACAAGATGTGAAAGCATCTGTCTTCGCAACCAAATCTGCTTTCCGCTGTACGCCTGCGCGAAGGAAGTCATCCGCCAGTACCGCAAGCCGCTGGAGGCGCTGAACCTGACGTACACGCAGTACATCGTGATGATGGTGCTGTGGGAGCAGGGCGACATGACGGAGAGCGAACTGGGTCATACCCTGCGGCTGGATTCCGGGACGCTGACGCCGCTTTTGAAGCGCCTGGAAAAGCAGGGGTTGATCGTGCGCACCCACCCCCAGAGCCGGGAGCGAAAGCTGTTCCTGTCGCTGACGGAGAAGGGCATGGCGCTGCGGGACCGCGCACTGGAAGTACCCGAACAGATGCATGGCTGCATCGACCTGCCAACGGAGGAATTGATGCAGCTCAAAACCCTGTTGGACAAGGCATTATCGAGAATGGGGAGGACGAGAACATGATCTATGATTACACTTTGAAGACGGGCAAGGGCGGAGAACTGAACCTCAAGGACTACACGGGCAAGGTCATCCTGGTGGTGAACACCGCCACCGGCTGCGGCTTCACCCCGCAGTATGCACCCATTGAGCAGCTTTACAGGGACTATCACGACAAGGGACTGGAGATTGTGGACATCCCCTGCAACCAGTTCGGCGGCCAGGCTCCCGGCTCGGACGACGACATTCATGAGTTCTGCACCGTCCACTACAACACCACCTTCCCGCAGATGAAGAAGGCCGACGTCAACGGCGCAAACGAGCTGCCGCTGTACACCTACCTCAAGTCCCAGAAGGGCTTCGAGGGCTTCCAGGAGCACCAGTACAAGGCGCTGCTGGAGAAGATGTTCTCCGAGGCCGACCCGGATTGGGCCAGCAAGCCGGATATCAAGTGGAACTTCACCAAGTTCATCATCGACCGCCAGGGCAACGTCGTGGCCCGTTTTGAGCCCACCGCCGACATGGCGGACGTGGAAGCCTGCGTGAAGGCTCTGCTGTGAGATACGGATAATGAATATACGAGAAGGAGCGACAGGTTCTATGGTTATCAAGGCTGTTAAGTACTTTGAAAAGGGCTTTCATGCCCAGGGCTTTGCCTTTGGCGGAGAGGATGGAGCCGAGCATTTTGACAACAACGTCAAATACCGCGCGTCCCTTCAGAATTATGTGATTGACACGGGCGACGACGTCATACTGGTGGATACAGGGCTTCCCAAGGAGACGCCCGGCGCGGTATGGGACGGCAAGGCCAGTTCCTACATGGGCAGATGGATCGAGGATTATGTATCCGCCCTGAAGACGGCGGGCTACGAGCCCTCCCAGGTGACGAAAATCGTTTTGACCCACAAGCACAGCGATCATTCCGGCGAGATCAGGAGCTTTCCGAACGCGAAGTTCTATGTGAACCGTGTGGAGATGGAAACCGATGAAGTCAAGGCCCTGAAGGACCATCCGGGCATCACGCCGGTGGATTTCACGGACGGCCCCTATTACAACTTCACCCGCAGCCAGATCATCGCGCCGGGCGTGCGCATGCTTCCCGCGCCGGGACACACCTACGGCAACAGCATCGTGGTTGCGGAGGACGGCGACCTGTTCTACATGTTCCATGGCGACATCTCCTACACGGATGAAGCCATGTATGCGGATAAGCTGTCCACCGTGTACGACGACATCCACATGACGAGGAGCACGCAGAATACGATCCGGGAATTCATCCGCAACCACCCGACGGTGTACTGCAGCACCCACACGCCCCTGGGCTATGAAAACCTTGAAGCGAAGCGGGTAATGGATCTGGACAATCCGCCGAAGACGATCTGGCCCACCGAGGACTACTTCGTGACGGAGGAGGGCACGGGCAAGTACATCTGCTCCGTGTGCGGCTATGTGTACGATCCTGCCGAGCACGACGGCGTGGCCTTTGAGGACCTGCCCGAGGACTGGCGCTGCCCGCGCTGCAGGCAGCCCAGGGAGAAGTTCAACAAGGCGTAATCAAGAGGAGGAATTTGCAATGAGCGCAGGAACCATTATACTGATCGTCGCTGCCGTACTGATCGTCTGCTGCTGCTTTACCCATCGCCGGGTCATCCGGGCGCTTGTGAAGCACGAACCCATGCCCAAGGCCCCGAAGTGGCATTTCTGGGTGCCTGAAAAGGGCAGGCGCAGCTGATTGCGAATGAGGGATTTGATATGAACGCACAGGTTTGGATGGGTATACTGCTGCCCTTTCTGGGAACCAGCCTTGGCGCGGCGATGGTGTTTGTACTGAAGGACAGGATCTCGGACGGCGTACAGCGGATGCTCACCGGCTTTGCCGCGGGCGTGATGGTGGCAGCCTCCTTCTGGAGCCTGCTGCAGCCCGCGCTGAACGGCGCGGAGGGTATGGGCAGGCTGTCCTTCATCCCTGCCGCAGTGGGATTTCTGGTGGGCATCGGCTTTCTGCTGCTGCTGGACAACGTGACGCCCCACATGCATATGGATGAGCAGACAGAGGGTCCCAGGAGCAGCCTGAAGCGCACGACGAAACTGATCCTGGCCGTGACGCTGCACAACATCCCCGAGGGCATGGCCGTGGGCGTGGTCTACGCGGGCTGGGTCGCGGGAGAGACGGGTGTGAGCCAGGCAGCGGCCTTTGCGTTGGCGCTGGGCATCGCGCTGCAGAATTTCCCGGAGGGCGCCATCGTGTCCATGCCCCTGCGGGCGGCGGGCATGCCGAAGGGGAAGACCTTCTGGTACGGCGTGCTGTCCGGCATCGTGGAGCCCATCGCGGCGCTGGTCACCATCGCCGCCGCCAGTGCGGTGGTGTCCATACTGCCCTATCTGCTGGCCTTCGCCGCGGGCGCGATGTTCTACGTGGTGGTGGAGGAGCTGATCCCGGAGATGTCAGAGGGCGAGCACTCCAACGTGGGCACCGTGGCATTCGCGCTGGGCTTTGTATTGATGATGGTGCTGGACGTGGCACTGGGATAGAGCAACAACAAGGAGAGATTATCATGCTCAGGGATTATGAATTCTGGTTTGTGGTGGGCAGTCAGTTCCTGTACGGCCCCGAGGTGCTTGAGACCGTGGCGACCCGCGCCCAGGAGATGACCGACAAGCTGAACGCTTCCGGCAACCTGCCCTGCAGGCTGGTTTACAAGGTGACTGCCAAGACCAACAGGGAGATCACCGACGTGGTGCGCGAGGCCAACTACGACCCGAAGTGCGCAGGCATCATCACCTGGTGCCACACGTTCAGCCCGTCCAAGATGTGGATCAACGGCTTCGCGAACCTGCAGAAGCCCTACTGCCACTTCGCCACCCAGTACAACCGCTCCATCCCCAACGAAGAGATCGACATGGACTTCATGAACCTGAACCAGGCCGCCCATGGCGACCGGGAGCACGGCTTCATCGCCGCCCGCCTGCGTCTGCCGCGCAAGGTCATCGCCGGCTTCTGGCAGGACGAGAAGATCCACAAGCGCCTCTCCGACTGGATGCGCGCCGCCGTGGGCGTGGCCGTCAGCAAAAAGATGAAGGTCATGCGCTTTGGCGACAACATGCGCGAGGTGGCCGTCACCGAGGGCGACAAGGTGGAGGTGCAGATCAAGCTGGGCTGGCAGGTGAACACCTGGCCGGTGGGCAAGCTGGTCAAGACCATGGACGAGGTCACCGAGGAAGAGATCGACGCGTTGATGGAGACCTACTGCCGCGAGTACACCCTGAACACCGATGACATCGCCACCGTGCGCTATCAGGCCCGGGAAGAGATCGCCATGAAGAAGATGCTGGACGCGGAGGGCTGCATGGCCTTCTCCAACACCTTCCAGGATCTCTACGGCATGAAGCAGCTGCCCGGCCTGGCCAGCCAGCACCTGATGGCCCAGGGCTATGGCTACGGCGGCGAGGGCGACTGGAAGGTCAGCGCCATGACCGCCATCATGAAGGCGATGAGCGAGGGCCAGACCGGCGGCACCGCCTTCATGGAGGACTATACCTACAACCTGGAGCCGGACGCCAAGTACAGCCTGGGCGCGCACATGCTGGAGGTCTGCCCGAGCGTGGCGGCGGAGAAGCCCCGCATAGAGGTGCATCCGCTGGGCATCGGCGACCGCGAGCCCCCGGCCCGGCTGGTGTTCGAGGGGCACGAGGGCCCCGGCATCGTGGTGAGCCTCGTGGACATGGGCGGCAGGCTCAGGCTGATCGTGCAGGACATCCAGTGCGTCAAGCCCATACTGCCTATGCCGAACCTGCCCGTGGCCAGGGTGATGTGGCAGGCCTTCCCGGACCTGACCACCGGCGTGGAGTGCTGGATCGCCGCGGGCGGCGCGCACCACACCGTGCTTTCCTACGACGTGACCGCCGAGCAGATGAAGGACTGGGCGCGGATGATGGACATCGAGTTCGTGCACATCACGAAGGACACCACCGTCGAGGCGCTGGAGCAGCAGCTGTTCCTGAACGACCTGGCATGGAAGCTGAAGTGACCCGGCAATCCGGGACGAATTGAAATGCAGGGAGGAAAAAAACATGAACAGACTCAAGGACAAGGTAGCCATTATTACCGGCGCGACACTGGGCATGGGCGAGGCGGCTTCAAAGCTGTTTGCCGAAGAAGGTGCGAAGGTCGTCGTCGTTGCGCGCAAACCCGACAGGATCGAGAACTCTTTTTGAAAAAGGGTTGCCTATTCCACTTTTCTCGGAAATCTGACCATTGTCCCCAAAACCTGGCTTATGTACAATATTATCAGAAACAACTTCAAAGGAGGTACCACCATGATCTTTGATCGCAACGCAAACAAGCCCGTCATCGCCCTGCTGGGCGCAGGCAGCATGGGCACCGCCTAACTGCAGCGCAGCTTCCAGCCTCGTGCGCAGGATCGCCGCGGGCAAGAAGATCCTGCTGGGCGACATCAGCGAGAAGAACCTGGAGCGTGTGTCCAATGAACTCACCTACAGTGGTTATGACGTTGAGACGACTGTGGTCAACGCGCTGGAGAAGGATTCCGTTGAAGCGTTCGCGAAGATGGTGGCCTCCCTCGGCCCGGTGAAGTACTTCATCGACACCGCGGGCGCGTCTCCCAGTCAGGCGCAGCCGGAGCACATCCTGCGGCTTGACATGGTGGGCACGGGCTACGCCGTGGACGCCTTCGGCGAGGTCATGGCCGAGGGCGGCGCGGGGCTCATCATCTCCAGCCAGACCGGCTACATGCTGCCCATCCCGGGCGACGTCGAATTGGAGATCCTGCGCACGCCCACCGAAAAGCTGATGGAGGTTCCCTTCATCGTGGAGAACGCCACCCGCTCCGGCACGGCCTACATGATCGCCAAGCGCGTCAACCACCTCCAGGCCCAGAAGGCCGCCGCCACTACCTGGAAGGCCCGCCGCGCCCGCATCAATACCATCAGTCCCGGCATCATCGTGACGCCGCTGGCCTACGACGAATTCAAGGCCGCCGGCGAGGGCTATCAGAAGATGATCGACGCCTCCGCTGCCATGCGCACGGCGTCCTCGGACGAGATCGCCGAAGCCGGCGCGTTCCTGCTGGGCGAGCACGCCACCTTTATCACCGGCACCGACCTGCTGATCGACGGCGGCGTGATCGCCTCCATCCGCACGGGCGCCTACAAATTACACTGACATGAAGAAGTTGATTGTGGTTTTGCTGGCGCTGCTGCTCTGTGGGTCGGTGCTGGCGGAGGGTGCCGATATGAGCTATGATTTTTCTGCCTTCACGAATGTCACCCTGACGGGCATCGATACTTCGACGCTCAATGAGGATGAGCTATCCGCGCTGTACCAGGCAGCGCGCTATTGCCAGGCCATGACCGAGGCGGACATCGACACCATGCGCGAGATCGTGTCAGAGGATATGACTTTCACCCATATGAGTGGGATGAAGCAGACCCGGGAGGAATACTTCGCAGACGTGGCGGACGGCAGCCTGACCTACTACGCCATCGGCATGGAGGATCCCGTGGTGGAGGTGGACGGCGGCACGGCCATGGTGACCTATACAGCCGCGCTGACCGCTAACGCCTACGGGGCCCAGGGCACCTTCCGGATGAAGGGCACGCACTACTACCAGAGGATCGACGGCGAATGGATCGCCGTGAACCGACCCGAATAAAACTATTCTCCATTAAAATGTGGAGGATCCTTTGTTTCATTCAGGATGACACCGCCCTATTTGTCTTCCTGAGCGGAGCGAAACGGAGTCGAAGGATCTTGTCTCTTTCTGTTTTAAGAATAGTATAAGGAGAAGAATCATGAAAAAGATCGTTCTGATCGCTCTGCTGTGCCTGTGCTTTGCCGTGCCCGCGCTGGCGGAGTATCCCGCCTTTGACCTTGAGAATGCCACCGTCACCCTGAACAACGGCGTGGAAATGCCCATCCTCGGCATCGGCACCTTCGCGCTGTCATCCGAGGAAGCGGAGAACTCCGTCTACTGGGCGCTGCGGGACGGCTATCACCTGATCGATACTGCCCGCATCTATGGCAACGAGGACGGCGTGGGCCGGGGCATCCGCCGCGCCATCGAAGAGGGCTATGTGACCCGCGAGGACATCTTCGTTACCACCAAGATGTGGACCAGCGACTTCGATGACGGCGACGTTGCCATAGACGCCTCCCTGGAACGCCTGGGCCTGGACTACATCGACCTGATGATCCTGCATCACTCCCAGCCGGAGAACGACGTGGATGCCTACCAGGCCATGGAGCGCGCCGTGGCGGACGGCAAGCTCAGGTGCATCGGCCTGTCCAACTACTACGAGCCGGAGGACTTCGACCGGGTGGTGAACGCCACCACCATCGTCCCGGCGCTCTTGCAGAACGAGACCCATCCCTACCACCAGAGCACGGAGATGAAGGCGCACCTCGCCCAGTACGGCACGGTGATGGAATCCTGGTTCCCGCTGGGCGGGCGCGGCAACACGCAGATCCTGTTCAACGATCCCACCATCGCCGCCATCGCCGAGGCCCACGGCAAGACCTCCGTGCAGGTCATCCTCCGCTGGCACCTGCAGGCGGGCAACATCGCCATCCCCGGTTCAAGCAACCCGGACCACATCCTGGAGAACATCTCGATCTTCGATTTTGAACTGACCGACGAGGAGATGGCGCAGATGACCGCGCTGGACAGGAATGACCGCTTCGCGGATTATTAAAGCTTTGTTAGTTTGGAAACCCTTTTGCGGAGATGGTTGCGTAAGCGCCCGTCTCCGTTTTTCTGTCCATTGTTTGAAAACGTCCGGCAAAGTATAATTCAATCATCGAAGATAAGAAACGCTGGTTTCTGAAATCAAGGAGGCAACGAATATGGAAAGCATCACTCTGAACAACGGCAATACCTGCCCGGTCATCGGCATCGGCACCTTCATGCTCTCTCCCGCGGACGCGGAAAACAGCGTGCGCGAGGCGCTCAAGATGGGCTATTCCCTGGTGGACACCGCCAACGCCTACGTCAATGAGCGCGCCTGCGGCCGGGGCATCAGGGAAAGCGGCGCGAAGCGCGAGGACGTGTTCATCTCCACCAAGCTGTGGCCCAGCGAGTATGAGAATCCCGACACTGTGGACGAGACGCTGGAGCGCCTGGGCGTGGATTATGTGGACCTGCTCTATATCCACCAGCCTGCGGGCAACTGGCTGGCCGGTTACCGCCAGCTGGAGAAGGCCTACCGGGACGGCAAGGCCAAGGCCATCGGCATCTCCAACTTCGAGGGCAAGTACATCGAAGAGCTTCAGACCAAGTGGGAGATCGCGCCCCAGTTCATCCAGGTGGAGGCGCACCCCTATTTTACCCAGTCTGAGCTGCGCAAAACGCTGGACAAGTACGGCATCCGGCTGATGAGCTGGTACCCGCTGGGCCACGGCGACAAGGCGCTTTTGCACGAGCCGGTGTTCGCGGGGCTGGGCCAAAAGTACGGCAAGACGCCCGCCCAGATCATCCTGCGCTGGCACACCCAGATGGGCTTCGTGGTCATCCCCGGCAGCCGGAACGTGGATCACATCCGGGACAACCTGAACATCCTGGACTTCACCCTGACCGACGATGAGATGGCCGAGATCGCCAGGCTGGACAAGGGCGAGCGCTACTATCACCGCACGGACGAGCAGCTGAAGCAGTTTGCGGGCTGGCGCCCGGCATTCGAGAAGGCATGAAGATACTTGTTTTGCATTGCCATTTCTGATAATATGTAACCGTGGTTACATATTACAGAGGGGTGAAATTGTATGATACTGACGGGCAACGAGGATCTGCGGGTGAAAAAGACCATCACCGGCATCAAGGCCGCCTTTGAGGCGCTGATCTGCGAAAAGGAATACGACCGGATCACCGTCAAGGAGCTCTGCGACCGGGCGCAGGTGAACAAAAAGACCTTCTATCACTATTATGAGACGCTGGATGCACTTCTGGCTGAATTGCAGCTGGAACTGTCCTCCGCGTACCTGGAGCGCATACGGCATTTCAGGCTGCCGGAGGAGCTGGACAAGGTGAACCGGGAGTTCTTCCTCTACTCCGCGGAGCAGGGGATGGCCTACGAGAAGATCACTATAAGCGGCCTGTATCACGCCATTCGGGACGAGATGATCGCGGACGTGAACGACGCGGGGTGGGGGAAGTCGGAGGCGTTCAATAAACTCACCGATTACGAGAAGCGCATGCTTATGACCTTCGTCAACAACGCCTGCCTGGGCGCGTACCGTCAATGGATCGAGGACGGCAAGCAGATGCCCCTGGAGGACGTCATCGAAATGACCAACTGCCTGGTATTGGGCGGAGTGAGGAGCTTTTTCAAATGAAGACGCGCAAACTGCACAACCTGACCGTCTCCGAGGTGGGCATGGGCTGCATGGCCTTTCACGCACCGGCGCTACTGCCCAAAGGGCAAGCGCCGGCAGCGCCGCGCTGGAATCCGTAGGATTCGCGCGGGCTGGTCGCGCCTGCCGAAGGCAGTGGCGCGACTGCTGTCTCCACGGCTATGGTCAAATTCCTACAGAACAGTACAGCATCGAGGCCATCCGCAACGGCTATGACCACGGCTGCACCTTCTTTGACACAGCGGAGGTCTACAGCCCCGGCCTGTCCGGCATCGGCCACAATGAGCTGATCGGAGGTGGCGCGCCTCAAATCTACGATTTGAGCCGTCGCCATCCCCGGCTTTGCCGGGGATAACTTTGCCAAAGGCAAAGTTACCTTGGCAAGGCCTTGAAGGACGTGCGGGAGAACGTGATCATCGCCACGAAGCTGATGCTGCAGGGGTTCAGCTTCGGGAGCGTTTACCAGACGATTCGCAAGCATCTTGAGGCTTCCATGAAGCGTTTGCAAACGGATCATGTCGATCTGTACTACCTGCACCGCATGGGCGGCACGCCCGTGGAGAAGGTGGCCGAGGCCATGGGACGGCTGATCGACGAGGGCCTGATCGGCGGCTGGGGCCTCTCCCAGGTGGACGTGGATGTGATCGAACGCGCCCAGAGGGTGACGCCGCTGACCGCCATTCAGAACATCTATTCCATGGTGGAGCGGGATTCCGAAGCGGAAATCATCCCCTACTGCATGGCCCACGACATCGGCTTTGTGCCCTTTTCGCCCATCGCCAGCGGCCTGCTCTCCGGCATGATCACGCCGCAGACGCAGTTCGAAAGCTACGACGACGTGCGCAACTGGGTGCCGCAGCTTTCAAGGGCGAACATCGCAGGCAACCAACCCATCGTCGAGTTGATGAAGCAGTACGCAGAGATGAAACACGCCACGCCCGCGCAGATCTCCCTGGCCTGGATGCTGCACAAATACTCGAATGTCGTGCCCATCCCCGGCTCCAAGAACAAGGAGCGCATCGTGGAGAACCTGAACGCCTCCAATGTGGAACTGACTGACGGGGAGTTCAACGCGCTTGAAGCGTCCCTCAACCAGTGCCGGGTCTACGGGCACCGCGGCCTGGGCGGATTCTGACAAAGACTGAAAGGCGTATATGGATATGAAGAAGCTGTTTGCTGTTGTGCTGGCCCTGTGCCTGATGGGCGGCGCCGCGATGGCGGAATCCTCGCCCCGGATTCTGATCGCCTATGTCTCACGCGCCGGAGAGAACTACAACGTGGGCACCGCCGATCCCGATTCCGCCAGCGCTTCCTGTGCCGGTTATACTGAGAAGGGCAACACTCAAATCGTCGCGGAGACCATCGCCGAGATGACCGGCGGCGACCTGTACCAGATCACGACGGTGGAGCCCTATCCTGACGACTACGCCTCCATGCTGACCCGCGCTCAGGAGGAACTGGACGCCGACGCCAGGCCGGAACTGGCGGGCGAGCTGCCGAACCTGGATGACTACGACATCATCATGATCGGCTATCCCATCTGGCACGGAGCGACGCCCCGCCCGGTGCTGACTTTCCTGGAGAGCTATGACCTGTCCGGCAAGAAGCTGGTTCCCTTCAACACCCACGAGGGCAGCGGCCAGAGCGGCACGGTCTCCGAGATCGAAGCCTCCGCGCCTGGTGCTGAGATGCTGGAGGGCATCGCCATCCAGGGCAAGGTGGCCCAGGAGGATGCCAGCCGTACCCGCGAATTGCTGACCGAGTGGCTTGGCAAACAGGTCCGTATGATATTATGAAGAATATTATTAATTTCTAACGGTTCATCTTGAAAAAACATGCTTGGCGATATATAATGGTAAGTGAGGACTAACGAGAGCTTATCGCCCATCATACAGCGGCATCAGAGATGGACGGCTGTGCGGTGGGCTTTGACTTTGGACAAGGGTTAGACTCAGCTAATGTTTGAACGATTGACGAATGAAGCGCAGGTTCCGGCATGAAGAGGAGTGAGCGGTATGAAGGACTATGAAGCATTATCCAAGAAGCATTTTGACGGGCAGGCCGCCGAATACGATCAGCGAGATACGTATTATTACTCGCAAAACGGGAAAATCAGCTGTCGCGACATTGCGGAACAGATAAAAGGTGTTTCCTATGAAGCGCTTTTGGACGTGGGCTGCGGGACGGGATTCCTGATCGACATGCTTGCGAAGCAGAAGCCCGCGAGATACTGCGGCGTGGACCTGTCGGACGAGATGATTCGCGTGGCGAAGGGCAAGGGGATCCATGGCGCGGAATTTGTTGTGGGATCAGCCGACAGGCTGCCCTATCCGGACGGGAGCTTCGACATCGTCACCTGCTCCCAGAGCTTCCATCACTACCCCTACCCGGAGAAGGCGATGCAGGAGGCCAAGCGCGTGCTGAAGCCCGGGGGATTGTATATCCTCTCCGATACCGGCATCGGCGGCATTGGCGCATGGATCGACAATCACATCCTCTTCAAGCTGGCGAAGAGCGGCGACTGCCACACCACGAACCGCAAGGGCATTGAAAGGATGATGGCGAGCGCGGGATTTACGATCACAGATTCCCGGCAGATCAAGGGAATGATCTATACGGTCACCGGGAAGAAGCGTTGACGGGACGCGGGAGGGCGCGACGATGCAATTTGATGAGATGGGGAACCCCTCGGGGAAGACGCTGATGCTGCTGCCGGGGACGGCCTGCGATTATCAGACGAACTTTGCCACGGTGCTGGATCGGCTGGGTGAGAAATATCACCTGATCTGCGTCAATTACGACGGCTTTGACGGCAGCGGCGAGATCTTTCCCGATATGATCACCGTCACGGAGAAGATAGAGAAATACATCAAAGACAACCACGGCGGAAGAATCGACGGCGCGATCGGCTCCTCCCTGGGCAGCACCTTTGTGGGACAGCTGATCCAGAGGGAAAACATCCACATCGATCACGGCATCTTCGGAAGCCCGGACCTGGACCAGAGCGGGAAGCTCAGCGCATGGCTCCAGTCGAAGCTGGTGGTTCCGCTCTTGACCAGCTTTACCGGGAGCGAGAAGAAGAAGGCAAAGACGCGGGAGAAGCTCAAGAGTTTTTTTGAAATGAGCGACGAGGCCGCGGATCGGTTCATGGGATGCTTCGCGAAATTCAGCCCTGAGTCCATCAAAAACGAGTATACCACGGACCTGCTCACCTGGCTCAGGGACGATATCCACGTGGAGAACACGAAGGTCCATTTCATCTACGCGAACAAGATGGGCGAAAAGTATCTCAAGCGCTACAGGAAGTATTTCCGGGACCCGGACATCCGGGAGTTTGATATGCAGCACGAGCAGTGGCTCTTTGGCGGCGAAAAGTATACCGCGCCGGTGCTGAAGGCGATCGATGAGTTCATGGAACTGGCGGGGAATGAGGGATCCATGGAGGGCGTACAGACATGAAGATTCGGGAATACGGATCGGGGAACCCCCGGCAGCTGGTCTTCTTCCAGGGCAGCTGTGAGCCGTGGCAGGAGTTTCGCCCGGCGGCGGAGGGACTGGCGAGGCGGTTTCACGTCATGCTGGTGACGCCGGACGGACACGATCCCCAGGAGCACAACGACTTTATCTCCGTGGAAAAGACGGTGGACGACACCGCCCGGTGGTTGAAGGCGCGCGGCATCGACCGCCTGGACGCCATGTACGGGCTGAGCTTCGGCGGCGGCATGGCGGTTCGGTTTCTCACGACACAGGATATCCCCGTTGATAAGGCGATCATCGACGCGGGCACGGCGCCCTATCAATATCCGAAATGGATTTGCAAGCTGATCGGCGTGAGGGATTTCCTGATGCTGAAGCTGGGGCGCTCCTCCGTGAAGTTCATGGAGATGGCCTTTCCGCCGGAGCGCTTTGCCCGGGATCCTGAAAATGCCAGGCGGGAATACGAGCAGATTCGGCAGTACCTGAAGGGATACAGCGACCGGACGATCTGGAACATCTTCTGGTCCGCCAACAACTACGCCGTCCCGGAGACGGCGCCAAAGCTGGACACGCAGATCCAGTTCTGGGTCGGCACGGACGAGTGGGGCTCCCGCTTCCGGGACCTGAAATGGGCGAAGGGGTATCTTCCGCAGATGGAGGTCGTCAAAATCCCGAACATGATGCACGGGGAATTCGTCATGATGCACCCGCAGGCATTCGCGGAAAGGGCGCTGGCGTTCCTGGGGTAACGGAACATGGATGGTAAAGCGATGAATTCGATCGGCATCGACCATAACCTGGACCGGGCAAGGATCAAAAAGCTGCTGGCCATCGGGCTGTTTGCTTCGATCCTCACGGGGATCGGGGACTTCCTGCTGGGATTTGCGGAGAACGCGGCGGGCAATTCACTGGCCGCGAGCGTGATGGCCGGCGCGCCGAATCTTGCGGACTGGCAGATGATCGCGGGCGGCCTGCTCGGCTTCTTTGGCATATTCCTGGAGGGGCTTGCCTGCTTTGCCGTCTATCGGTTGATGGCGGACGCTGCGCCGGGGTACGCGCACATCTACCGGGCGGGCATATTTGGTTACATCTGGCTCGCGCCGGTGGGATGCCATATGAACGTGGGCGTGCTCAACCTGGCGTACAAATACCTGCTCCGGGCCGACGCGGCGCTGGCGGCAAAGGCGGCGGATCTGCTCTTCTATGGGTTCAGCGAGCCGGTATATCTGCTGCTGATCCTCTTCTGGCTGCCAATGATGGTCGTCCAGTTCATGGCTTTTTCCAAGGGCCTGACGCCCTATCCAAGGAAAGCCAGGTGGTTCTGCGTGCTGATCGGCGCGATTCCCGCGCTGGCGCTGTCCGCGATCCTCGGCCCCGATACCGCCCTCGGCGCGGGCATAGGGACGATGTTTCTGAGCTTCGGCAACGCGTTCATGTTCGGCGGCCTTCTGGCCACGCTGCCAGAAGCAGAGCGTTTTGAAGCGTTTGAAGGAGCACTGCGAGGGCGCTCGGCGGGATGAACCTGCGGATATGACCGGTTGGACAGGGGGGCGCGTGCAAGGATGAATATGATCGTATCGTTGATGGCGTCGGGGGCAAGGAAGCGCTTCTCACGGGAGGAGTACGGGCAGGTCCGAAGAGAGGCCAACGCCTTGTTTCAGAAGCTGACGGAGGAGAACAGGGACCTTCCCAAGGCCATGAAGCGGCATACCGGAACCAATATCTTTCCGGCAATCGCCGTCTACAAGACGCTCCTTGCCCACGGCATGACGACCCAGGACGCTGCGAACGTGATTCGCGGATTCTTCTACAGGATTTGTGAAATCATGTTCCGGCCGGCGGCCTGGTACCAGCACATCGCCGGGAACTACCACAGATATCCGGCCGGGATGGTGAAGCACTCGCTGCGGGATTTCAGCCCGGAAGCGGGATTTGAATACCGGATGCCCGAGAAGGTCGACCCGGCCGTGGCCAGGTTCGACATCGTCGCCTGTCCGTATCATGCCATGTGCCAAAAGTATGACTGCCTGGAGCTGAACCCCGCGTTCTGCGACAGCGACGACGCAAAATACGGAAACCTGCACAAAAACCTGAAATGGGCGCGCAGAAGCACGATCGGGCACGGCGCGCCATGCTGCGATTTCCGCATCATCGACGTCAGCCGCCGCCCGGATTATGACGGCTGACCCATTCGGCAAGACTCTCCGGGATCATGGACCTGATCCCGGGGAAAAACGGGAGGCGTGAGCATGAACAGGGAAAAAGCGGAGAGGTATCTGAAAATCGGCCTGTTCGGGGCGCTGCTGACGCTCATCGGCGACCTTCTGATCGGCGCGGCGAAGTTCCCGGACGGAGCGAACATGATCGACGGTTACTTTGCCATCGCGCTGACCATGCCCGCGTGGCGGCCGATCCTGGGCGGCATGATCGGCTTTGCGGGAATATGCCTGGAATTCTGCGGCCTTATGACGGTCTACCCGCTGATCCGGGAAAAGATGCCGCGGGGAGGACGGTTCTACAGGCTGGCGATGTACGTCTATCTCGCCGTCGGCGGCGGAGCGGTGCACCTGCCCTGCGGCGCGTTCATGTGGATCTACAGATCCGTCGCCGGGGCGGCGGGACAGGCGGCTGGCCGCGACATCGCCCTCAAATACCTGCTGTACTTCCTGCTGCCGGTCGCGGTCGTCTTTGCGGTATTCTTTATCGGCGCGAATATCGTGCAGTTCATCGCGTTTGCCAAGGGACGCACGCCGTTTCCCGGATGGTACTGCGCGTTCAATCTGCTGGTGGGAAAGGCCGTGTTCAACGGGATGCGGCAGCTCGGCAATACGGCGCTGATCAACGGGATCGGGACATCGAATATGAGCCTCGGCGCGATCGTCATGTTTACGGCGCTGCTGCTCGGTTGGAAGAAGTATGTGGGCGACAGGGAATATGCCTTGTGAGCCCCCCTGTACATCGCGTGGCTGTAGGGAGGGAATCATTATGTTGTTAACGGTTTTTCTGGCGATCGTATTCTGCGCGGCGATCACGCTCCTGCTGATCGCGGCGGTGGCCTTTGTCCAGGACGAGAGGTTTTTCTCGTCGGCGCCGAAGGAGGCCCAGGCGCTGCTAAAGCCGAGGAACGCGGAGCTGTTCTACGGCGCCCGGACCATGGGATGGGTGATGATGATCCTGAGCGCGCTGACGATCCTGGGCGTGGGCGTCGTCTCCATCTGGGACGGCTTCCGAAACGGCTATTCCTTCATTGGGTTCTTTGTGCGCTTTGTAATGATCTTCACGATCTACAAGGCCTATGACATGATCTTCTTCGACTGGTTCCTCCTCTGCAAATTCCACTTCTTCCAGCACTATTACCCCGAGACGGAGCCCGCGCTCAGCGGCAGGAGGTACGGGTTCAACATCAAAAGCCAGCTGCTGAAGCTGCTGGTCATATTCCCCGCGGTGTCCGCGCTGGCGGCATGGATTTGCACCTTGCTGTGAAGGAACTGTTCTGTTGCAGTGACAAGTTGGAATTTAATTAATTGAGAATTGA
>JAUMVG010000126.1 GCA_030530315.1 Clostridia bacterium | reverse complement strand
AGCACGAACTCGCTTGTTCGTGCCCCTCGTTGCCCTATCTTAGTGACATTGCCTTTCAGGGGCGGCGGGATTTTTTGGCGGAGGCGGTGGGATTCGAACCCACGAGGGCTTTCACCCTACCTGATTTCGAGTCAGGGCCGTTATGACCACTTCGATACACCTCCACGGCGTCATTCATTATACCCCATCCCTCCCGGGGCTGTCAAGTCGCGGGGACGGACAGCGGCCCGGGAATCGGGGGATTTAACAAACGTCATGGAGGCGCCGGAACCCGGAGGCGGCGGCTTTCCCGTTCCGATCGGGGCGACGTCCCGGGGCGAAGTCCGAGCGCCTCCCCTATCCCAGCGCGTGAACGCCGGCGGTCGCGGCGCTCTGGCGCTCCAGCATGCGCACCGTGTGCAGGTAGGTGGGGATCAGCAGCACGTCCGCCATGATCCACGCGACGGGGTTGGCCAGCATCGCGCCGTCGAAGCCATAGGGGCCCACCAGCGCGAAGGCCACGAAGGTGCGGCCCACCATCTCGAACAGGCCCGCGAACATGGCCACCCGGGAGTAGCCCAGGCCCTGCAGGCCGTTGCGCAGCACGAAGATCAGCAGCAGCGGTATGAAGAACCGCACCACCAGGTTCAGGAACTTCAGGGCGTCGGCGATGATGCTCTCCTCGGAGCCGGTGATGAACAGCCGGATCAGCGGCTCGCCGCAGATCCGCACGATGAACAGCGCCGCCACGGCATAGACCGCCATGGCCAGCAGCGATTCCCGCACCCCCTGGCGCACCCGGTCGATGCGCCGCGCGCCCAGGTTCTGGCCGCACCAGGTGGCGATGGTGGCGCCCATGGCCTCGAAGGGGCAGCAGAACAGGTTGTACACCTTGCTGCCCGCGCCGATGGCGGCCACCGCGCCGGAGCCCAGTCCGTTCACGGCGGTCTGCATCACCAGCGAGCCGATGGCGGTGATGGAGAACTGCATGCCCATCGGCGCGCCGATGCCCGCCAGCCGCTTCAGGCAGGCGGCGTCCGGCTGCCACTCCTCGCCGTGGATGTGCAGCACGTCGTACTTCTTGAAGATCAGCCGCAGGCACAGCGCGCCGGAGAGCAGCTGGGACAGCACCGTGGCCAGGGCTGCGCCGGTGACACCCATGCCCAGCCCCACCACGAAGGCGAAGTCCAGCGCCACGTTCACCGCGCAGCTGAGGATCAGGAAGTACAGGGGCGTGCGGGTGTTGCCCACCGCCCGCAGCACGCCGCTGGCCAGGTTGTAGAGCATCACGGCGGTCATGCCCGCGAAGATGTAGACGATGTAGCCATAGGCCTGGTCCAGGATGTCCTCCGGCGTGCCGATCCAGCGCAGGATCGCCCGGCAGGACAGCACGGTGACCACGGACATCACCACCGCGATGCCGCCGCACAGGTAGATGGCGTTGGCAAAATACTTGCGCATCTTGTGGGGATCGTTCTCGCCGAAGGCCTGGGCCACCGGGATGGCGCAGCCGGAGCACAGCCCCAGCAAAAAGCCGATGATCAGGAAGTTCAGCGAGCCGGTGGCGCTGACGCCGGCGAAGGCGTCCACGCCCACGAAGCGTCCGACGATAATGCTGTCCACGAGGTTATAGACCTGTTGAAACAGGTTGCCCAGCACCAGCGGCAGCCAGAAGCCGATGATCAGCCGCGCCGGGGAGCCGTGCGTCATATCTCTTACCATTGAGTTTCCTCCAGGGATTTCAGTCGCGCCGGGTTTTCCCGGCGGCCTTTCATTTTAGTCAACCCGGGAAGATTATAAAGCGCGTTTCGGTTAAACTCAGATGATAACTCCGCGCCATGCCGCCTCCGGGGAACTTATACAGGCTCTAATGTAAACGGACGGCGAACGCCGCGTTTCCGGGTTGCGCGGGCGAGCAAAATCCGATATAATGTAAGGAGGAGTTTTATCATTTATCGGAGGTCAAGCCCTTGATCAGCTACATTGACGAATTTTTCCGCGACCCGAAGGGGATGCTGATATTCTTCCTGCTGGCGTTCCCGGGCCGCATACTGGCGCTCTCGCTCCACGAGTTCGCCCACGCCTGGGTGGCCAACCGGTGCGGCGACCCCACCGCGAAGATGATGGGCCGCATGACCGTGAACCCGCTGAAGCACCTGGACCCGCTGGGCACCGTCCTGATGCTGGTGGTGGGCTTCGGCTGGGCAAAGCCCGTGCCGGTCAACCCGCGCAACTACCGCAACTACCGCAGGGACGACCTGAAGGTCTCCCTGGCGGGCGTGACCATGAACCTGCTGCTGAGCCTGCTGGGCCAGCTGCTGATGTTCCTGCTGCTGGCCGCCGCCATCCGCGCCGCCGCCAGCGCCACCACCGGCGTGCAGCTGGGCCTGCTCTTTGCCCGGTATGACTACTACAACGTGGCCATCTACCAGGTGGAGGAGAGCTTCGGCGAGGTGGCCGGCTACCTGTACCAGATGCTCTACTACTTCACCGTCACCAACCTGGTGCTCTGCGTGTTCAACCTGCTGCCGGTGCCCCCGCTGGACGGCTACCACGTGTTCAACGACCTGATCCTGCGCCGCCGCCAGCTGTTCGCCAACCCCCGAACCGCCCGCATCGCCAGCACCGCGCTGTTCGTGCTGGTGCTCTCCGGCGTGGTGGGCCGCGTACTGGGCTGGGTGGATACCCAGCTGCTCACGCTGGCGGGCAACGTTGCCATCTCCGCGCTGCGGGCACTGGGACTGGTGCCGTAGCGCCGTTCAGCAAGACAAATTGGAGAATAGCACATGTCGTACATCGTATCCCTGAAGGAATTTGACGGCCCGCTGGACCTGCTCTTGACGCTGATCTCCAACGCGAAGATCGACATCCAGGACATCTTCGTCAGCCAGATCACCGAGCAGTACCTGGAAACCATGAGCCTGGTGGACGAGCTGGACATGGACTCCGCCAGCGAGTTTTTGCAGATGGCGGCCACGCTGCTGGAGATCAAGTCCAGGGCCATGCTGCCCAAGCCGCCCAAGCCGGAGGACCCGGACGAGCTGTCCCCGGAGGAGGCCCTCATCAAACAGCTGGAGGAATACCGCCAGTTCAAGGAGGTCTCCGCCCGGATGCACCAGCTGGAGGAGGACGCCCGGGCGCTGCTGACCAAGCTGCCGGAGGAATATCCCCTGCCGCCGCCAAACATCGAGATCACCGGCCTGACGCTGGACAAGCTGATCAAGGCCTACCAGAAGGTGCTGGAGCGCGCCCGCCGCAGCGAGGCCGACGACCGCCTGGCCAGCCGGGAGATCCGCCGGGACTCCTATACCGTCGCCGGCTGCATGGCCCGCATCTCCCGCCACATCCGCAAGGGCAACTGCCGCTTTTCAGATCTCTTTGAGGAGGACTACACCCGGCAGGAGGTCGTCACCATGTTCATGGCGCTGCTGGAGCTGATCAAGCTGAACCGGCTCCACGTCGCCCAGGAGGACGCCTACGGCGAAATCATCCTCTCCGCGTAGGCATTTCGCCGGAAGCGCTGGAAAAAAACGGCCATCCATCCCGAAGGCCAATGTCACTAAAATAGCGACAAGGTAAAAGGACTGATGAAGGAGCCGG
>JAUMVG010000125.1 GCA_030530315.1 Clostridia bacterium | reverse complement strand
TGCACCACCATTCCCAATTCTCCATTCTCAATTCTCAATTGGGCGTCAGCCCGACTAATTCCAAGCTGTCGATCACCCATGCCATCCACCAACAATTCCAATCGTCATTTCGGGAGATGATGTCCTGTGAAGCGGAAGTCCCTCGGCATGCACCGGCGGATCCTGATGACCTGCATTGCCATTTCGATCTTCTCGGCCCTGGCCATTTCGCTGGTCTCCTACAATCTTATCATCGGCGTCATTCGCGACAAGGAGAGCGCTGACACGCAGAACAAGCTGGAGGGCCTGTCCCTGGCCCTGGAGCAGCGGGTGCACAACGTGCTTTCCTTTATGGATTCCTTCGTCTCCAACAATGTCATCAACAGCGCGCTGCACCGCCCTTCCCTCACCTACAGCAACAAGGACGCGGATCTGATCAGCACCCTGTTCAAGACGGCCATACTCTCCACAGACAACATCATCGATTCCATCATCGTCTACACCGACCGGGGCAAGTTCTACGCCGGCGGCAACGGCATTTCCCTCGACCGGAACGAGGTCCGGCGCCGCATGCTGGACTATGAGTCCCGCCAGCCCGTGAGCCCGTGGTATCTCGCGCTGGAGCGAAAGCCCACCCGGGAGACCCGGCCGGACTATATCCTCGCGCTGTACTACCCGCTGCAGGACACCTCGAGACTCCGCCAGATCGGCTTTGTCTACGTGGTCATCTCCCCGGAGCGGCTCATGGACTCCCTGCAGGCGTCCTCCAGCGGCCGGCGCATACTGGTGGTGGACGCGGACATGCAGGTCATCTACTCCAGCGACGGGCAGGCTCCGGGACAGATGCTGGACGAAGCGCTGGCCGAAGGGATCTCCGGGGAGTCGAGCTTCCTGTACGACGACGGCGAAAACGGCAGGCAATTCGGCGTCCACACCACCACCGGCGAGACGGGCTGGCACATGGTCTCCCTCATCCCCTACGCCGCCATGACCCGCGAAGTGAACCGCTATATCCTGTACATCGCCGCGATGTTTGCCGCGGCCATGGCCTTCGTGATCCTGTTCTCGGTGTCGTCCACGCGGCACATCGTCAAGCCGCTGCACCAGCTGATGGATTCGATGGTCGGCGTGCAGAACGGCAACTACGACGTGGAGCTGCCCGCGGAGTCCTCCGACGAGGTGGGCCAGCTGACGCGCACCTACCGCGTGATGCTCAACCGCATCAAGCAGCTGATCGCGGACATCTACGCCTCCGAAAAGAAGAAGCGGGAGACGGAGCTGCTGGTCCTGCAAACGCAGATCAACCCCCACTTCCTGTACAACACCCTCAATTCCATCCACTGGATCGCCATGGTCCACGGCCTGAACAGCATCAGCGACATGGTCAACTCCCTGGTGGCCATACTGCGCTACAGCCTGAACAACTTCAGCACCTTCACCACCCTGAAGGTGGAGGTGGACATGCTGGAGCCCTATCTGTTCATCCAGAACGTGCGCTTCGGAAACGGCATCTCCTTCTCCAGCCACGTGCCCGCCGAGTTCGAGCGCTGCCAGATCCCGCGGCTGCTGCTGCAGCCCCTGGTGGAAAACGCCATCTCCCACGGGCTGCGGCCCAAGGGCGGCAAGGGCCACATCCACATCGAGTGCGCCGCCATCGACGGCGTGCTGTGCGTGGATGTCATCGACAACGGCGTCGGCCTCCCCGAGGATGTGCCGGAATTCACCGACTATGAGACCCTGCGCGCCAAGTTCCCCGCCTCCGGGGATCAGACGAGCATCGGTCTGGAAAACACCTTCACGCGCATCCGGCTGTACTTTGGCGAGCGCTACGGCCTGCTCTTCAAGAGCCAGGCCGAGCAGGGCGCCACGGTGCGCGTCACGCTGCCCATCGCCGAGGCAAAGGAGGAAGACCCATGATCCAGGTATTGATCGCTGAGGACGAGGCCCTGATGCGCATGGGCATTCGCTTCTGTCTCGATCAGGAAAACAGCGAATACGAGCTGGTGGGCGAAGCGGAAAACGGCCGCCAGGCGCTGGAGATGTGCCTGAAGTACAACCCCCAGATCCTGATCACGGACATCAAGATGCCCGTGATGGACGGCATCGAGCTGATCCGCCAGATCAAGGCCCGCAAGCTGGACATCAAGATCGTCATACTCACCTGCTACGAGGAGTTCAGCTATCTGCACGAGGCCATGCACCTGGGCGTGGACGACTACCTGCTGAAGGTGGGCCTCAAGCCGGAGCGGCTGCGGGAGGTGCTGGACGGCATCCGCGAAAAGTATTATCTCACCGAAGGCGAATCCCTGATGGCGTCCGGGGAATCCCGTCTGGACGCGCTGGAGAGCATCGTGATGGGCTACATCGAGGAGCCCGACGAGGTCGAGCGGTTGCGCGATGTTCACCACCTGGACCTGGATTTCAGCCGGTTCGCGGTGCTGCTCATCGAGGCGGAGGACGACGAGGACCTCCGCTCCTACCACCAGAGCAGCGCCCTGAGCCGGGGCGTTCGCGCCATGCTGGCGGACTGCATCCACATGGCCGGGCACGGCGAGATCTCCCAATGCGGGCGCGGGCGCTTTGCCGCCTTCCTGTACTTTCCGGCAAGCCCGTCCGACGCCCAGGCCCGGGAAGCGCTGCGGTCCATCGCCCACCGCATGCTCCAGGTGGCCCGGCAGAGCCTGAACGTGCGGCTGACCATCGGCATCAGCCGGCTGCACAGCGGCATCGCGGCCATCGCCGCGGCGCAGGAGGAGGCCGGACGCGCGCTGGATCAGTGCTTCTTCAACCGGGACGAGCCTGTCTGCGTGGTGGACGAATTCACCCGCCCCGACCGCGCCGCCTCCACCGAAGCGGTTCGCCTGCAGATCCAGGCCATTCACGACGCTGTCAACGCCGCGGACGCAGAGGCCCTGAACGCGTCCGTCCTGCGCTTCTGCGACCTGATCCGCACCGGCGGATTCAAGGAGGACGACGCCCGGAACTGGATCATGCGCGCCTACATGGCCATCGTGGCGAGCTACGAGGACAAGACCGGCGAAGACCTGACCAGCCAAAAGAAGCTGGACAAGCTGAAGAGCATCCTGCGCCGATCCAGCTCCCTGCAGGACAACAGCGCCGAGCTCGTCAGGCTCAGCGGCGAGATCGGGCAGCGGTTCAGCGGCATCTCCGCCGCCCAGTCCAACACCCTGATCCTCCAGATCGCCGGCTATGTCGGCGAGCACTACGCTGAAAACCTGACGCTGGATCACATTTCCAGGAAGTTCGGCATCAACACGACGTATTTCTGCAAGCTGTTCAAGCGCATCGTGGGCAAGACCTTCGTGGAATTCCTCACCGATCGGCGCATCCAGGTGGCCATGCGCCTGATCCGCACCACCGACCTGCCCAACTACGCCATCGCCCAGCAGACCGGCTTCCAGAACCCCGAATACTTCTCGAAGATCTTCAAAAAGCAGACCGGCATGACGCCCAAGGAATACAAGCGCAAGGCTGCCGCGGACGGCCAAAAGCTATGATTCTTCATGAATTGACCAAAATCGTACATGCCGTAGGGATGGGTTGTGTGATAAGATATTGTTAAGGGGAGTATGTTCAAGTGGCTTGGCAATTTGGAAGCTGCCGGGCTTCGCCTGAGAGTTAAGAGTTTAGAGT
>JAUMVG010000004.1 GCA_030530315.1 Clostridia bacterium | reverse complement strand
CCGCCCGGCGCCGCCGGGGCCGCGGGCGCGTGGGGGCGCGCCGGCGGGGGTGTCGGGGTGGGAGGGACCTCGGGCGCGTCGGTGGTATCCGGCGCGGGTGTCGGGGTGGGAGTGACCTCGGGCGCGTCGGTGGCGCCGCCCTCCACCTCGTCGGCGGAGGCGGCCGTCGCGGCGGCGATGCCGGCGGTGACCGCGGCCAGCGCCATCAGCCCCGCCAGGACCAGGCAGAGCAGCCGCTTAGTCCTCAGGCGCTTCAGCTGCTTCATAGTCCGTCACCTCTTCGGCCGCGTCCTCCGGCTCATCGTCCTCCAGCGTGGTCACCACGGCACTCATGCCGTAGCGGGTGTTGGCGTCGGGGGTGAAGTCGATGTACACGGTGTAGGTCACCGCCGCTTCGCCGGCGTCCATGCCGGAGGCGGCGGAGGCGTCCGCCACGGCGGAGATCATGGAGATCGTGCCGGGGTAGGTGATCTCGTCGTCCTGGTTCCAGACCAGCTCGACGCTCACCGGGTCGCCCACGGCAATGTCGCTCAGGCTGGCTTCTTCGATTTTGGCCTCGATGCGCATGGCGTCGGCGGGGTACAGCACGGCGGCCACGCTGTCCTTCTGGATGGGGCTGCCCTGCTGGGCGTTGACCTGATAGACGATGCCGTCGATGTCCGAGGCGATGTCGCTGCCGCTCATGTACAGGCCGTCAAAGGCGCCGTCCAGGGTCTCGAAGAGCAGGTCGCCCCGCTGGACCTCGTCTCCCGCGGATACGGCGAAGGACACGATGCTGCCGCTGCCGGAGACGGCGGTGGGGTTCGCGCGGGTCAGATCGCCGCGGCCGATGCGCATGGAGGCGGTGCTCTTGTCACCGCGGTAGACGTTCACGGTCTCGCCTACCAGGAACTCGCCGGAGAGCACCTTCACGGTGTAGTCGGTGCCCTGGATGGCGGTGATCACGCCGGTGCCGGTGTGCTTGCCGTCGGAATAGCAGCTCAGGTAGACGCTCTCGCCCACGTGGACGAACTTGGTGTCCGTGGAGTTGTAGGCGTTCTCGGTGGAGGCGTCGATGGTGTAGACGCTCTCGCCCTCGATGTACATCACCGCGCCGTAGCGGCCGGAGATGGTCTCGGCGGAATCGCCGGGCTGGCCGAAGACGCCGGTGACGGTGCCGCTCTCGTCGGCGTAGACCTTCGTGGTGGACAGGCTGACCAGCACGTCCCCGGCGCTGACCCGCTCGCCGGACTCCACCGCCACCCGGGCCACGGTGCCGCCGATGGGGGCGTAGATCTCGTGGGTCTCGCTGGCGGTCACGGTGCCGTTCAGCGTGATGGTCTCCGCCAGCGCCACAGGCGCCAGCAGCAGGGCGGCGATGAGGAGGGCCGGCAGTGCTTTGCGAGTGAATTTCATGGTGATGACCTCCTGACTTGGGGCGTGGGGGGAAGGGGGATCGGGGTCACATCGAACGCAGCGCGTCGATGGGGTTCAGCTTGCTGGCCTTTCGGGCCGGGGCCCAGCCGAAGATGATGCCCACGGCGGCGGAGAAGCCCGCCCCCAGGGCAATGGCGCCCGGGGAGACGACGAAGGTGGTGCCCAGGATTCTGGAGAGGATCAGCGACAGCAGTAGGCCGAGCAGGATGCCCAGCGCGCCGCCGATGACCGACAGCAGGAAGGATTCGATCAAAAACTGCATCTGGATCTGCCAGGGGATGGCGCCCAGCGCCTTCTTCAGGCCGATCTCCGTGGTGCGCTCGGTGACGGTGGTGAGCATCATGTTCATGATGCCGATGCCGCCGACCACCAGGGCGATGGAGGCGATGCCCGCCAGCAGCGAGCTGACCATTTCCAGCATGGTCTTCATGGTCTCCTCGATGCTGGACATGTTCAGGATGCTGTAGCAGTCCTCCTCAAAGCTGAACATGGCGTCCAGCTCGGCCTCCAGGGCGTCGGTGGCGTCCTCGGAATCCACGCCGTCCTCCAGGTACACGGTGAAGGAGGTGATGACGTTGACGTTGTTCAGCTTCATCGCCGTGGTGTAGGGCACCAGGATGTCCGGGGTGCCGGTGAACAGCGTGGCGATGTTGGTGTCGCTGTCCTCGTCCAGCAGGCCCACCACCAGGAAGGGGATGCCGTTCACGTACAGGCTCTCGCCGATGGGGTCGATGCCGTAGAAGAACTCCTCCACCATGTCCGGGCTGATGAGGCACACGTGGGTCTTGTTGTCCTCGTCGGTGAAGTTGATGGCGCGGCCCCGGGTCAGGGCGTCGTCGTTCTGGCGGAAGTAGTAGGCGTTCTTGCCGGAGACGTTGATGCTGTCCTCGTAGCTGCCGCCCCGGGACACCCGGGCGGTCAGGGTCACGCTGGGGGTAACGCCCTCCACGATGTCCATCGCGGACAGGGTATTCAGGTCCTCCGGCGACAGGCCGGACTTCAGGTCGCTGCCGGTGACGGTGACCGTCAGCGTGCCGGCGCCCAGCTCGCTGAAGGAGTTGGTCAGGGAGCCGGAGAAGCCGTTCACGGTGGTGATCAGGGCGATGACCGCGGCCACGCCGATCAGTATGCCCAGCACCGTCAAAAAGGAGCGGACGCGGCTGCCCATGATGTTGGACAGCGACATCTTCACGCACTCGCCGATCATGATGATGGTGGCCTTGATCGATCTAAGCATCGCTGGTCCCGCCTCCCTCCGTCAATTCTCCATCGATGATGTGCACCACCCGGCGGGCGAAGGCGGCGATGTTCATGTCATGGGTGATCATGATGATGGTGTGGCCCTCGGCGTTCAGCTCCTGGAACAGGCCCATCACCTGGCGGCCGGTCTTCTGGTCCAGCGCGCCGGTGGGCTCGTCCGCCAGCAGCAGGGTGGGGTTGCCCACCAGCGCCCGGGCGATGGCCACGCGCTGCTGCTGGCCGCCGGAGAGCTGGTTGGGGTAGTGGTCCATGCGGTCGGACAGGCCGACACGCTCCAGCATCTCCTCGGCGCGGCGGCTCCGCTCCCGGGGGGATACCCCGGCGTAGATCAGGGGCAGCTCCACGTTCTTGCGGGCGGTGAGCCGGGCGAGCAGCTGGGAGTTCTGGAAGATGAAGCCGACCTCCCGACTGCGGATGCGGGCCAGCTCCGTCTCGGTCAGGTCCTCGATCTCCCGGCCGTGGAGCACGTACCGGCCGGAGGTGGCCACGTCCAGGCAGCCGATGATGTTCATCAGCGTGCTCTTGCCGCTGCCGGAGGGTCCCAGCACCGACAGGTACCCGCCCTCCCGGATGTCCAGGTTGATGTCCTTGAGGATGTGGGCCTGTTCCTCGCCCATGGGATAGAATTTGTTGATGTTCTCCATGTGGAAGAAGCGGTTTTCAGCGGCGGCGGGCTCCTCCACGGGGGCTTTTCGGCTAAAGAGGCCCATCAGTTGCCCCTCTCCGGGCGGCTTCGGCTGCCGTCGCCACTGCCGGACCAGTTGCCGCCGCCGTTGCTGCCGCCGCCGTTATTGCCGCCGGGCCGGTTGCCCATGTCGCCGCCCGGGCCGCCGGACTCGTTAAACCGCTGGCTGGAGAACATGCCCGCGAACACGTCTGCGGCGCTCTGATCACTCTTTGCCTCGGCGTACACCACGTCGCCGTCCTGCAGGCCCTCGGCGATTTCGATGTAGTTGCCGTTGCTCACGCCGGTGGTCACGTAGACCTGGGTCAGCTCGCCGGCCTCGTCCCGCATCCAGACGAAGGCCTGGTTCGTGAAGTCGAAGCTCAGGGCGTCCACCTTCAGGATGACCACGTTCTCCGCTACCTCCGAGGGGATGGTGACGGTGACCTGCATGCCGGGCAGCACGCCCTCGTCCACGTCCACGTAGGCCGTGGCGGTGTAGTAGGCCACGTTGCCGTTGGAGGAGGAGATGTAGTCGATGGCGTCCACCCTGGATTCAAAGGTCCGCTCCAGGGCGGTGACCGTCACGGTGCAGGCCTGGCCCACGCTGACCTCGCCGATGTCGTATTCGTCCACGCGGAAGGCCACCTTCATTTGGGAGAAGTCCGCGATCTGCACCAGGGCGTCGCCCTGGGACACCTCGTCGCCCTCCTCCACGCTCAGCACGTTCACCCGGCCGTCAAAGTCGGCGGTGACGGTCTGGCCGGTGGACAGGCGCAGCAGCTTCTGGTCCTCCTTCACGTCGTCCCCGGCGGCCACGTACAGCGTGCGCACCGTGCCGGAGCCGTTGGCCGTGTAGGAGGCGCTGTCCACCAGGCTCAGGTTGCCGCTGAAGCTCAGGGCGTTGGAGATGCTGCCCGTGGTGGCGGTGTAGCTGTCGTAGGTGACGGTGTATTCCACCTTCAGGGAGAGATAGGCGTACAGGCCGACGCCGCCCAGGACCAGCAGCAGGACCAGGAAGAGCAGTATCTTCCTGAGGATGCGCTTTTTGCGGGGCTTGCCGTTCTTGCTCATAGTGGTTCAACGTCCTTTCTGCGGCGGTTCCCCTTCCAATGGGAGCGGGATCCGGGCTGCGCGCTTTGCGCGCAAGGCGCACTTGGGAACATGCGCCCGGTTTGATTGCACCAATTTTAACCTGAAAACATTAAACGAACATGAAAAACAGGCCGGCGTTTTAAAACAAACTGTGAAGGTTTTAGGGCTGGCAACGGCAATCGGGGTTTCGGGCGGAATACATGTTGAAATATCCTGTTTGTGACGGGCGGCTTCCAGCGGGAAGGGACCGCGGCGCGTTGTGATGGGAGAAAGATCTCCGTCTGATCCCTGTACTACGGATCAGAAACAGCTTCCATAGAAAAGTAAGATTTCCAGCGCTTGAATCAGTGGCGCTGGAAATCGTCGTTGTGAAGGCCGTATGCAATTGTGCCAAGAATCCTCTGCCCAACCGCGGCAGCAATTGGGGTTGAGCGCCCTGCGCTCAACAGATGCGGATGCCGTAGATGATGCTGCTGCGCGTGCCCACGACGATCATGTCGTCGAACACGGCGGGCGTGCCCTCGATGTTGCCCTTCAGCTCCACCTCGGCGGCGATGCTCCCGGTGAGGCCGTCCAGCAGGCGCAGCTTGCCGCTGGAGCTGCCCACCAGCACGTAGCCCTTGCCGGAGGCGGTGTACAGGCAGGTGGGGGAAGACCAGCCGTAGGTGCCCAGGGATTTGGACCAGACGGTCTCGCCGGTCTGCTTGTCCAGGGCGTACAGCATGCCGTGGGTGTCCTTGGTGCGGCAGATGTGGAAGAAGACCAGGCCCGACAGATCCCGCTTGCCCACGGCGGGAGTGGCGAAACCGCCGCCGCCGTTGTCGTCGTTCTGGCGGATGGGGTCGGAATCCCGCTTCCAGAGCAGCTCGCCGGTCAGGGCGTTCAGCTTGAACATCTGGCAGGTGCCGTTGTGGCCGCGCTTATCCAGCTCGTTGTTGGCATACAGGGCCACCACGCCGTCGGACTCGGGCTCGATCACCAGGGAGGCGTCGATGTCGTCCTTGGCGTCAAAGCTCCAGACCAGATGCATGTCGTTCAGGTCCACGCACTGGATGATGCCGATGTTCGTGGCGAAGTAGACGTAGTTGTTGTAGACGGCGATGGAGTTCTCCGTGCCCACCTTGCCGCCGGCGGTCTGCTGGTAGACGTAGCGGGTGACCCTGGGGTCCACGGTGACCGCGCCGGTGTACTGCTGGGTGTTCAGCTTCACCTTGTAGAGCACGCCGTTTTCACCGGCGGTGATCATGGTGTCGGAGTCGCCGTCCACCAGCGGCGAGCAGTCAAAGGCCTGCCACTTGCGGTAGGCGTGGGAATCCTTGCCGTTGATGAAGTACAGCTGCTTCTGGTCGATCAGGCTCCAGATCCGGGTGCCGCAGGCCACGCGCTTGCCGCCCACGTCGTAGATGCCCTGGCCGCAGTACAGCAGCGGCACGCCCCGGGGATCCACCGCCAGGCTGCCCTTGATGGGCGCGCCGATATTGATGGCCTTGCGGGTCTCCTCACCGTCGGTCAGGTCCAGGAAGTAAATGTGGCCGTCCAGCGTGGCGTAGATAACTTCGGTCAGGCCCTCCTTCGCCTTCTTGGCGCGGTTGATGTTCATCTGGGCGCGCAGGTCCGCGGGCCAGCGCACCACGCTCGCCTGGCCGGTCCAGCCCACGCCGGACCACTCGTCCAGGCCGTGAATGCGCTTTTTCCAGGCCACCAGCAGGTGGGAGGGGTTGTCGGGAATGACGCCGTAGCCGCCGCCGTCCCGGTAGTTGCTGCCCCGGAAGGTGGTCACGCCCTCCAGCGTGGCGTACTGGGCGGAGGAGCCCATGTGGATCTGCCCTTCGGCAGTGGTGAATACGCTGCTTGCGCCTTCCTCGGCGAATACCTCCGTGGTGCTCACCAGGTTGTTCACCGCCGGATCCGCGTATTCCGCGCCCGGGGCCGCCATCTGGTGATAGACGGAAGATGCCAGGCTGTCGTCCGGCTTCTGCTCCGGGTCCGGCGCGGGCTCAAGCGTGGCGGTGGAAGCCGGCGTCGCCGGGACCTCCGTGGCGGGAACCTCCGTGGCAGGGATGTCCGTGGGCGCCAGCGTGGCCGTGGCCGTCGGGGCCTCCACGATGGCCGTCATCACGTCGCTGCCGCTGCCCTGGCCCACCTCCAGCGTGCCCAGGGCCGGGGCCGCGATCTCGACCTCCGGACCGGCCGGGACCGGCTTCGGAGAAAGGGAGGAGATGGCCAGCAGAGCGCCGCCGCCGATCACCGCCAGTATGCAGGCGGAGGCCGCCACCACGTTGATTGCCCGGCGCGCCTGGGAATGCTTCCTGTTAAGGCGGCGGCGTCCGCGCTGGATGCCCGCAGCCGGCGGCGCCTTTCTGGCATTGGTCTTGCGTCCCTTGGTGTTGCTCGTGCTCATCGGTCTGTCATCCTATCATCCAAAAAATGTCGAAATTTTATCATATTTCATTATACAGCATAGTTTTTGAACGACAATTACAAAAGTATTTCAATAGTATAAAACTCATGATGGGCCCAGGGACGGCGAAAAGGCGCGGCCAGGCGGGCATTGGAGCGATATTGCGCTGCCCCGAATACTTGTAACCGGGGCGGCAGTTGTGCTATACTTATCTTGGTGTTTTGCGCCGCAAAGAGAACAAGGATGCCGCGCCAAAGGGCGCGGGGAGGGGGACTGGACATGCGGATCATGCTGGCGGGAATCAGCAGCGGCTGCGGCAAGACCACGGCGTCGCTGGCGCTGATGGCGGCGCTGCGACGGCGGGGGATGGCGGTGGCGCCGTTCAAGTCCGGCCCGGATTACATCGATCCCGGGTTCCATCGCGTGGCCTGTGGCAGGCCCTCCCACAACCTGGACGAATGGCTCTGCGCGCCTCAGAGCGTGGGGCGCATACTGGGCCTGGGCAGCGCCGGTGCGGACATCGCGGTGATCGAGGGCGCCATGGGCTATTACGACGGCCTGGGCGGCGGCACCCAATGCAGCGCCTATGCCCTGGCGAAGCACACCGGCACGCCCGTGGTGCTGGTGGTGGACGCCTCCGGCAGCGCCGCCAGCGCGGCGGCCACGGCCCTGGGCTTTATGAAATACCGCCCGGACAACACCATCGCCGGGGCGCTGGTGAACCGGGTCTCCGGCGAGCGGCACTTCGACCTGGTCCGTGAGGCCATGGCGGGCATCGGCCTGCCCTGCGTGGGCTGGATGCCCAAGGACGCGGGCCTGCACATGCCGGACCGCCACCTGGGGCTGGTGCCGGTGGAGGAGCGGCCCGAGGTGCGCGCGCAGATCGACCGGGCGGCGGACCTGATCCACATCGACCTGGACGCGCTGCGCCGGGTGGCCTCCCGGGCGGAGGCCGTCCCCGAACCGGCGCTGGACTGGCCGCAGCGCCTTTCGGGCCTGCGCATCGGCCTCGCGAAGGACGCCGCCTTTTCCTTCACCTACGAGGCGAACCTAATCGCCCTGCGGGGCATGGGGGCGGAGCTTGCACCGTTCTCGCCGCTGGAGGATTCGGCGCTGCCGGAGGGGCTGGACGCGCTGTACCTGCCGGGAGGCTTCCCGGAGGTGTTCGAGGATCGGCTGAAGGCGAATGCGGCCATGGCCCGATCGGTGCGGGACGCCGTCGAGGGCGGGCTGCGGGTCTACGCCGAGTGCGGCGGTATGCTGTACCTGGCGATGATCGGCGCGATCCCGCTGCGCTGGGAGATGACGAGCCGGCTGCAGCGCTTCGGCTACGTCACCGTGTCCGATCGGGACGGCTACGCCTTCCCGGCCCACGAGTTCCATCACTCGGTGGTGACGCCTGTCGAATCCATGGACACCCGCTTCGAGGTGGCCAAGGGCGAGAAGCGCTACCGGGAGGGCTATGTGTATAAAAACGTGCTGGCCGGCTATCCCCACATCCATTTCTTCGGCCGGCCGGAATTGGCAGAGAGGTTGTTTCTATGACGGTGGTGCACGGCGGTGACGTATGGCAGGGGGCTTCCCCGGACGAGTATCTGGATTTTTCCGCCAACCTGAACCCCGAGGGCCCGCCCGATTGGGTGCTGAACGCATTGTCAACGGGGCTTCGGCGCGCCCGCTACTATCCCGATCTGCGGGGGCGCGGGGCCCGGGCGGGCATGGCTGCGCACCTTGGCCTGCCCGAGGACAGCGTGCTGGTCACCTCGGGAGGCATCGAGGCGGCGGCGCTGGCGAGCTTCGTGCCGGGCAGGCGCGTCATCGCCCAGCCCACCTTCCAGGAGTATGGCCGCCTGTGCGATCCTCACCTGGATATCGCGCGGGATGAACTGCGGGATTATGCTTTTGAGCGCGGAGACATACTCTGGATATGCAATCCCAACAACCCCACCGGCGAGGCCATGGACCGGGAGTCGGTGATCGGGCTGCTGGAGCGCGTCGAGGCCGCGGGCGGCCTGCTGGTGGTGGACGAGGCCTTCATCGAATACTGCCCGGAGCACAGCGTGGCGGACCTGGTGGCGAGCCGCGACCTGGTGGTGCTGGGGTCGCTCACCAAGGTGTTGGCCATCCCCGGCATCCGGCTGGGCTATCTGGCCGCGAAGCCGGAACTGATTGCGTGGCTGTCCGACGGACTGCTGCCCTGGCGGATCAACTGCGTGGCCGAGGCCGTGGCCGAGGCGCTGCCGGGGCACGGGGCGGACTTCGAGCGGATCCGGGCGCTGAACGACCACCGGCGGGCGGCCTTCGCGGCGGCGCTTGCGGGGCTGGGCGCGAGGGTCTGTCCCTCCAAAGCCAACTTTTTGCTGTGCGATTTCGGGCGGGACATGCGGCCGGTGATCGAGCGCTTGAGACAGGATAAGATCCTCATCCGTCCCTGCGGCATGTTCCCGGGACTGACCCACGGCCACGTGCGGCTGTGCGTGCGCACGGAGGCGGAGAACGCGAGGCTGATCGAGGCGTTGGGGAGGCTGTTGCGATGAATGGGAAGATCATTGCCGCCTGCGGCAACGACTGCGCGGCCTGTCCGCGGCACCTCCCGAAGGCGGAGGAGGCCCTGCAAAGGACCGCCGAGCTGTGGATGAGGATCGGCTACCGGGACCACGTGGCCACCGCCGAGGAGATGGCATGCCCCGGCTGCAGGCCGGAGAACTGGTGCCGCTACGGCATCGCCGGGTGCGTCGCGGAGCGGGGCGTCGCCCACTGCGGGCGGTGCCCGGAGTACCCCTGCCCGAAAATCGAGGCGTGCTTCCGCGCCACAGAGGCCTTCCGCCCCGGCTGCGAGGCCGCCTGCGCCCCGGAGGAGCTGGAGGCGCTGCAAAGGGCGTTCTTTGAAAAGCGGGAAAACCTGGAGGGCGATGCCCGCCGGTGTCCCCGATCGACAGGTGAGTAGAGCTATGCGAGGAAAGGTCATCATGCTCCAGGGCACGGGCTCGTCGGTGGGCAAGTCCATGCTCTGCGCGGCGCTGTGCCGCATATTTAAGGAAGACGGATTCAAGGTCGCGCCCTTCAAGAGCCAGAATATGGCATTGAACAGCTTCGCCACGAAGGAGGGGCTGGAGATGGGCCGCGCCCAGGTGGTCCAGGCCCAGGCGGCGGGCATCGAGCCCAGCGTGGAGATGAACCCGATCCTGCTCAAGCCCACCAGCGACCGCAAGAGCCAGGTCATCGCCATGGGCCGGCCCCTGGGCAACATGAGCGCGGTGGAGTACCACCATTACAAGCCCAACCTGCGCAAGCTGGTGAAGGACACCTACGACAGCCTGGAGTCGAAGGTCGACGTGGTGGTGATCGAGGGCGCGGGCAGCCCCGCGGAGATCAACCTGAAGGAGGGCGACCTGGTCAACATGTGGATGGCCGGGGCCGCCGACGCGCCGGTGCTGCTGGTGGGCGACATCGACCGGGGCGGCGTGTTCGCCTCGCTGTACGGCACCATCATGCTGCTGGATGAGGAGGAGCGCGCCCGCGTCAAGGGCATGATCATCAACAAGTTCCGGGGCGACGTGAAGATCCTGGAGCCCGGCCTTCAGATGATCGAGGAGAAGGTGGGCATTCCCGTGGTGGGCGTGGTGCCCTGGACGGACGCCGACATTGAGGACGAGGACAGCGTGTCCGAGCGCTTCAGCGCGGTCAGCGGCCGGGGCGAGATCACCGTGGCCGTGGCGCGGCTGAAGCACATCTCAAACTTCACGGATTTCCAGGCGCTCTCGCTGCACCCCGGGGTGACGCTGAAGTACGCCACGAGGCCCCGGGATTTCGAGGGCGCGGACGTCATCATCCTTCCCGGCACGAAGAACACCATCGACGATTTGATCGACCTGCGCAACCGGGACATGATCGCCCCCATCGTGCGCCATGCCCGGGCCGGGAAGCTGCTCATCGGCGTGTGCGGCGGCTACCAGATGCTGGGCCAGGTGCTGCGGGATCCCCACGGCGTGGAGTCCGCCGCGCCCGAAGTGGCGGGCCTGGGCCTGTTGGACATGGAGGTCGCCTTCCACCCGGAGAAGCGCACCGTGCAGGCCGAGGGAGAGCTGCTGGGCGGCGGGCCGGACTGGCTGGCCCCGCTGAGCGGCGCGCGGATCGAGGGCTACGAGATCCATTCCGGCGCGAACACCTTCGGCCCGGGCTGCCGGTTCTGGATGAAGAACGGCGACAACGACGGCGCCTGCAACGCCGCGGGCAACGTGCTGGGCACCTACCTGCACGGGCTGTTCGACGACGGCACGCTTGCGGACGCCGTGGTGCGCCGCGCCCGGGCGCTGAAGGGGCTGCCGGAGGAACCCGTCTCCGCCGAGCAGGCCGCCGTCAACATGGCCGCCTACCGCGAGGAGCAGTTCGATGTGCTGGCCAGGGTCGTGCGGGAGAGCCTGGACATGGACAGGGTGTACCGGATCCTGAGGGGCGAGGAGTGAGCGCGGACGTTCGCCTGACGCCCATGACGGAGGCGATGTACCACGCCTATTTTCGGGAATACCAGAGCGACCCGGACCTGTGCGCGGACAGGAGCCGGTATGCGGCGTTTGTCTACGACCCGGAATGGGTCGACCGCTACGTTCGCCGGCAGGCCGAGCGAAACCGGCTGTGCTTCGCCGTCATGGACGGGGACGAGATGGTCGGGGAGCTGATCCTCCGGGACATCGAGCCCCACGCCCGCGCGACCCTGAGCATCTCCATGAAGAACGCGGCCTGCAAGGACCGGGGCTACGGCACCCGGGCGGAAAGGCTGGCGATTGGGTATGCATTCGACGTGCTGGACATTCCCGCGCTCTGCGCCGACGCCCTGCTGACCAACGCCCGCAGCCGCCACGTATTGGAGAAGGTGGGCTTTGAGCAGACGGGCGAGGACGGGACATTCGCCTATTATCGGATTTTGAGAGAGAAACGGAAGGAGAAAGGCTGATTTGCGACGGCTGGCGCGGGCCGAAGCCCCGGCAAATCAGTACAGATGCATATGCCAACCCACATCCTCGCCCTGCTGGTCGGGGCGCTCATCGACCTGATCGTCGGCGATCCGGAGTGGTTCTACCACCCGGTGCGGCTGATTGGAAAGTACATATCCTTCGCGGAAAAGTGGGCGAAGCGGGACAATCCCACTTCCCGCACCCTGCGCCGCAGTGCCGTGCTGGTTGCCGTGTCCACGGTGCTGGTGACAGCCTGCGCCACGGCGCTGGCGCTGTACCTGTTGGGTCTGCTGGGCTTCTGGCCCCGCTTCATCGGCATGGCGCTGATCAGCTGGATGTGCCTGTCCGCCCGGAACCTGGCCGACGAGGCCGAGGGCGTGCGGCGGGCCCTGGAGGAGTCGCTGGAGGCGGGCAGAAAGCGGGTGGGCCGCATCGTGGGCCGGGACACCGCGAATCTCTCCCGGCGGGAGATCCTCTGCGCCACCATCGAGACCGTGGCGGAGAACCTCACCGACGGCGTGATCTCCCCGATGATCTACCTGGCCCTGGGCGGGCCGGTGCTGGGCATGGCCTTCAAGGCCGCCAGCACGCTGGACAGCATGATCGGCTACCTGGACGAGAAGTACCGGGACGTGGGCTGGTTCGCCGCGAAGGCGGACGACGTGTGGAACTACGTGCCCGCGCGGATCACGGCGCTGCTGATGTGCCTGGCGGCCTTCCCGCTGGGGCTGGACGGCGCGCGCGCCTTCCGCACCGTGCGGCGGGACCACGCCAACCACCTGTCTCCCAACTGCGCCTGGAGCGAGTCCGCCGCGGCGGGGGCGCTGGGCGTGCAGCTGGGCGGCGACCACGAATACTTCGGCAAGACCGTGCATAAACCCACCATCGGCGACAACCTGCGCCCGCCGGAGGGCGCGGACATCCGCAGGACGAACCTGTTGATGTTCGCCTCGGCGGGACTGATGCTGGCGATCATCGCCGCCATCGGCCTGCTGATCGGGTGAACGCAGACAACCAATAATATCGACAATCAGGCCCAAAGGACGGGCTGTATCCCCGGAGGTATCAACATATGAAGCATTATGACGTCATCATCATCGGGGCGGGCCCGGGCGGCATCTTTTCCGCCTGGGAGCTGACCCAGAAGCGGCCCGACCTGAAGGTGGCCGTGTTCGAGTCCGGCAATCCCCTGGACAAGCGCCGCTGCCCCATCGACGGGAAAAAGGTGAAGGCCTGCATCAAGTGCCCCAGCTGCGCCATCATGAACGGCTTTGGCGGGGCGGGCGCCTTCTCCGACGGCAAGTACAACATCACCAATGACTTCGGCGGCACGCTGTACGAGTACATCGGCCGGGACGAGGCCATGGAGCTGATGCACTACGTGGACCAGATCAACGTCGCCAACGGCGGCGAGGGCACGGCGCTGTATTCCACCGCGGGCACCCGGTTCAAGAAGCTGTGCATGCAGAACAAGCTGACGCTGCTGGAGGCCAGCGTGCGCCACCTGGGCACGGACATCAACTACGTGGTGCTGGGAAACCTGTTCGAGGCGCTGAAGGACAGGGTGGACTTCTTCTTCAACACCCAGGTGGACGGCATCGAGGTCGTCGGCGCGGACGAGGGCTTCCGCGTGCGCTGGGAAGGCGGGGCCGCCGAGTGCCGCCGGTGCGTGGTGTCCGTGGGCCGCAGCGGCAGCAAGTGGATGGAGAAGGTCTGCGGAGAGCTGGGCATCGGCACCAAGTCCAACCGCGTGGACCTGGGCGTGCGGGTGGAGCTGCCTGCCGTGATCTTCGCCCACATCACCGACGAGCTGTACGAGAGCAAGATCGTTTATCGCACGGAGAAGTACGAGGATCACGTGCGCACCTTCTGCATGAATCCCCGGGGCATCGTGGTCAACGAGAACACCAACGGCATCGTCACCGTCAACGGCCACAGCTTTGAGGACGAGGCCCGCAAGACCGACAACACCAACTTCGCCCTGCTGGTGTCCAAGCACTTCTCCGAGCCCTTCCATGACAGCAACGGCTACGGCGAGAGCATCGTGCGGCTGTCCAACATGCTGGGCGGCGGGGCCATCGTGCAGCGCTTCGGCGACCTGGAGCGGGGACGCCGAAGCACCCAGAAACGCATCGACGAGGGCACGGTGAAGCCCACCCTGGCGGCCACCCCCGGCGACCTGAGCCTGGTGCTGCCCAAGCGCATACTGGACGGCATCATCGAGATGATCTACGCCCTGGACAAGATCGCCCCCGGCACCGCCAACGACGACACGCTGCTCTACGGCGTGGAGGTCAAGTTCTACAACATGGAGGTGGAGCTGGACCGCAATCTGGAGACATGCCACAAGGGGCTGTATGTCATCGGCGACGGCAGCGGCGTGACCCACTCCCTGAGCCACGCCAGCGCCAGCGGCGTCTACGTGGCCCGGCGGATCGCCGACGGGTTCTGATACATAAAAGGGCATTTGGAAGCTCGTTTTTCGTGAAACCGCGAATACAGAGGGGGAGAGAAGTGTGAACGCCTACGAACGAATGATGAATCGCATCGAGGGCAAGCCGGTGGACCGTCCCCCGAACATGAACATCGTCATGCTGTTCGCCGCCCGGGAGACCGGCCACCATTACGGGCAGGTCATCCGCAACGGCCGGCTGCTGGCCGAGGGCATGCTGCGCTGCTATGAGCGGTACGGCCTGGACTGCCTGTGGACGATCTCTGACTCCGTGCGGGAGCCCGGCGACGTGGGCGCGGAGGTGGTCGTGCCGGAGAAGGGCGTGCCCTACTGCCCGGTGCCCTTCATCCGCGAGGCGTCCGACCTGTCCAAGCTGAAGCTGGTGGATCCCTGGGACGGCCCCGCCATGAGCGACCGGATCGAATCCGTGCGGGTTTTGAAGGAGGCCGCCCGGGGCGAGGCCCCGGTGGTAGGCTGGGTCGAGGGCGCCTTCGCCGCGGCGTGCAACTTCATGGACGTGCAGCCCTTCCTGATGTTTTTGATGGAGGAGCCGGAGGCCGCCCGGGAGCTGCTGGACTACTGCTACGAGCTGGAATTGAAGTTCGCTCTGGCGCAGGTGGCCGAGGGCGCGGAGATCATCGGCGTCGGTGACGCCGCCGCCTCGCTGATCGGGCCGAGGCTCTTTGACGAGTTCGCCTTTGAGTACGAGCGGCGCATGATCGAGGCGATCCACGGCGCGGGCGCGCGGGTGAAGTTGCACGTGTGCGGCAACATCAACCCGATCCTGGATCGGATCACTCAGACCGGCACCGACATCCTGGACTGCGACCACATGGTGGACATGGCCCGTGCCGGCGAACTGATGCGGGGCAAGGGCTGCGTCTGCGGCAACTTCAACCCGGTGACCGTGGCGCTGTACGGCACGCCCGAGGATGTCCGCGAAGCGTCGGTGCGCTGCGCGGAGATGGCTGAAAACAGCATCGTGGCCGCGGGCTGCGAGATCCCGCTGGACACCGACCCGGCGAACCTGCTGGCCGTGCACGAGGCGCTGTGCGGGCTGCAAAGGTAAGAACAAAAAATAAAGCCGCCGCCCCCGACAAAACTTAGGGACGGCGGCTTTGCGATGTAATGGAGAGTTTACCGCTCTATCTTATAATCCCGCCGCGTCTTTAGGTCAACGCGGCGGGAACGGTATCGCCGGGGAAAATCAGTACTTCAGGATCTTCGGCGCGACCCAGGCCGCCACCTTGTAGGCCGGGTTTTCCAGCCGCTTCTTCACGTTGTCCAGCTGGTTGCGGATGTCGATGTGCTGGGGACAGTGCTGCTCGCACTTGCCGCACTTGACGCACAGGCCGGCGTTGCTGCGCACCTTGCGCAGCGTGGTGCACATCATGTATTCCCGCATGCCGTTGATCATGCCGTCGGAGTAGCTGACGTTATAGGCGGCGAAGCAGGTGGGGATATCCACGCCCCTGGGACAGGGCTGGCAGTAGCCGCAGCCGGTGCAGCCCACCCGGACGCCCTTATGGATGGCGGCCAGCACCCGGTCGAACAGGGCCAGCTCCTGGGAACTGAGGGACACGGGCATGGCCTCGCTGGCCACGCGGCAGTTCTCCTCCACCTGGCTGACGTCGTTCATGCCGGAGAGCACCACCGTCACCTGGGGGTGGTTCCAGATCCACCGCAGGCCCCAGTCGGCGGGGCTGCGCCGGGGTGTCGCCGCCTCGAACTCCTTCCGGGCCGCCTGGGGCAGGCCGCCCGCCAGCCGCCCGCCCCGCAGGGGCTCCATGATGACGACGGGCAGGCCCTTCTCGTGGGCATAGTTGAGCCCCTCGATGCCGGCCTGGCTGTGCTCGTCCATGTAGTTGAACTGGATCTGGCAGAAGTCCCAGTCGAAGGCGTCCACCAGCGCCTTGAACTGCGCCGTGCCGCCGTGGAAGGAGAAGCCGATGTTGCGGATGGCGCCGGAGGCCTTGCGCTCGGCGATCCACTCCCGGATGCCCAGCTGGCACAGCCGCTCCCAGCTCTTGGCGTCGTTGAGCATGTGCATCAGGTAGTAGTCCACGTGGTCGGTCTGCAGGCGGGCCAGCTCCTCGTCAAAGAAGCGGGTGGCGTCCTCGATGCGCTTGACCCGGTACTGGGGCAGCTTGGTGGCGATGTTGAGCCTGTCGCGGCAGTGGTACGCCTGGATGAAGTTGCCCAGGCACACCTCGCTGCCGGGGTAGATGTAGGCGGTGTCGAAGTAGTTGACGCCCTTCTCCAGGGCCAGGGCCAGCTCCTTGTTGGCCTTTTCCTGGTCGATGGCGGCGCCGCGCTTGGTGAAGCGCATGCAGCCAAAGCCCAGCGCGGAGAGGGACTGGCCGTTTTTGGGATTGATTCTGTATTGCATGGCGCGCTCCTTTGTCCGAATGAAATGTGGGTTTCGATCATTATAGGGGATGTGGGCGGCTTTTGCAAGGGGAAATTGAGGCGAGGGTGAAGGGAAAAGAGATGAGGTATAAGGGAGACCGGGGGACGTGTTTTCCCGGCGGCATGTTTTCCGTGTGATTGTCGCCGGGCAAACAAGCGTAGTACGGCGACAATCAGCGGGGAAGCCGTCGAAAAAAACGTTCCGACATGGAACGCAGCGAGAGAACAAACGGTGTAAGTGAAGTAGCACTCTTATGCGGGTAACGACCTCATCCGACCTCGCTTCGATCGGCCACCTTCCCCAAGGGGGAAGGCTCAGACCGCTGACAAAGCCCGCAATCGCAGGAATCCCACCTGATTGAAGAAAAGTAGGTGGGATTCTTGCTTGCTGCGTTGGCAGCGCCTGCAAAATGCGGTCATTTACGACCGGGTAAACTCCCTTTTTTGCAGGCTTGCCGCCTTGCCTTGCAGACTCTTTCAGCGGCCTCCAGTCTGTTGACTTTGTCAACATCCTGCACCTTCCCCAAGGGGGAAGGCTTTTGGCAGTTTCTCTATCGCTGTTCCTCAATGAAAGGCGGCGGAATTCTCCGGCACTTTTTAATCGAGGCAGCTCGACCGCAGCGTGGGCGAGCGCCGAAGATTCTTGTGCCGGGAATCCGCCGCAAAAAAACGTCCCGACATGGAACATGACAAGAAGATGTTACGATGCGTGCGAAGAACGACCATCTGTTCAGTAAAAAGGGACAATAAACACATATAGCGGGCGGGAGGCACATGCCTCCCGCCCGAAACATCCGGACAAATCGGAGCACAAATCAAACGATCACTCGGCGCAGGCGGCCTTGATCGTCTCGACGGCCTGCTTCAGCTGATCCATGGGGATGTTCAGCGCGGGCAGCAGCCGCACGCGGTCCTTGGCGGTCAGGCAGAGCACGCCGTTTTCGATGCACTTATTGACCACCTCTCTGGCGGGCTTGACGGTCTTGATGCCGATCATCAGGCCCAGGCCGGAGACGGATTCGACGCCCGGAGCGCCGGTGAGGGCCTCGAAGACGTAGGCGCTGCGCTGGCGCACGCCCTCCAGCAGAGCGTCGTCCATGCGCCGCATGATGCTCAGCGCGCCGGCGCAGGCGGCGGGGTTGCCGCCGAAGGTGGAGCCGTGGTCGCCGGGGCCCAGCGCGTTCTGCACCCGCTCGCCCAGCAGGCAGGCGCCGATGGGCAGGCCGCCACCCAGGCCCTTGGCCGTGGACACGATGTCCGGCTGGATGCCGAAGGTCATGTAGGAATAGAGCGCGCCGCTGCGGCCGTTGCCGGTCTGCACCTCGTCCACCATCAGGGGGATGCCGTTTTCGTGGGCGTAGTCCGCCAGGGCGTGGACGAAGTCCGCCTCCAGCGGCACCACGCCGCCCTCGCCCTGCACGCACTCGATCAGTATGCCGGCCACGCCCTTCTCCCGGTCGATGGCCTTCAGCGCGTCCAGGTCGCCCTTCTCGATGGATTCAAAGCCCGGCACCAGGGGCTGGTACAGCTCGTGGTAGTGGTCCTGGCCGGTGGCGGAGAGGGTGGCCAGCGTGCGGCCGTGGAAGCTGTTCTTCAAGGTCACGATGGTGTAGCACCCGGGACCCTTCGCCTCCGCGGAATACTTGCGGGCCGCCTTGATGGCGCACTCGTTGGCCTCCGCGCCGGAGTTGCCGAAGAATACCTTCTTCATGCCGGTGCGCTCGCACAGCAGCTGGGCCAGCAGCGCGCACGGCTCGGTGTAGTACAGGTTGGAGGCGTGGGGCAGCTTGCCCAGCTGCTCCGTCACGGCTTGAATCCAGGCGTCGTCGGCGACGCCGAAGCCGTTCACCGCGATGCCCGAGCCCATGTCGATGTAGCTCTTGCCGTCGGCGTCGGTCAGCAGCGAGCCCTTGCCGGAAACCAGCTCCACGGGGAAGCGGGCATAGGTGTTCGCCACGTAGGTCTTGTCGGTGTTCATCCAATGGGTCATGGATAAAGCCTCCCTTGCGCAGGATAGCGTATTTATAAATATACAATGATTATACGGTCTGCGCCTTTGAAATGCAAGTTAAAAATGCTTTACATGCAATCGTATGCGCATAAAGATGCGGACATGCCGTAGACACTCTTGTAAACAGTGTGCGAAAATACGGTTATTTTGCCGAATGCGGCCCATAATAGGCGGCGGGCGGGATTGACAGCGCTGTTTTTTTGTGATAGCATGACAGCACAACCGAATATTGCAATTAAAGGATAGAGGCGCAGCTGTCATCATTAGCGCTGGTGCAAGGCATCGCAAAGCCGTTGCCAGCCGTGAAAGGGGCCGCTGCCGAAGATGGAGAGGGCGGGCTTCGTCTGGGCAAACGGACAATATCCGTTTGACTGCCGCGTTTGTGGAGCGCTATGTATTAATTGTGCCTTTCCCCGCCGGGGCGTGTTCCCGGTTCCGGGGCTGATTTTGACAAGGACACAGCGAATGCGGCGCGCATTGGCTGTTTGTTTTTAGCAAATAACCGGATGCCGCCGCGCGGAGCGATTGCAATAAGAGGAAATAACGCGCGAGGTGAAAGAACATGAAGAAGAACACCGTATTCCGCGGCGCCGCCACGGCGCTGATCACGCCGCTGACCGACGATGGGATCGACTACGCCGCCTTTGGCAAGCTGATCGACTGGCAGATCGACCAGGGCATCGACGCCCTGGTGATCGCCGGCACCACCGGCGAGGGTTCCACGCTGACCTACGACGAGCACCAGGAGGCCATCCGCTACTCCGTGGAGCGGGCCGCCGGCCGCGTGCCCATCATCGCGGGCACCGGCTCCAACGACGCCCGCCGCGCCGTCACCCTGTCCCGCTTTGCCTGCCAGGCTGGCGCGGATGCGCTGCTGGTGGTCACGCCCTACTACAACAAGGCCACCCAGAAGGGCCTGGTGGCCATGTATACCGCCATCGCCGACGCGGTGGACAGGCCCATCATCCTCTACAACGTGCCTTCCCGCACCGGCGTGAACATCGAGCCCGCCACCTACCTGGCGCTGGCCGACCACCCCAACATCGTCGGCATCAAGGAGGCCAATGGCAACATCTCCAAGATCGTGGAGACCGCGGCCCTGGTGGGGGACAAGCTGGATATCTACTCTGGCAACGACGACCAGGTGGTGCCGGTGCTGTCCATGGGCGGCAGCGGCGTGATCTCCGTGCTGTCCAACCTCCTGCCCGCCGAGACCTCCCGGATGTGCCACCGCTTCTTCGAGGGCGACGTGGCCGGCAGCGCACGGATGCAGTGCGCGCTGCTGCCGCTGATCCAGGCCCTGTTCAGCGAGGTGAATCCCATCCCCGTCAAGGCGGCCATGGCGGCCATGGGCTGGTGCGAGAACATCCTGCGCCTGCCCCTGACGCCCATGGAGGAGGCCCACTGGCAGAAGCTGCGCGCCCTGATGGCGGAGCAGGGGCTGGTTTGAGAGTTTAGAGTTGAGAGTTTAGAGTGAAGAGTGTGGAGCTGAAAGGGCGGAAATGGGATTCCTGTTCAGGCGGACAGGGGCGCGCTCAGGCCCGGCTGGAACACACTTCGACTCTTCCGGATACGGAGGCTATGCCATGGATATTATCATCAACGGCGCGAACGGCCGCATGGGCCGGATACTGGCCGAGGCCATTGAACAGTCCGGGGCGCACAGGGTCGCAGCCAAAGTGGACGCGCGCTTCGGCGAGGGCGAGGGCCTGAGCGCCCTGGGGCAGTACGACGGCCCGGCGGACGTGGTGGTGGACTTCTCCAACCACGCCGCCACGGCCCAGGTGATGGACTACTGCGTCCGGCGCGCCCTGCCGGCGGTCATCGCCACCACGGGGCAGACCGAGGATGAGCTGGCGCTGATCCGCGAGGCCGCGAAGGCCATCCCCGTGTTCCTGTCGGCGAACATGTCCATCGGCGTGGCGCTGCTGGCGGACCTGGCGCGTCGCGCGGCGGCGATGTTCCCGGAGGCGGATATCGAGATCATCGAGCGCCACCACAACCAGAAGCTGGACGTGCCCAGCGGCACGGCGCTGCTGCTGGCGCGGCGGATCTGCGAGGTCCGGCCCGAGGCGGAGCTGGTGGTGGGCCGGCACGAATACGGCAAGCGCTCGCCCAAGGAGATCGGCATCCACTCGCTGCGCTACGGCGGCGAGGTGGGCACCCACGAGATCATCATCGCCTCCGGCAGCGAGACCATCACCCTGAAGCACGAGGCGGAGAATCGCTCGCTGTTCGCCCGGGGCGCGCTGGCCGCCGCCGCCTTCCTGGCGGGGAAGGCCCCCGGCCTCTACGACATGCGAAGCATCATCGAGGGATAAACTGTTCACAGAACAAAGCAACTCAATCTCCCTCAACAAACATGCAGGGAGGTATCGGAGGGGCAGAGCCCCTCTGATGTACAATCGTTCCCGGTGGCGTGTACGGCGGGAACGAGGGCATTTTTGCGCCGAGAAGCCTGACGATCAGAGCGAAAATGCCAACCTTTGCAGGTTTTCCGCCCGGAAATCCCTCGGGATTTCAGGAAAACCTGGAGGGGGTGGTCTCGGCGGGGGAGCTTGCTCCCCCGTCCGAAGGCAACTATTCAGTCTTTGACTGAATAGTTGCTATGTAAAGTATAAGGAGTGGAAACCATGAATGCGCAGGAGCTGATCAACTACATCGCCACCGCCCCGAAGAAGACGCCGGTGAAGCTGTATGTCAAGGAAAAGAGCCCCGTCGACTACGGCGCCGCGAAGGTGTTCGGCGCGGGGGACAAGATCGTGTTCGGCGACTGGGCCGAGCTCGCGCCGATCCTGGAGGCGAACCGGGACAGCATCGAAGACATCGTGATCGAGAACGACCGGCGCAACAGCGCCGTGCCGCTGCTGGACATGAAGGGCATTCCCGCCCGCATCGAGCCCGGCGCGCTGATCCGCGAGAACGTGACCATCGGCGCGAACGCCGTGATCATGATGGGCGCAGTGATCAACATCGGCGCGATCATCGGCGAGGGCACCATGATCGACATGGGCGCGGTGCTGGGCGGTCGGGCCACCGTGGGCAAGAACTGCCACGTGGGCGCCGGCGCGGTGCTGGCCGGCGTGATCGAGCCCGCCTCCGCGAAGCCAGTGGTGGTGGAGGACGGCGTGCTGATCGGCGCGAATGCCGTGGTGATCGAGGGCGTGCGCGTGGGCGCGGGCGCGGTGGTCGCCGCGGGCGCCGTGGTGGTGGAGGACGTGCCGGCCAACATGGTCGTCGCCGGCTGCCCTGCCCGGGTCATCAAGGAAAAGGACGCGGGCACCACCCAGAAGACCGCCCTGGAGGCGGCGCTGAGGAACCTGTGAGCGCGTCGGGAGGTTCGCAATCGATTCGGACCGGTTTGCCGCATTGCGGCAGATCGGTCCTTTGAACATTGGAGGCAGGACATGGAAGGCATCCTCAATAGAGCCCGGGCGCTCGGCGAAGAGCTGGCGGCGCTGCGCCGGGAATTTCACCGGCAGCCGGAGCTGGGAAACCGGGAATTCACCACGGCGGCACGGATCGAGGCGGTCCTGGACGGGCTCGGCCTGCCCCACCGGCGGCTGCTGGACACGGCGGTGATCGCCCGCCTGGAGGGCGGGCGGCCCGGGCCGACGGCGGCGCTGCGGGCGGACATGGACGCCCTGCCGCTGACGGAGGCCACCGGCGCGGACTTCGCCTCCGAAACGCCGGGGGTCATGCACGCCTGCGGCCACGACGTGCACATGGCCGCCGCCCTGGGCGCGGCAAAGCTGTTGTCGGAGCGGCGGGAGGACCTTCCCGGCGCGGTGGTGTTCCTCTTCCAGCCGGACGAGGAGGGCCGGGGCGGCGCGCGGCGGCTGATCGAGGCCGGCGCGCTGGAGGGCGTGGACGCGGTGTTCGGGGCTCATGTGGCGCCCGATTTGCCCGAGGGCTGCGTCGGCGTGCGCTACGGCAAGTTCTACGCGGCGTCGGACACCTTCCGCGTGATCGTGCGCGGCATGAGCAGCCACGGCGCGGTGCGGGAGCAGGGCATCGACGCCCTGGGCGCGGCGGCGGAGTTGGCGGCGGCGCTGATCCGCTTGCCCGAGCGGCTGCCCGGCGAGCGCTGCGTGGTGTCCGTGGGCACCCTCCACGCCGGTACGGCGGAGAACGCCATCGCCGACCGGGCGGAGCTGGCGGGGATCATCCGCACCCTGGGGCCGGACGCGCGGCGGGCCGTGAAGGCGCTGTTCCGGGAGACCGTGGACGCGGTGACGGCGGCCTGGGGCGCGACGGCGGAGGTGGCGCTGCGGGAGAGCTACCCCGGCGTGGTGAACGACGACGCCATGACCCGACTCGTGGAGCGCGCCGCCCGCGCGGCGCTGGGCGAAGGGGCCGTGAAGGTGATCGACGCGCCCACCATGACCACGGAGGACTTTGGCGAGCTGCTGCTGGAAAAGCCGGGCAGCTTCTACCACGTCGGCGCGGGCTGCGCCCTGCCGCTGCACAGCACGGCGTTCCTCCCGAGCGACGGCGCCGTGGTGACCGCGGCGGCGGTGCATGCCGCGGTGATCGAGGCGTTTCTGAGGGGCCGCTGTCCTGCCGAAGGTTGAACTCTTCTGGCCCTCGCCGTCGCGGGCGGAGCGGTGCCGGGACGGCCGAGGCCGTATTTTGGGGCGGGCATCCCGGACGAGGTTGACCCGACCGGCTTTCTATTGTAGAATAATGGTGATGGCGGACCGACCAAGGGCCGCTTCGGAGCGATAACGCGCCCGCGCGCGGCATAGACTGGTCGTGCAGGCAGCGCGGCGGCGCGCCGTGAATCACCCGCGGCGGCGCGGCTTGGAGAGTGGATTGCAGCATGAACGAAGGCCTTGTCTTTGTCGCCAACAGCGCGCTGCTGGGCGTGGGCCTGGCGATGGACGCCTTTTCGGTGTCCACGGCCAACGGTTTGAACGACCCCGGCATGGGACGCGGCCGCATGGCGGGCATCGCCGGAACCTTCGCCGGATTTCAGTTTTTGATGCCGGTGGTGGGCTGGGCCTGCGTGCGCACCATTGCCGAGGCCTTCGAGGCCTTCCAGCGGGTGATCCCATGGATCGCCCTGGCGCTGCTGGGCTGGATCGGCGGCAAGATGCTGGCCGAGGGTCTCTCCCGGCGCGAGGAAGACGGCGGCGAGGGCGCCCGACTGGGCGGCGGCACGCTGCTGGCCCAAGGGGTGGCCACCTCCATCGACGCCCTGTCCGTGGGCTTCACCATCTCGGATTACGGCGCGGCCCAGGCGCTTGGGGCCGCGGCGATCATCGCGGCGGTGACGTTCGCGATATGCATCGGCGGGCTGAGGATCGGTCGGCGCTTCGGCACACGACTGGCCGGAAAGGCCTCCGTGCTGGGCGGCGCGATACTGATCTTCATCGGGCTCGAGATCTTCGTCCGGAGCCTGTGGGGAATATGAAAGGCCGGAGCCGCGATGACGGCTCCGGCACGCTCGACAGGGGCGGCTCAGCGGATCTCGTCCGCCGCGCCGGCGCGCTCGCGGAACAGCAGCGATATGCACCACAGCGCGGCCACGCCCACGATGGTGTAGATGACGCGGCTGACCGTCGCCGCCTGCCCGCCGAACAGATAGGCCACCAGGTCGAAGCGGAACAGGCCCACGAGCAGCCAGTTGATGCCGCCGATGATGTTCAGCACCAGAGAAGTGCGATCCAGCAAGGTTATCCATCTCCTTTTCCAGCCGGTGTTCCGGCGTGATGCTATTATCATGGGCCATTTCGCGCAAATTATACCGCTGGCGGAAGATTTTTGAAATTGACGACCTACCGAAGCAGAGGAGGCATACCGATGAAGAAAATTCTGAGCAGGCTGATCGCCTTGGCGCTGGTCCTGACGCTGATCTGCGCCGCCGCCCAGGCGGAGGTGCGCGCCACGGGCAACATCTGGCTGCGCACGGGCCCGGGGCTGAGCTACGACAAGATCGACAGCTATCCCACCGGCTACTCCTTCCAGTACCTGGGGGAGACCAGCGTGGACGACCGCGGCGTCGCCTGGTACAAGGTGAGCGCCGGCAAGCGCATGGGCTGGGTGTCCTCCCGCTACTCAGAGCTGCGGGGCGAGACCGCCGCGCCGGCGGTGACGCCCACGCCCAAGCCCACCGCGGTGCCGCTGCCCGAGCTCACGGCCGCGCCCGTCCCGGACAACTGGATCTCCTTCGGGGGCACGCTCCAGGGCGGCGATCCCACGCAGGCCCCCGGCGCGCTGGAGCTCTCCGTGTACTACCAGGCGGACCTGGCGGGCTCCGCCGATGAGATCGGCCTGACCTCCTATCGAGAGGTGGTGTCCGAGGTGCCCAACCAGTATTACAACGACGCCATGATCCTCGCCGGAAACCAGAGCGTCGAGAGCATCGTGGTCTTTGGCGCGGGCTACGCCGTGTTTGGCGTGACCATCGGCATGTCCGAGTCCGAGGCCAAAGCCTGCCTGGAAGCGGCGGGATTGGATTACCTGTCGGGCATGAACGGCATCGTCTACGAGCATCGGGCCCAGTCAAACGCCGGCTTCGCGGACGGGAACGGCCACGATTCCTGCGTCAACCTGTGGCTGCAGAACGGCGCGGTGAGCGAGATCGACTGGTCCACCTACACCGGCTGACGAAATGCGAATCAACGAGAAGCCGCCCCTTTGCAGACGACCGCAAGGGGGCGGCTTGTCTATGGGTTTGGCATGACAGCTCCCGACGCTTCATGTCCTGCCCAGCAGCAGCCTCTGGGTGGCGGCGTCGGCCCTGCCGGTGGCCTTGAGGCCGCGGCTGCGCTGGTAGGCGGCGACGGCGGCGGCGGTCCGGGCGCCGTAGTAGCCGGTGGAGGGGCCGCTCATGGTCAGGTAGCCCAGCTTGCGCAGCCTGTCCTGGAGCCGCAGGGCAGTCCAGGTGTATTCGCCCACCTTGAGGGTGTGGTCGTCGCCGGCGCAGGTCCGGGGCGCGGGCATGGTCCGCTCGCTCAGCGGGGAGACCTCGTTCTCCGGCAGGCCCAGCAGCGCGTTCATCGTCACCAGCTCGTAGCCCTGGGCCACGGCCCAGGGGATGAAGGCGCGCAGCTTGGCGGTGTCGCCGTCGGTGGTGTGGAACAGGTAGATCTGCCCCGGGGCCAGCTTCCGCTTGATCTGGGCCAGGTCCGAGTCCGAGCCGGAGACGCTCCACTTGGCGATGCCCCGGTAGCCCAGCTGGTCCAGGTAGTCGTGGATGCGCAGGTCGGTTTCGCCGTCGCCGCCCATCAGGCGCAGGAAGTGCTGCCGGTAGTCGGCGTTCAGCGCCCGGTTCAGCGCCGCGCTTTGCCGCCAGATCTCGCCGGCCATCTCCTCCTCCGGCAGCCGGAAGATGCGGGCGTGGCTGTAGGTGTGGTTTTCGATCTCATAGCCCAGCTCGAAGGCGCAGCGCCGCAGCAGCGCGGGCATGCCCGGCTTGGACAGGTTCTCGCCCACGGGGAACAGCGTCAGTCTGCCGCCGGCGGCTTCGGCGTAGCTCACGATCCTGCGCAGGTTGGCGACCTGGTAGCAGTCGTCCACGGTGATGGCGATGCGCTTCGCGCCGGCGTCGCCCCGATAGTAGACCGGCAGCTTTGCCGGCTCCGGAACGGCCTCCGACTCGGGCTCCGGCGTGGGCTGCGCGGTGGGCTTCGGGGTGGCGGTCGTCACAGGCGCGGCGGTGGACGTCGGCGCGGCATCGGCGGCGTCTGAAGCCTGCGCCGCCTCCGGGGAGCGGGCCGCCGTGTCGTTGGCGGACTCCGGCGCGATCCGGGCAGGGATGTTTCCGTGGATCAGCCCCGCGGTCGCGGCGCAGAGCAGGCACAGCGCCAGCGCGGCCAGAGCGGCGCGGCGAATGCGCTTGTTCCGTGCCGCGAAGCCCTTTCGATCGGTGTGATGATTCTGCCTCATGACCATTCCTCCCTGTCTTGACGCCCGACGGGTTTCGTTTTATACTAGAGTGTGTTTCTATATTCACCAAGATGCATTTTCGGCGTCTTGAACTGCATTTCTGCGTTGATTTCCCTTGACTTTTACGCACCGCCGCTACTCCGCGACGCGGAAGCGGCGGCAGCGCCGCGCGAATCCTTTGGATTCCAGCGCGGGCTGGTCGCGCCTGCCTTCGGCAGTGGCGCGACTGCTATAGCGCCACTAAGCCTGCAAGGCGACAAACCTTCAGGTTTGTCGGTCGGCTTTTGGCCGACTGCCGACGTCACAATCCTATGGATTGGGACGCGGCACCGGGAAATCGTCCTGAAATGCAGCCCAATCCACTCGAAACTGCACATGTCTCATTTTAGAAACCCACTCTTATACCAGCCGGCATTCGCCGGCGGTTCAGCGCGTTTGCGGGAATAAGACGCGCAGTGACGACCACAGGTTGCGCCACACGCCGCCGGAAATGTTTGTCACAGGACGCGGGCGGCGGATGTCAAACTGGAAAAATCTGGAAATTTGAGGAGCGAAAAATGCGACTGGACAAGGCGGTGTCGCTGACGGGGATGACCCGCAGCGAGGCGAGAAAGGCCATCGCGGCCGGGCGCGTCAGGGTGGACGGCCGGACGGCGCGGGACCCCGGGGCCCAGGTGGCGCCAGAGCTGGTGCAGGTGGACGGCGGCGGGCCGGTACCGGTCGGGCCGCTGCACATCATGCTGAACAAGCCCGCGGGCGTCATCACGGCCACCGAGGACCGGCGGCTGCCCACCGTGCTGGACCTGCTGCCGGAGGCGCTGCGCCGCCGTGGACTGGGCCCTGTGGGTCGGCTCGACCGGGATGTGACGGGCCTGGTGCTGCTGACCACCGACGGCCAGCTGGCCCACCGGCTGATCTCCCCCCGCTGGAAGGCGGAAAAGCTGTACCGCGCCCGGTGCGAGGGGCGGCTGACGGTGGCGGAGGCCGAGGCCTTCGCCGGGGGAATCGAGCTGTCGGACTTCACGGCGAAGCCCGCCCGGCTGGAGATCCTGGAGGCGTCGGAGGAGACCTCCACGGCGGACGTTATGCTGACGGAGGGCAAGTTTCACCAGGTCAAGCGCATGTTTGCCGCCGTCGGCCATCCGCTGATCGCCCTGGAGCGGCTGCGCATCGGCTGCGTGACCCTCGATCCGGCGCTGGGACCGGGGGAGTGGCGCGAATTGACCGGGGAAGAGGCCCGGGGCCTGCTGGCGCTGTGCGGCATGGACGAACCGAGCTTACAACAACAGGAGAATGGACATGTCTGAGCATTACTACACCGAAAACCCCACCTCCGGCCACGACGAGCGCCAGGTCGCGCTGCGGGCGCTGGGGCAGGAGCTGACCTTTACCACCGATGCCGGGGTGTTCTCCCGGGACGGGCTGGACCGCGGCACGGAGGTGCTGCTGGACGCGCTGCCGGAGCTGTCGGGCCGGGTGCTGGACCTGGGCTGCGGCTGGGGCGCGGTGGGCGTGGCCCTGGGGGCCAGGTATCCGGCGCTGGAGATCGTCATGACGGACATCAACCAGCGGGCGGTGGACCTGGCCCGGCGCAACCTGGCTGCCAACGGCGTACGGGCCGAGGTGGTCCAGGGGGACGGCTTCGCGGCGGTGGAGGGGGCGTTTGACGCCATCGTCACCAATCCGCCCATCCGGGCGGGCAAGGCCGTGATCTACGGGCTGTTCGCCCTGGCCCGGGACTTCCTGAAGCCCGGCGGGGCGCTGTACATCGTCATTCGCAAGCAGCAGGGCGCGCCTTCGGCGCTGAAGTACCTGAAGGAGTTCTACGGCGACGCCGAGGTGATCGATCGGGGCTCCGGTTTCCACGTCATCCGGGCGCGGCGGGCGTGAGTGAACGAGAAGTGTTTTCGACCTGTCCTGACCCGGAGGTGATTCCATGAAGCGCGCAGTGATGATCGCGCTGCTCGCCCTGCTGGCGCTGGCCCTGGCCGGCTGCGGGGGCGGACGGCGGGCGGCGGACGAGGCCGTTCCGACGGCTGTGCCGGAGGCGGCCGTGACCGCCGTGCCGGAAGAAGCGGGGGCGGCCCAGGCCGTTGAGACCGACCAGCCGGCCGGGGAGGTCCCAGCCAGCGATGCGGAGGGGGTGGACGCCTTGACAGGCGACGCGGCGGTGCAGCTCCTGGCGGTGAACGTGGGCAAGGGCGACGCGCTGGTCCTGCGGGTGGGGGAATACCTGTGTCTCATCGACACCGGCAAGCCCTGGGCCCTGGGCCGGGTCAGCCAGGCGCTGGAGCTGATGTCGGCGGGCGGCGAGCCGCGGCTGGACGCGGTGTTCATCACCCACACCGACGACGACCACACCGGCGGCCTCACCTGGCTGGCCGGGGGTGGCGGCGAGATGCCGCAGATCGGCGTGGAGAACTGGTGCGCCTCCGCCATGTACACCGGCGTCAAGGCGGAAAAGCACCCCGTGGCGAAGGCCGCGGCGGCCGTGGGCGCGGAGGTGCGGTGGCTCCGGCGGGGCGACGAGATCCCCCTGGGGGACACCGGCGCGGTGCTGAAGGTGCTGGCCCCGGCGTCGCTGTACAAGGACAAGGACGACAACAATTCCCTGGTGATGCTGCTGGAGAGCGCCGAGGGCCGGATGCTGTTCACCGGGGACATGGAGCTGCCGGAGGAGGCGGAGCTGCTGGGCTATGGCGACGACCTGTCCTGCGCGGTACTGAAGGTGCCGAACCACGGCGACGACGATACCACCAGCGAGGCCCTTGCCCGGGCGGCGGGCGCGCAGCTGGCGCTGATCTCCACCGACAGCCAGGAGAAGCCCGGGACGCCGGATCCCGGCGTGGTCAGCCGCCTGGAGGCGGCGGGCAGCCGGGTCGTCGTGACCCAGGACAGCAGCCTGGGGCTGCTGGTCACGCTGTCCGGCGGCGTCGCCTCGGTCCAGGACGTGCCCTTCGGCGCGCCGGCGGTCTCCGGCGTGTACATCGCGGAGGTGGACGCCTCCGACGACCGGATCGTGCTGGGCAGCAGCGCCGCCGAGGCCGTCGACCTGGCCGGCTGCTATCTCTGCTCCGACCGGGGGAACGAGCTGTACGCCTTCCCGTCCCAGGGCGCGGTCCTCGAACCGGGCGCCTATCTGGCCGTGGGCACCAACTCCACCGACGGGGACTTCGATCTGCTGTGGGACGACAAGAAGGTCGTCAACAAGAAGAAGACCGACGTGTTCTCCCTCTACGACAGCTGGGGACGGCTGCTCGACCGACGGGACAACGGCCTGTGACCTCCTTGACCGCCGGCCGGCTTGCCGGGCGGGAACGCGTTCTGCCCGCAAATCCTTGAAATGTGGCCCGCGATTGACGGCCAACGGGCTTTTGCGTTATCAAATTGCGACTTTACGCCAAACAAACTCCGCGTATGTTATAATGATACGCGGAGTTTTATCTGTATGACCATCACAAGGGGTGAACGACATGGCCTTGTTGCGCATAGGCGGTTTGAATTCGGGGAAGCGGCGCGAGGAGCTGCTCTCCAGCTATGAGGGCGAGGAGCCCTACATGCCCGGCGGATATGAGACGCCCTATGACGGGGACGACCCCTATATGCCGGAGGGCTATGAGGCGCCCTATGACGACGACCTGTATGAGGACGATTACGACGACGACTACGGCTACGAGGACGATTACGAGGGCGGCAGCCGCTACGACGACGATTACGGCTATGACGAGGCCTACGGCTACGACGAGGACGGCTATCCCTACGACGAGGAATACGACCGGGAGCCCTACTACGGCGACACGGAGTACGTCGGGGAGCCGGAGTATCCCGACGGGGCCCTGGGAAGCGCCCTGCGCTACATGGATGAAAACGACTGGGTGACCTGGCTGCTGCTGTTCCTGCTGCCCCCGCTGGGCATCTGGCTGCTGTGGCGCAGGCGGCGCTACAGCCAGAGCACCAACGCGGCCCTGACGGTGATCTCTCTGCTGTGGGTGGCCATACTGCTGGTGCTGCTGGTGGTGCGGCCCTTCCGGCCCCGCAGCGATACCACCATCACGCCCCAGCCCGTGGGCGCGGCCGCGGCCACCGAGGCCCCCGCGGAGGAGGAAGAGGCCCCCGTCGAGGAGGAGCCCGCCGCCGAGGTGGCGTCGCTGCTGACCAACGAGGAGGTGGACGAGGCCAACGCGGTGTACGTGATTGAGGGCATCCCCTACTATCACCAGCAGGAGAGCTGCTCGTCCATCCCCGCCAACAGCACCGTCATTAAGACCTCCCGGAACGCCGCCATCGACAACAACCTGATGGCCTGCCCCTACTGCCTGGCCAGTCAGTACAGCGACGGCACCTGGGACCTGGTGTTCGTCAACGCCTCCACCGAGGACCGCAGCGGCCTCCAGGTGTACTGCTCGTCCTATAACAGCTACTTCCACACCAAGGAGGACTGCAGCGACATTGGCGGCACCGCTCACCAGGTGGGCCTGAAGGACGCCCTGCTGATGGGGCGCGCCGCCTGCCCGACCTGCTGCGCCAACGCGGCCAAGGAAGTGTTCTGCACGGTGGACGGCACCTACTACCACGTGGACGACGAGTGCTCCGGCATGCGCAACGCCAGCCATGTGACCTACGCCGAGGCGCGGGTGCTGGGCAAGAAGCGCTGCCCCACCTGCATCGGCGGCGAAGACGAGACCGAGCAGGCGGCGGTCTCCGGCTACTATGTCTATGCCACGCCCAAGGGGACCTACTACCACGTGAACCCCACCTGCTCCGGCATGAAGGACGCCGAACAGGTGCTGCTGTCGGACATGCTCCGCAGCAACCGCCCGCCCTGCCCGGTGTGCTGCGCCAACGCGGAGATGACCGTGTTCTCCGAGACCGGCAACCCCTACTATCACTCCTACGCCACCTGCTCCGGCATGACCAACGCCACCCCGGGCATACTGGTGAACGCCCTGGTGGCAGGGCTGAGCCAGTGCCCCACGTGCTGGACGCAGGGCTCGGCGGAGAACTGACGGACAGCATAAACAGGCGCAGGAAAGGCTCTTCACGGAAAACTGCGGGAATAAACGCTATACAGTCAGCCGATATATGTACAGATCCTTCGCTTCGCTCAGGATGACAGGGCTTCAATTCGCAGTCATCCTGAGCGGAGCGAAGGATCTGTGTGTTTTGCCTGCCGGTAGCGTTGAAACAGACAATGCTTGGATCTTTCGGGTTATTCGCGATCTTCTGTGAAGAGCCGAAAGAAACAGAGCCCCGGCCGGATCGCGCGATTCGGCCGGGGCTTTTGCCTGCGCTTTAATTCACCAGGTGATGACCTCGCAGCCGTCCTCGGTGATGACCACCAGGTCCTCCACCCGCACGCCGAACTTGCCGGGCAGGTAGATGCCGGGCTCGATGGAGAAGATCATGCCGGGGCGGGTGATGGTCTCGCTGACGGAGGAGCAGTCCGGGAACTCGTGCTCGTCCAGCCCGATGCCGTGGCCGGTGCGGTGGGTGAAGTAAGGGCCGTAGCCGGCGTCCTCGATCACCTTGCGGGCGGCGCGGTCGATGTCCTTCATCTTCACGCCGGGGCGGCAGGCGGCGATGCCCGCGCGGTTGGCGGCGGTGACGATGTCGTGCACCCGCTTCTGCTCGTCGGAGACCTCGCCGAAGTGCACGGTGCGGGTCATGTCGCTGCAGTAGTGCTTCCACAGCAGGCCCACGTCCATGATCACGGTGTCGCCCTGCCTGAGGGGCGTGCTGTCGCTGTCGTGGTGGGGCTCGGCGCCGTTTTTGCCGAAGCAGATCAGCGGCGTGAAGCTGGGGCCGGACGCGCCCAGCTCCAGGGCGATCTTGTTGTAGAGGGACTGGATCTCCTTCTCGGTGACGCCCTCTTTCAGGGCCTGGCCGATCCGGGTGCAGACCTCCACGTTCATCCTCGAGCTGGTCCGCATCAGCTCCAACTCCTCGGCGTCCTTGGTCAGGCGGGCGTCGTCCAGCGGTTGGCTGCCCAGGGCCGGGCGGATGTCCGGGCGCTGCTGCATCAGCCGGATGGTGAAGTGGCTGGGCCAGGTCTTGTCGATGCCCAGGGTGCCGGGCAGCATGTCCGGGGCCAGCACGGCGATGCAGTCGTCCGTGTCCTCGTACTCCACCATGGGCACGTCTGTCAGCCCCTGGAGGGCGAACATCCTGTTGGCGTACAGCTTCAGCGTGCCGTCGTCCTTCACGTGCAGCGCCAGCATGCGCTCGAAGGGCTCGCACCACACGCCGGTGAGATAGAACACGTTGGCGGGGCTGGTGACGATCAGCTGGTTCAGCCCGCAGGCGTGCATGTTTTCGATGACCTTTTCAATGCGTTGGGTATTCATGGGCGATTCTCCTCAGTTAGTTTAATTGAATCCATGGGCTTGCGAGACCCCCGCGGCGCGGGGCCGAGGGGGTTCTGAGCGTGCGTGTCGCGCCAAGGCGCCGCGGGGGCCCGGCTCAGTCGTCCTTCGCCTCCGGCTGGTAGCGCTCCAGGGCCACGCCGCCCTCCTTGAGCATTTGCAGCGAGAACTCGTCGGGGTAGCCCTCCTGGTAGACCACGCGGGTGATGCCGGAGTTGACGATCATCTTCGCGCACAGCACGCAGGGCTGGTGGGTGCAGTACAGCGTGGCGCCGTCGATGCTGCTGCCCAGCCGCGCCGCCTGGATGATGGCGTTTTGCTCCGCGTGCACGGCATAGCAGATCTCGTGGTGGGTGCCCGAGGCGATGCCCAGCTTTTCCCGCAGGCACTCGCCCCGCTCCACGCAGGTCTTGATGCCCGCCGGCGCGCCGTTGTAGCCCGTGGTCACGATCCGCTTGTTCTTCACGATCACCGCGCCGATCTTCCGGTTCGGCTTGTAGCAGCTGGCCCACTGGGCGATGACCCCCGCCAGCTCCATGAACCGCGCGTCCCACTTGTCCATGCGCGTCCCTCCTCTGTGGATTATGTCCGTTTATTCTATTATTATAGTGCATCGCGACGGGAATTGCAACCGGATATGCGCCTGCGTCGACACTTCTTCCGGCCAGGTCAGTATTTCTTCCGGCCCACCAGCTTTTTCTGGTAGAGCACGCTGCCGGCGCGGTAGGCCATGGGGGTGACGCCCTTGAGGTGCTTGAAGCGCTGGATGAAGTGGCTGATGTCGCAGAAGCCCAGCTCCTGGGCGATGCGTTCCACGGACCAGCCGGTGGTCTCCAGCAGGTAGCAGGCGTGGCTGATCTTGCGGTTCATCACGTACTTCGAGAAGGTGACGCCGGTCGTCCGGGAGAACAGGCTGGAGAAGTAGGCCGGATGGTAGCCGAACACCTGGGAGATCTCCGTCAGCGTCAGCCGGTGGTCGATGTTCTCGTCGATGTACTTCAAAATCTCGTGGTTCACGGAGCGGCCGCTGGCCTCCACGTCCACCTGCTTGCACAGCGTGATCAGCGTGTTGTACAGCAGCAGGCTGATGGCGGGGCCGTCCTGCCGGGGCTGGTAGAGTATGGAGGTCAACAGGTTGACCACGTCGGTGAACACAGGGCCGTCGTACACGGGGCCGCCCAAATCCAGTATGTGGGAGGTCAGCTGGGCGCTGTTTCCGCCGGCGTACTCCACCCACACCACGCCCATGGGGTCCCGGGGATCGGAGGAGTACATGTGCCCCTCGTTGCTGGTCAGCACGAAGGCCTGCCGGGCGTGCACGGCGTGGGTGTGCCCCCGGGTGGAGACCGAGCCCTGGCCGTGGAGCACGCAGTGGATCATGCTGTAGGGGTAGGTGTCGTCCCGGGTGATGAGGAAGTCCGAGGGCGTCTGCATGGCGATGCCTGCCCGGTTGACCTGGATATAGAGGTTGTTGGGGTCGATCTCCTGGGGCGCGATGTAAAAAAACTCATGGGGACAGGTGCCCACGATGTTGTTCTGCAGGTCGTCCGCGTAGTAGTTCTTCCGCACGCCGCTCCACCTCCGGCATCAAAAATATACAAATTCGCTCTCTTCGCGCCGCCCAGACCCGATCGATGCCCGGGGTACCGGCGGTGTTTCTTAACCTTGTCCGGGCCGATAAAACGCGGGATTTGAGAATTCAGACCGGCGAATTGCGCAAATATCGCAGATTGTTGAAATTAAGTTGCATAAAGCAAACTCGGTAGAGGATCACCGGGTGTGACCCCCAACACCTTAAAATTATACAGTTTCATCTTAGAAATGTCTATAGTATTTTCAAACCTTGTTTGCTATCATTGGGTTAAGGATTTAATAATGTGCGGGCGGATCGGCCCGCGCCGGACGAGATGATTTCCGCCGAGAGCGGGGATTATATAAAAGTTAGGAGGAAACAGACCATGAAGAAAATCGTCGCAGCAGTTCTGGCCATCATGATGATCCTGTCGCTGGTTGCCGCAGTCGCCGAGGGCGCCCCGAGGATCGCCTACGTGCCGAAGGTCATCGGCCAGCCCTGGTGGGATCACGTGCAGCAGGGCGTTGAGCAGTGGGCCGCGGACAACGGCATCGACGTCATCTACAAGGGCGGCACCACCGTGGACGCCGCGGAGCAGGTCCAGATCATGACCGACCTGGTGAACCAGGGCATCGACATCCTGTGCTTCTCCCCCAACGATCCCGACGCCTGCGAGGAGATCTGCAAGCAGGCCCGCGAGAAGGGCATCATCGTCATCGCCACCGAGGCCTCCGGCATGGAGAACATCGACTATGACATCGAGGCCTTCGACGAGGCCGGCCTGGGCGCCTTCCTGATGGACGAGCTGGCCGCTCAGATGGGCGAAGAGGGCGAGTACATCACCATGGTCGGCTCCATGACCATGGAGTCCCAGAACAACTGGGCGGACGCCGCCGTGGCCCGCGCCGAGGAAGCCTATCCGAACATGGTGCTGGTGGACGACAAGCGCGTTGAGGACAACTCCGACGCTCAGGAAGCTTACAACCTGACCATGCAGCTGAAGGAGAAGTATCCGAACCTGAAGGGCATTCTGGGCACCGGCTCCTTCGACGCTCCCGGCGCTGCCCGCGCCATTGAGGAGATGGGCCTGACCGGCCAGATGTTCGCCATCTCCGTGGCCATGCCCGCCGAGGTCTCCGACTATCTGATCAGCGGCACCCTGAAGTCCGTCGCCCTGTGGGACGCTTCCGTTACCGCGAAGGTCCAGCTGAACTGCGCCATGGCGCTGTTCGACGGCCAGGTTGAGAAGATCGAGGAAGGCACCGACCTGCTCGAGGAAGGCTATCACTCCGTGCACATCGCCGACAACGGCAAGGGCAAGGATTTCATCTATGGCGACGGCTACCTGGCGGTCACCGTGGACAACTGGGAGTCCTTCGGCTTCTAATTGAAATATTACAAGCCTCGAATCCCGAAACCGAGCGAGGCAGGGAAATTTCCCTGCCTCGTTCATGTAACTGACGTGAACGCTGATGGGGTCGCGGCGCACCGTGCCGGGACGCCATCAGCGGTTACGAAACTATAAGCAAGGAGCAATGCAGCCATGTCCGAATACCTGCTTCAAATGACCGGGATTGACAAGCGCTTTGGCGGCGTGCACGCGCTGGACAACGTCAATTTCGCGGTCAGGCCCGGCAAGGTCATGTGCCTGGCCGGCGAAAACGGGTGCGGCAAGTCGACCCTGGTGAAGATCATCTCCGGCGTGTATACCCGCGACGCCGGCGAGATCTACTTCGAGGGCCAGCCCATCCACCACATCACTCCTGCCGAGGCCACGCGCCTGGGCATACAGGTCATCTATCAGGACCTGTCCATCTTCCCGAACCTGACGGTCATGGAAAACCTGGCCATCAACAGCGAAATCACCGCGGGCAGGAAGATCGTCAACCGGAAGCGCTGGGAGCAGACGGCCCGGGAGGCCCTCTCCAAGATCGGCTACGACATCGACCTGTACGCCAAGATGGGCGACCTCTCCGTGGCGGACAAGCAGCTGGTGGCCATCTGCCGCGCGCTGCTGTTCAACGCCAAGCTGATCATCATGGACGAGCCCACCACTGCCCTGACCAAGAAGGAGGTCGACGCGCTGTTCAAGACGGTGCGCCAGCTGCGGGATTCCGGCATCGCCATCATGTTCATCAGCCACAAGACGGAGGAAATCTTCGAGATCTCCGACGACGTGTGCATCATGCGCAACGGCAAAAACGTGTACTCCGGCGAGACGAAGAGCCTGACCAAGCGCGACTTCACCTACTACATGACCGGCCGCGAGCTGGTGGACGACTACTTCGTGCCCACCAACATCTCCGAAAAGCCCGTGCTGCAGGTGGAGCATTTGACCTGGAAGGGCAAGTACGAGGACGTCAGCTTCGAGCTGCGCAAGGGCGAGATCCTGGGCATCACGGGCCTGCTGGGCTCCGGCCGCACGGAGCTGGCCCTGAGCCTGTTCGGCCTGGGCAAGGTGGATGGGGGCACCATTGCGCTCAACGGGAAGCCGGTGAAGATCGCCTCCCCGATCCAGGCCCAGAAGCTGCGTATCGGCTACGTGCCGGAGGACCGGCTGACCGAGGGCCTGTGCCTCAGGCAGCCCATCGCCGACAACATCATGCTGTCGTCGCTGAAGCAGCTGACCCGGGCGCTGGGCACCATCCGCCACGACGAGCTGTTCGACAAGTCCAACGAATGGGTGGGCAAGTTCTCCATCGCCACCGACGACGCCCACAAGCACGCCTCCACCCTTTCCGGCGGCAACCAGCAGAAGATCGTGCTGTCCAAGTGGCTGAACAACGACCTGGACGTGCTGATCCTCAACGGCCCCACCGTGGGCGTGGACATCGGCGCCAAGCAGGACATCCACGCGCTGGTGCACGAGCTGGCGAACCAGGGCCTGGCGGTCATCATCATCTCCGACGACCTGGCGGAGGTGGTGGTCAACTGCAACCGGGTGATCGTCATGAAGGACGGCCGGCTGGTGGGCGAGATGACCGGCGACAGGATCACCGAGGACAACATCCTCGACATCATTCGATAAGGAGGCGCGGACATGAATACGGCAAAGCTGAAGCGCATGACGCGCAGGACTGAATTCTACATGCTCATCGTGCTGATCCTGCTGATCGGGCTGGTGCAGGTGCGCTCGGGCGGCAAGCTGATCGCGCTGCCGGGGGTGTTCACCCGCCTGAACGTCACGGTGCTGCGCACGATGGTGGTGGATGGCATGTTCGCCATGTGCTCGCTGGTGGTCATGATCTCCGGCGGCTTCGACCTGTCCTTCCCGGCCATCGCGGCCCTGTCCTACTCGCTGACCACCACGCTGTGCCTGAACAACGGCTGGTGCCAGAGCAGCCCCATCGCGGGCCTGCTGCTGGCCATGGCCATCGGCTGGGTGCTGGGCATGCTGAACGGCTGGATCATTGCCAACTTCAAGCTGAACACGATGATCGTCACCCTGGGCACGCAGACCTTCTTCACCGGCATCTCCATGGGCCTCTTGAAGCTCAAGGAGATCACCTCCACGCTGCCCGAGGGCTTTAAGGCCTTCGGCAAGCTGTATATCTTCCAGAGCGCCGACCCGGCCAGCGGCATCCGCTTCACCCTGTCGGCCATGGTGCTGTTTTTGATCGCGCTGTGCGCCATCGTGTCGTTCATACTGAACAAGACGATGTTCGGCCGGGCGCTGTACGCCATCGGCGGCAACGAGGTCTCCGCCGAGCGCGCCGGCTACAATGTCAAGCGCACCAAGTTCCTGCTGTATTCCGCGGTGGGCGCGCTGGCGGGCTTCATCGGCATGATCCGCGTGTGCATGGAGAGCCAGTCCATTCCCAAGGCTATGGTGGGCAAGGAGATGACCATCATCCCCGCCGTGATCCTGGGCGGCGCTTCGATCTACGGCGGCGAGGGCACGGTGTTCGGGACCGTGGTGGCCGTGGGCATCATTTCCCTGGTCTCCAACTCCATGCTGATCCTGGGCATCGACACCTACTGGCAGCAGTTCTTCAACGGCCTGGTGATTCTGGTCGGCGTCACCGTGTCGGCCCTGCAGGCCAAGCGCCAGAAGCATTAAGGAGGGCGACGCAATGAAATCGAAGACGCTTGAAAAGCACAGCTATACCTTTATGCTGCTGGGCCTGATGGCTGTGGTGCTGCTGTTCTTCACGGTCCTGAAGGGCGCGATGCTGTGGAAGGGCGACGTGTGGCTGGGCATCGCCATGCAGTTCCCGGAGTACGGCGTGGTGACGCTGGGCTTGATGTTTTGCTTCATCTGCGGTAAGATGGATATGTCCTTCATGGCCCTGGGCGATTTCGCCACCATCATGGCCGTGCAGTACATGGCCGCCCACGCCGACAGTCCCGCCGGCGGCGTGATCCTGGTGGGCATACTGATCGCTCTGGGCATCGCCGTGGTGGGCGGGCTGATCAACGGCCTGCTGGTCAGCGAGCTGGACATCCCGCCGGTGATGGCCACCATCGCCATGCAGCTGGTCTGGACGGGCCTGTCCGTGGCTCTCACCAGCGGCAACACCGTCAAGGGCCTGCCGGCCCTGTACACGGAGATCGGCCACAAGTACCTCATGGGCTTCCTGCCCGTGCCGCTGCTGATCTTCCTGCTGATCTTCGCCCTGTGCTGGTTCCTGCTGAACCACACCGTGTATGGCGAGAAGCTGTACATGGTGGGCACCAACATCAAGGCGGCCCAGTTCTCCGCCATCAACACCAAGCGCATGGTGGTGGGCACCTACGTGCTCTGCGACGTGATCTGCTGCATCGGCTGCCTGCTGATGGTGAACACCATGGCCAGCGCCAAGGCCGACTACGGCACCTCCTACGTGATGCGCTGCATACTGATCCTGGTGCTGGCGGGCGTGTTGCCGGACGGCGGCATGGGCAAGATCGGCAATGTGCTGATCGCCATCGTCACCATCCAGATCATCGCCACCGGCGTGAACATGTTCCCGAACCTGAACACCTACTACGCCAGCCTCATCTGGGGCGGCCTGCTGCTGGTGGTGCTGGTGCTGAACACCCGCATGGGGCAGGGCGGCCTGTTCGGGCTGAAGCTGCCGCGGGCGAAGAAGCCCCAGAAGGCGTGAGGCCCCGCAAAGCGACGGAAATGGGGCCCTGAGCTGAAAACAAAACACAGTAAATATATGAAAACGGGAGGAGCTTCGTTATGAACAGCCTGGAGAGATTCTACAAGACCATCGCCTATGAGCCGGTGGACCGGCCCGCCTGCTGGATGGGCGACCCGACGCCTGCGGAAGCGGAGAAGCTCTGCAAGTATTACGGCGTGGAAAGCACCAGCGAGCTGAAGAAGGTCGTCGGCGACGACTTCTACGCGGTGGAAATTCCCTATCATTCCCCGACCTGCAACGCCATCTTCGCGGCGTTTGACTGGTACATGAACGGCACCAACGTGGACACCGAGCACCGCACGCTGACGGCGGACGGCTGCTTTGCCCAGTGCGAGGACCTGGAGGACGTGGAGGCCGTGAACTTCCCCTGGCCGGATCCGGAGAAGTACATCGACCCGGAGCTGTGCCGCAAGCTGGTGGACGAGGCTCCCGAGGGCAAGACGGTCATGGGCATGCTGTGGGCCTGCCACTTCCAGGACACCTGCGCCGCCTTCGGCATGCAGACGGCCCTGATGAACATGGTCGCCGAGCCGGAGATGGTGCACTACGTGGACGACCACATCGTGGCCTTCTACGAGAAGGCGCTGCGCATCTTCCTGGAGGCCACCAAGGGCAAGGTGCACGCCCTGCTGATTGGCGACGACGTGGGCAGCCAGCGCGGCCTGATGATCAGCCCGAAGCTGGTCAGTGAGTTCGTCATTCCCGGCGCGAAGAAGCTGATCGAGATCGCCCACAGCTACGGCGTGAAGATCGTGTACCACTCCTGCGGCAGCATCGTGGACGCCATCCCGCTGCTGATCGAGGCGGGCGTGGACGCCATCCATCCCATCCAGGCCAAGGCCGCGGGTATGCAGCCGGACAACCTGAAGGAAAAGTTCTACGGCAAGGTGGCTTTCTGCGGCGGCGTGGACACCCAGGACCTGCTGCCCTTCGGCACGCCCGAACAGGTGGCCGCCAAGGTGCGCGAGCTGCGCTCCATCTTCCCCACGGGCCTGATCATCTCGCCCAGCCACGAGGCCCTGCAGGCCGACGTGCCGCCGGAGAACGTGAAGGCGCTGTTTGAAGAGGCGGGAAAGATATACTGATGTATTCGGAGGGGGACTCTGTCCCCCTCCGATGCCTCCCGCAGGTTAGTGGACAGGATATGGAGGAATGTGATATGCTGCTGCGTTTCGGTCAGATGATCAGGGTCAAGCCGGACGGGTTAGAGGCCTACAAGAAGTGGCACGCGAACCCGATGCCGGGCGTCAACGAAATGATCAAGGAGTGCCACCTGAAGAACTACTCCATTTACAGCCGCGGCGACTGGCTGTTCGCCTACTTTGAGTACGACGGTGACGACTTCGACGCGGACATGGCCAAGATGGCCGCCGACCCCAACACCCAGGCGTGGTGGGACGTGGTCAAGCCCCTGATGCAGCCCCTGGAGGACCGCAAGGAGGGCGAATTCTGGTCGGACATGGAGGAGATCTACCACCTCGACTGACAGGCAGAACCATCATTACGAATCAAAGGAGACAGCGCTATGATTATCATCGGTGAAAAGATCAACGGTTCCATTCCCGCCGTGGCCGACGCCATCGCGCGCCGCGACGCGGAGTTCATCAAGGAGCGCGCCCGCATCCAGGAAGAGGCCGGCGCGACCTTCATCGATTGCTGCGCTTCCGTGCCGGAGGCCCAGGAGGTGGAGACCCTCAAGTGGATGATCGACTGCATCCAGGAGGTCAGCGACCTGCCCATCTCCGTGGACAGCCCCAGCGCGCGGGTGCTGGCCGAGGCCTACAAGTTCTGCAAGAAGCCCGGCCTGTTCAACTCCGTGTCCGGCGAGGGCGACAAGATCGACGTGATCTTCCCGATCATGAAGGAGAATCCGGGCTGGCAGTGCATCGCCCTGTGCTCGGACGACACCGGCATCCCGAAGAACGCCGACGACCGCCTGAAGGTGTTTGACAAGATCATGGCCAAGGCCAAGGAATACGGCATCAGCCCCAGCCGCCTGCACATCGACCCGCTGGTGGAGATGCTCTGCACCTCCGAAAACGGCATCGAGACCAACGAGGAGGTCATCTCCACGGTGCGCGAGCGCTATCCCAGCATCCACATCACCGCGGCGGTCTCCAACATCTCCTTCAACCTGCCGGTGCGCAAGATGGTGAACCTGGGCTTCACGGTTCTGGCGATGAAGGCCGGCCTGGACAGCGCGATCCTCGACCCGACCAACCGGGACATGATGGGCGTCATCTTCGCCACCGAGGCGCTGCTGGGCCTGGACGACTACTGCATGGAATACATCTCCGCCTACCGCGAGGGCCTGTTCGGCCCGAAGAAGGACTGATTCTGCTGAGGGCAGCCGCCCGGCCCGCCGTCGGGACCGGAGAACCGGCCTCGGGCGGAGACTGGATCCGGCCGATCACAGGGGCGACGATGGATCGCCCGCCGAGAGGTTTTCGCCTCCGGCGGACGCGCATCGGCGCCCCTGCGGCGCATTTCGGGCCGCGTGCAGCGCATGGGTGGTTGGCTTTTTTTGCGGGATGTGCTATCATGGTGGAAAGTGTAATCGGATGGGGGATGTGCCATGGATTACAAGGTGCGGTTTGAACCCGAAGGCCGGGAGGTCGCCGTTCGGGCGGGGACGACGCTGCTCGAAGCCCGCATTGCGGCGGGCCTACCCACGGACGCGCCCTGCGGGGGCAGGGGGACCTGCGGCAAGTGCGCCTGCGAGGTCCGCGCGCCAGGCGAGGCAGATTGGCGGGAGGCCATCATGTGCCAGACGGCGGTGCAGGGCGACCTGGAGGTCCGGCTGCCGGAGAGCGGCCGCCTTCGCGTGCTGATGGACGGCGCGGGCGAGCCCGTCCGCCGCTGGAACCCGATGGTCCGGGCCGTGAAGCTGACGGTGCCGCCCTGCGAGAAGGGCGACCGGGCCTCCGACTGGGACCGCCTGGCGGCGGCGCTGGACGCGCAGGGCCGTCCGGCGCGGGAGGTCAACCTGGCGGTCTGCGCCGGACTGGGCAGGCTGCTGGCCGCGCGCCGGGGCGAGGTGTGGGCCGTGGTGAGCGACGGGCATGTGCTCGAGGTGCGGGCCGATCCGCCGGAGGTTTACATGGCGGCCTTCGACCTGGGCACCACCTCCATCGCGGGCTACCTGATCCACGTGAACGGGAGGGACGTGCCCGTGGCCGAGGGCATGCGCAACCCCCAGGCGCAGTACGGCGGGGACGTGATCTCCCGGGCGGACTGGGCGCTGAACAACGGGGTGGAGGCGCTGGCCGAGTGCGCCAGGGGCGCGCTGGACGCGCTGATCCGGCGGATGTGCACCGAAGCCGGGGTCTCCTGGGAGCGGGTGTACGCCGTCTCCCTGGCGGGCAACACGGCCATGCACCACCTGTTCCTGGGCATCGCCCCGGACTCGCTGGTGAAGGCGCCCTACAACCCCACCGTCAGCGGCCCGCTGACGCTCAGGGCGTCGGAATACGGGCTGCACGCCCATCCTGAGGCGCTGCTGTTCGCCCTGCCGGTGATCGGCGGCTTCGTCGGCGCGGACACCGTGGCCTGCCTGCTCAGCGGCGACTGGCTGAACCGGGAGAAGCTGACGCTGATGATCGACATCGGCACCAATGGCGAGCTGGTGCTGGGCAATCGCGACCGGCGCGTCGCCTGCTCCACCGCGGCGGGCCCCGCCTTCGAGGGGGCGAAGATCGCCTGCGGCATGCGTGGCGCGGACGGCGCCATCGACCACTTCTGGCTGGAGGAAGGCGCGCTGCGCTGGCATGTGATCGGCGAGGGCGCGGCGAAGGGCCTGTGCGGCTCCGGCCTGGTGGACCTGGTGGCGGCGCTGCTGGCCAGGGGTGACATCGACGCCACGGGCCGGCTGGAGGATGGCGACCGGTTCGACATCGGGGATACCGGCGTGTACCTGACCCAGAAGGACATTCGGGAGGTGCAGCTGGCGAAGGCGGCCATGGCCGCGGGCCTGCGTCTGATGGCCGGACGCCTGGGCGTTCAGATCGACCAGATCGAAGAGGTGGACATCGCCGGGGCCTTCGGCAACTACATCAACCCGGACAGCGCCTGCGCCATCGGGCTGCTGCCCGCTGAGCTGCGGCAGGCCATCGTGCCGGTGGGCAACGCCGCCGGGGCCGGGGCCCAGCTGGCGCTGACGGACGCCGGGGCGTGGGCCCAGGCGGCGGAGCTGGCGCAGAGCACCGAGTTCCTGGAGCTGGCCACGCTGCCGGAGTTCCAGGAGGAATTCGTGGAGCAGCTGAACTTCGGGGACGACGACGAGGACGAATAGCACGAATGGCAAACCGCCCGGCGCGACGGCGGGCGGAGGATGGGCGTTGGACGGCTTGACGCGCCAGGTTCGCAGCGCGGCACTGCCGCCGCCGGCCGGGATGATCATGACAGGGGGGGATTCGCATGCTGGATTTTGAACGCCTCGAGGCGCTGGCGTCGGAGGTGGGCTTCACCCACGTCGCACCGCTGGACGCGGCCACCATCGTGCTCAGGGACGAGGTGCGGGACATGTGCGCCGCCAATACCTGCGGCGCCTATGGCAAAAACTGGAGCTGTCCGCCCGCCTGCGGGGAGCTGCCGGCGCTGCGCGAACAGGTGGGCCGCTATCGCGCGGGCATACTGGTGCAGACGGTGGGGGAGGTGGAGGACTCCCTGGACTTCGAGGGCATGATGGAGGCTGAGGCCGAGCACAAGCGCCACTTCACCGAGCTGCATGAGAAGCTGCTGGAGCAGTGGCCGAACCTGCTGGCGCTGGGAGCGGGCACCTGCGTCCGCTGCGCCAAGTGCACCTATCCCGACGCGCCCTGCCGCTTTCCCGATAAGCGGGTGTCCTCCATGGAGGCCTACGGCATGCTGGTGGTGGACACCTGCAAGGCCAACGGCATGGAGTACTACTACGGTCCCCAGGCCATCGCCTATACCAGCTGCTTCCTGCTGGAGTGAAGGAACAAGGGAAAATCAAATCTGAACCCACGACAATTCCCGGCGCATGAATCAGAAGCGCCGGGAATTGTTATCGAGAGAACTTCAATTCTCTCACGCTGTTCCAACGCATCCGGGCCGCCCATGATCTACGGGCGGCCCGGATGGCAGCACAGTTCGGCAGTAAAAGAAGATGAGGGCCTTGCGCTCAAAGGCGGTAGCAATTGGGGTTGAGTGCACTGCGCTCAAGGCGGCAGCAAAAGGGGTTGAGCGCACTGCGCTCAAAAGCGGTAGCAGATGGCTGCCGACACTGCCGGCCTGCGCTCTGCCGGCTTAGTCGATGACGCCGCCCTCGACCACCAGGTTGTCGGGATCGACCGCGTCGCCGTAGACCTCCTTGAGGGTCGCTTCGTAGTCGGCGTGGAAGAACTGCTCATCGGCCAGCTTTTCGATCTCCTTGTTGATGTAGGCCAGCACGGTGTCATTGCCCTTCTGCACGGCGGGGGCGATGGTGTCCAGGCTGCCCAGGGTCTCGATGCCCACGGTGAAGCCGGGGTTCTCAAGGGCCCATGCCAGCACCTCGGTGTTGTCGGTGGACAGGGCGTCTCCGCGGCCGTCCAGCAGGGCGTTGAAGGTCTCGGTGTAGGTGTCGAACTTCAGCAGGTTCACGTCGGGCTCGTTGGCGGTGAACCAGGTCTCGGCGGTGGTGCCCTTGGAGACGATCAGGGTCTTGCCCCGCAGGGTCTCGATGTCGGTGATCAGGGCGTCGTCCGGGCTCACTACGCCCAGGGCCACCTTCATGTAGGGCAGGGCGAAGTCGACGACCTCGGCGCGCTCGGGGGTGACGGTGAAGTTCGCCAGGATGATGTCCACCTTCGCGCTGGTCAGGTACTCCACGCGGTTCGGGGCGTCCACGCTCACCAGCTCCAGCTCCACGCCCAGGTCCTCCGCCAGGCGGCGGGCAAAGTAGACGTCGTAGCCCTGGTATTCGCCGTTCTCGTCCACATATCCGAAGGGCTTCTTGTCGGAGAATACGCCGATGGTCAGCTTTCCGCTCTCCACGATCTCATCCAGGTTGCGCGCCTGGGCATCTGCCAGGGCGGCGGGGATCAGGGCGATGGCCAGAACCAGAATCAATGCAAACAGCTTCTTCATGATGATTTCTCCCTTTCAATGAAAATCAGAGTGATTATATAAACAGAAAGAGCGGAATGCCGGCCAGCGCCGTCCATTCCGCTCCGTCTGGTTATATCTCCCCTCGGCCCCAATCAGGACACGACGGCAGAACCGACAGGCACAGGGCGGCGCTGACGGCACATACAACACATGCGGTGGTTCGCGTTGCTGCGGGTCATGAGACCGCCTCCTTTTACCTATCATTCCGGTTGGTTGTGGACATTATATGCCGGGCGAAGGAGGTTGTCAATGGGTTTACCGTTTTTTAATCTTTCGGGACCTGGCGCACCGCGTCGAACTCGAAGGAGGCCAGGAACTGGCGGGCGCGGTCGGTCTCCGGCGCATGGAAGAACCGCGCCGGCGGGGCGTCCTCAAGTACGCTGCCGCCCTCCAGGAAGATCACCCGGTCGGCGACGGCTTCCGCGAAGCGCATCTCGTGGGTGACGATCAGCATGGTCATGCCGTCGCGGGCCAGGTCCAGCACCACGTTCAGCACCTCCCGGACCATCTCCGGGTCCAGGGCGGCGGTGATTTCGTCCAGCAGCAAAAGCCTCGGGTGCATCAGCATGGCCCGGACCAGCGCGACGCGCTGCTTCTGGCCGCCGGAGAGCTGCCGGGGCAGGGCGTGGGCCCTGTCCGCCAGGCCCACCCGGGCCAGCGCCTTCTCCGCCTCGGCCTCCACCTGGGCGCGGGGTTGCTTCAGGGCCTGGACGGGCCCCAGGGTCAGGTTGCCCATCACGTCCATGTGGGGGAACAGATCGTAGCTCTGGAACACCATGCCCACCTGCCGGCGCACCTTCACCAGGTCCGCCGCGCCGTCGATGCGCGCGCCGTCCAGCAGGATCTCGCCGTCGTCGGGGCGCTCCAGGCCGTTGATGCATCGCAGCAGCGTGGACTTGCCGCAGCCGCTGGGGCCCACCACGACGATGACCTCGCCCTCGCGCATGGCGAAGGACACGTCCTCCAGCACGCCGGTGCCGTCAAAGTGCTTGCGCAGGTGCCTGACCTCGAGGATGGGCTTGTCATTCATGATCATCACTCCAGATTATTGTGAAAAGTCAGCTCCACTTCTTTTCCAGCCGCCCCGCCGCCAGGGAGATGGGCCAGCAGGCGATAAAGTAGAGGAAGAACACGGCGGCGTAGACCCAGATCGCGCCCTGGGGGGCGTCGTAGCGGGCGGCGTCGATGATCTGGCTGCCCACCTTCAGCACCTCCACCACGCCGATCAGCATCACCAGGGAGGTGGTCTTGATCATGCGGGTGGTCAGGTTGATGGCCTGGGGAACCAGCCGCCGGGCCGCCTGGGGCAGCAGCACGAAGCGCCAGCACTGGGCCCGGGTTAGCCCCAGGGCCGCGCTGCTCTCCCGCTGGTGGACGGGGATGGAGGTGATGGCGCCGCGTACCAGGTCGCCCATCTCTCCGGCGCCCCAGAAGGTGAATACCGCCACCGCGGCGGTCTCGCCGGAAATTTGCAGGTTGAAGGCCTTCGCCAGGCCGAAGTAGACCAGGAACAGGAGCACCAGCTGGGGAACGATGCGCACCGTCTCCAGCCACAGCCGGAAGAAGGCCTTCAGCACGGGGTTCTTCAGCGTCATCAGCGTGCCGACCACCAGGCCCAGGGCGATGGAGAGCGCCACGGACACCAGCGAAAGCTTCAGCGTGACGCCGAGGCCGCCCAGCAGCCGCCGCAGGTTATTGCCCCTGAACAGAATTACCAAATCCTGCATAGCGCAGCCTCCTTTCCAACAGCGAGAAGGCGATGGAGAGCGGCAGCAGCAGCGCCAGGTAGGCCACCGTCAGCATCAGCAGCGCCTCGTCCGTCTTGTAGTACATGCCGATCAGGTCCTTGGCGACGTACATCAGGTCCGCCAGGGCCACGGCGCTGAACACGCTGGTCTCCTTGATCAGGAAGATGGCGTTGGCGCCGATGGCGGGAATGGCCGTGGCCAGCGCCTGGGGCAGGATCACGAACCGCAGGTTTTGCAGCGTGGTCAGCCCGAGGCACATGCCGGACTCCGCCTGCGCCTTGTCCACCGCCTCCAGGCCGCTGCGCAGCGCCTCCGCCATGTAGGCCCCGCCCAGGAACGTCAGGCCCGTGATGGCGCAAGCCTCCGCGCTCAGCTTGACGCCCACCTTCGGCAGGCCGAAGTACAGGAAGAACAGCTGGACCAGCAGCGGCGTGTTCCGCGCCAGCTCGATGTAGGCAGCGGCGACCTGCCTCAGCACCGGCACGCGAAAGTACCGCGTGAGGCAGCAGAGCACGCCCACAGCCAGCGACAGCAGTATGCCGATGGCGCCGATGCGCAGCGTCAGCTCCGCGGCCTTGACGTACATGGGCACGAAGCGCTGGATAAAGTCGAAATCCATGGGTTCAGTCCTTTCGGAGTTCGTCGGATGCCCGCGCCGGTGTCCGGGCGGGTACGGGAGCTGCCCCGGTCTATGCTATGCCGCCGCGCCGGGAGCGCGTGCGGGCGTTGGGTTATGAAAAGAGCGGCCCCTTCGGGCCGCTCATGTGCGAGGAATGTATCATTGCGGGCGGCGTCCGGGCATGGCAAAGCAGGATGCCATACAACACGCAGCCACACCCACGCGCAGGCCGATTCTCGCCGTCATGCGCCATGCCTCCCTTGCCTTATGATATGAAAAAGTATAGCGCTGCGGACGGGGACTGTCAATGCGCAGTGTGTTAATTCGTTAGTGCGATAATAGGGAAACAGGGAAGAGCGAGAGGCAACAGGCAGCAGGCAATAGGCAATAGGCAACAGGCAACAGTCAGAATGCCGGAGAACGACAGGAAACGTGGGACAAGCAGGAAGTACAGGGGGTGACGGCAACGGGGAAAGTGGGGGAGGACAAAAACAGCTGCCGCCGCCTCTGTTCCGACGTTGCGGAATGAGCGCGGCAGCAGCAATTCCTGTTCCCTGGGTTTTCCGGTTGGATTTGGATTGTAAAAGTAGGAAGGAAATCGATAAAATCAATAGTTATTAATTACTACGGTGGGGTTGCCAGCGGAGACGGCGTTCCCGGCGGGAACGGTGCCGTGGGTGCGGTTGTAGTCCGCGCACAGCTTGTTCAGACCCTCCAGCATCTGGTGCAGGGCCACGAAGGGGCCGACGATGATCAGCGCGCCGAGCAGGTTCCACAGCAGCACGGAGGAGCCGGTGGTGTTGTTGGGGATGCCCCGCTTCTGGCAGTTCATGGAGATGCGCTCGCCGACGCCGTACATCCAGACGAAGCCGTAGATGCCGAAGGTCAGGAAGGTAAACACGATCACTGCCAGCAGGCCGCGGGTGTGCTTCCCGTCTCCCGCGCAGACGATGTTCATGTCCCTGGCATAGCTGTGATAGAAGTACAGGCCGTAGATCCCGAAGGTGATGGCGGTGAGGAGAATGAACTTCAACAGGCTGCGATTGGTTTTCATGATGATACCTCCATTTTTGTCGGGGCCGGCGGCGCCGAACCGACCGTTCGGTCTCGCGCCGCTCGCTCGCGCCCCTCAACTTGGCTTTATTATACCGGCGGAGTCGGGGGATCTGTAATTGGGAGTTTTCGCGATGCGGCGGAAGGGGACGGAGGAGGAATTCTCGATGGAATGGTAATAAAAATCCCCGCGCATGTGCGCGGGGAGATATGCTGTTTTGAAATCAGTTCAGAACCCGGCGGCCCCAGGAGAAGGCGCGGTTGTAATAGCCTTTGGCCAGGGAACTGATGATGACCGTGCTGCCGCTGGAGGAGGCGTGGATGAACTTGCCGCCGCCCAGGTAGATGCCGGTGTGATCGCTCAGGTCGTTATCATTAATGTTAGTGTCGAAGCAGACGACATCGCCCCGCTTCAGCTCAGTGATGGAGATCTTGGGCAGGCTGCTGTCGTAGCCCTGCTTGTAGGCGGAGTCCTTCAGCTTGATGCCGATGCGCAGGAAGCTCCAGTAAACCAGGCCGGAGCAGTCGAACCCGGGGGGATTGTCGTCCTTGGTGTAGCCGTTGCCGTAGATGTAGGGCTTGCCCAGTTGGGTCTGCGCCCTGTAGATCACGTACTCCAGCTTCTCGGCGTTGGTCATGTTGGGGCTGTACTGGGTGGTGATGGAATCGACGTTCTCGTGGGTCTCCGGCAGGGAGACGTTCACGCCCTTGACCTCCAGCTTGGCCGTGGCCTTCTTGCCGTTGAAGGCGGTGGCGGTGATGGTCGTCTCGCCGGCGGCGATGGCGGTCACCACGCCGGTGTTCGCGTCGATCGTGGCCACGGCGGGGTTGCTGCTGGTGAAGGTGACGGTGCCGCCCGTGCCCTTGGGCAGGGAAACCTTGAACTGGTTCGACTGGCCCAGGGAGAGGGAGCCCCTCGTGGGGGAGATGGTCACCTTGGAGGGCGCCTTCTTGACGGTGACCTTGCACTTGGCGGTCTTGCCGTTGTGGGTCTTGGCGGTGATGGTGCAGGAGCCCTTCTTGACGCCGGTGATCTTGCCGGTGGAATCCACCTTGGCGACCTTCTTGTTGCTGCTCGACCAGGTGATCTTCGTGGCGCAGCTGGTCTCGCCCGCGGGAGCGGTCAGCTCCGCGCCCAGGTTCGTGTAGGCCTCCTTCACGCCGACGGTGATGGAAGAGGCGTTCAGGGTGATGGCCGTGGGAGCGGCGGAGACGGTGATGGTGGCCCGGGAGGTGATCCCGTTGTGGGTGACGGCCGAGACGACCACCGCGCCCTTGCTGAGGCCGGTGACCTCGCCGGTGATGTTGTCCAGGGAGATGATCCCGCTGCTACCGGAGGCGACAGCGTAGGTGACCGCCGCTTCGGTGACGCTGCCGTCCGCGGCCAGCGCCGTGGGGTTGAGGGTCAGCTTCTGGCCCGTGGCGATGCTGATGCTCTCGCTGTCAAAGCGGAGCGTCGCGGGCGCCGCCATGACGGAGACCTTGCAGGTGCCCTTCTTTCCATTGAAGGCCTTGACGGTGATGGTGGCCTTGCCGGGGCCCACCGCGGTGACCCGGCCGGTGGCGTCCACCGTGGCCACAGCGGGGTTGCTGCTGGTGTAGGTCAATGTGCCGGAGGCGGTCTTCTTGGTGAGGCTGACGGCCAGCTGGCCGGACATGCCGCCTTCGCTGAGCGCCATCGTGGAGGGTTTCACGGAGACCTTCTTGGGGGCCTTCTTGACGGTGACCTTGCAGGCGACCTCCTCGCCGTTTTCCATCTTGGCGTATACGGTGGCGGAGCCCTTCTTGACACCGGTGATCTTGCCGGTGGCGGCGTCCACCTTTACATATTTTTTGTTGCTGGTCCGCCAGGTGACCGCCGGCAGGGTGCTGCCCGCCGGAACGGCGCTGACGGTCAGGCCGGTGTAGACCTCCTTGACGCCGATGGCGATTGCGCTGCTGCTGAGCTGGATGCCCGTCGCGGCGGCGAGGACCTCGGCGCCCTCGTTCGGGGCGAGGATCGCCGCGTCCGCCGGCTCCGCGATTTCCGCGGGGGCTTCGGCCGGAATTACTTCGGCTGCCTGGATATCCTCGACTGCCGGAGCGGGTTCTGGGTTTTCCATTCCCTCTATTACAAGGCCTGTGTCGCCGGCGTCCTCCGCCGGGGCGGCCTCCACATCCACGGATTCGTTGACGGCCGTCGATTCACCTGACTCCGCCAGCGCGGGGGAGAGGGTTCCCAGAGCTGATGTGCCGCACAACAAGAGTGCCAGCGCGATGCATAGCCATCGTTTCATAAGCTTCAGACGCCTCCATATCTCGAAAAAAAGCAATGTATAACTTCCTATTTTTCCACTATTGGATATATTTTACCATAGGCGACACCTTATTGTCAACATTCTGTAATATTTATACGTGAAGAAACCGTGGCAAAAGCGGGGGTTTTAAGTTGAATTTATGTGAAAGAAGGGCGATAAATGCATAGCGGCGTCCGCCATGGAACAGCATTATGCATTTTTATCGGAGTAAATCTGCAAAAATACGCCGAAAATGTCCGCCATTCACGGAATTGTGTGGAGGGAACGCAGAGGCAGGGAAACGATATTGCAAAAATAAACGTTTGAGGGGTTGCTTTTCCAGAGTAAAGTATGTATAATATTCACATCAAAAAAGGAGGGTATTCCCATGAAAAAGGTATTGGCAATCGTTCTGGCATTGATGCTGGTTTTCTCCGTGGCCGCCATGGCCGAGACCGTGAAGATCGGCGTGTTTGAGCCCGCCTCCGGCGACAGCGGCGCTGGCGGAAAGCAGGAGACCCTGGGCATGCAGTACGCGAACCAGGAGACCCCCACCGTCGAGATCGGCGGCGTCGAGTATGACGTCGAGCTGGTCTATGCCGACAACGGCTCCTCCACCGACAAGGCGCCCTCCGCCGCGCAGCAGCTGGTCTCCGAAGGCGTGAGCGTGGTGCTGGGCAGCTACGGCTCCGGCGTCTCCATCGCTGGTTCCCAGTATTTCGCGGATGCCAACATCCCCGCCATCGGCGTCACCTGCACCAACCCGCAGGTCACCGCGGGCAACAGCCACTACTTCCGCATCTGCTTCCTGGATCCCTTCCAGGGTACCGTCCTTGCCAACTATGCCGCCAAGGAGCTGGGCGCGAAGACCGCCTACTGCCTGGGCGAGCTGGGCAACGACTATGACCAGGGCCTGGTGACCTACTTCAAGCAGGCTTTTGAGGGCCTGGGCGGCACCGTCGTGGCGGAGAGCTTCCCCACCAACACCGCTGACTTCACCAGCTACCTGACCAACGCGGCCATGTACTCCGCGGACGTGTTCTTCTGCCCGGTGTCCATCGCCTACTCCACCCAGATCATCCAGCAGGCCGCCAGCCAGGGCGTGACCTTCCCGATCCTGGGCGGCGACACCCTGGACAGCAACGTGGTGGCCGAGGCCGCCAAGGGCACCAGCGTGGAAGTCATCATCACCACCTTCTATCAGGAAGGCGCTTCTCCCGAGTTCGACGAGGGCTTCAAGGCCTGGCTGAACTCCAACGCCGAGGCCATGACCAACAATGGCGGCAACGACATGATCTCCGCCGTGTCCGCCATGGGCTATGACGCCTACTACACCGCCCTCGAGGCCCTGAAGGCCGCCGGCTCCACCGACTCCGCGGCCGTCCTGGCGGCGCTGCCGGGCGTGACCCTGACCGGCGTCTCCGGCGCCATCGCCTTCGACGAGGTGGGCGACGCCATCCGCGACGCGGCCTTCGTCAAGAAGATCGACAATGCCACCGGCGACTGGGTGTTCGTGGCTGAGCAGACCGTCGAATAATCCGTAACGTCCCCTCTTCGGCGGAGGCCAACGCCTCCGCCGTTTGTCGCATTATTCGGGGAACAGGAATAGTGGCTGCCGCCATTTCTCTTGGAGCCTTTCAATAGAAAGCGCGGCAGCAGCCAATCCTGTTCCCTGTTCCCTCTTCCCTGTTCCCTCTCGAACAAACTCTGAATAAAGGAGTATCCCACTATGTGGAACACCGTATTCCCCTACCTGCTCTCGGGCATATCGGTGGGCGGACAGTACGCGCTGATCGCCATCGGCTACACGATGGTCTACGGCATACTGCGCCTCATCAACTTTGCCCACGGCGACGTGTTCATGGTGGCGGGCATCATCATGGTGTACATGGCGGCCAGCGGCGTGCCGCTGTGGCTGTGCATACCGCTGGTGCTGGCGCTGACGGCGCTGATCGGCTTTGTGATCGAGCGGGTGGCCTACAAGCCCCTGCGCAGCGCGCCCCGAATGAGCGCCATGATCTCGGCCATCGGCGTCAGCTATACGCTGCAAAACCTGGTGCTGTACATCACCGGCGGCCTGAACCAGATCTATCCCACCATCCCGTGGATCTCCGATTCGGTGACGATTTTCGGCGCGACCACCAAGATGGTCACCATCATCACGCCCTTTTTGACGCTGGCGCTGGTGGTGGCGCTGGTGCAGCTGATCAACCACACCAAGATCGGCATGGCCATGCGCGCGGTCTCCAGGGATTTTGAAACCAGCCAGCTGATGGGCATCAAGATCAACCGGGTCATCTCCACCACCTTCGTCATCGGCACGTTCCTGGCCGGCGTGGCGTCGCTGCTGTACTTCACCAACTACACCACGGTCATTCAGACCTCCGGCGCGATGCCGGGCCTGAAGGCCTTTGTGGCGGCGGTGTTCGGCGGCATCGGTTCCATCCCGGGCGCGGTGGTGGGCGCGTTCATCATCGGCATCGCGGAGAACATCATCAAGGGCCTGGACATCATACTGTTCAAGGCGGGCATCATCTCGGGCCCCCTGGGGCTGGCCACCTTCTCCGATGCCTTTACCTTCGCGCTGCTGATCATCATACTGGCCGTCAAGCCCACGGGCCTGTTCGGCGAGAAGATTACGGACAAGGTGTGAGGTGAGCGGCATGAGCAACAACATTTCAAGGAAAAAGGTCGATTCCGCCACGATCATCTCGGCGGTCATCGTCGCCTGCTTCTATGTCGCCGTATTCGTCGCGGAGCAGTTCATCCCGGCCACCTCCATGCTTTTTACGGTGCTGAAGAAGGGCGCGACCTACGCGCTGGTGGCGGTCTCCATGAACCTGCTGAACGGCTTCACGGGCATCTTCTCCCTGGGCCAGGCGGGCTTCATGCTGATCGGCGCCTACGTCTACGGCATTTTCACCATCCCGGTGCTGTCCAGGATGGACGTGTACCAGTACTATAACGGCGGCCTGGTGCAGTTCACGCTGCCGGTGTTCATCGCCATGATCCTCTCGGGCCTGGCGGCGGCGCTGTTCGCCTTTCTGATCGGCCTGCCGGTGCTGCGGCTTAAGAGCGACTACCTGGCCATCGCCACGCTGGGCTTCGCGGAGATCATCCGCGCCCTGTTCCAGTGGGACAAGCTGGGCCCGATCACCAACGGCTCCAACATGCTGCGGCTGTTCCCCACCTTCAACGACTTCAACATCCGCGGCGCGGACGGCCAGGTGACGGTCTACCTGTCCACGCTGGTGCCGCTCTTGATCTCCGGCGTGTGCATCGGGGTGATCATACTGCTGATCAACTCCACCTTTGGGCGCGCGCTGCGGGCCATCAAGGACGACGAGATCGCCGCCGAGGCCATGGGCATCCGCCTGGCCAGCCACAAGCGCCTGGCGTTCTGCATTTCCTCCTTCTTCGCGGGGGTGGGCGGCGCGATGCTGGCCATGTACCAGACCACGGTGCAGGCCAAGTCCTTCACCACGGCCATGACCTACGAGATCCTGCTGATCGTCGTCATCGGCGGCATCGGCTCGGTGACGGGCAGCTGCTTCTCCAGCTTCCTGTTCGTGGCCGCCAGCGAATGGTGGCTGCGCTTCCTGGATCAGAAGCAGATGATCGGCACGTTCGAGGTTCCGCTGCTCAGGAACGGCTTCCGCCTGGTGGTGTTCTCCATCATCATCATGATCGTGGTGCTGTTCTTCCGCCAGGGCATCATGGGGACCCGGGAGCTGCCAGACCTGATACGCGGCTTGCGCAGGAAGGGCGGAGGAAAGGAGGCGCAGGTTAAGTGAGCGAGATGAAGCATCCTGCCGAAGGGCGGATTGAAAACGTACTGCACATCGATCATCTGACCATGCGCTTCGGCGGCGTCGTGGCCGTGAACGACCTGAGCATGGACATCAACAAGGGCGAGATCGTCGCCCTGATCGGCCCCAACGGCGCGGGCAAGACCACCGCCTTCAACATGGTCACCGGCGTGTACACCCCCACCGAGGGCAAGGTGACGCTGCTGGGCAGGGACATCACCGGCAAGCGGCCGGACGAGATCACGAAGATGGGCATTGCCCGGACCTTCCAGAACATCCGCCTGTTTTCGTCGATGACGGTGTTTGAGAACGTGCTGACCGCGCGGCACCTGCGCCGCACCAGCAACTTCCTGACCGCCACTTTCCGCCTGAACCTGGCCGAGGAGAGGAAGATGCGGGCGGAGACCGAGGCGCTGCTGCGAGAGGTGGGCCTGTACGAGCTCAAGGACGAGATGGCCACCAGCCTGCCCTACGGCAAGCAGAGGCTGCTGGAGATCGCCCGCGCGCTGTCCACGAACCCGAGCCTGCTGCTGCTGGACGAGCCGGCGGCGGGCATGAACCCCCAGGAGACCGAAGAGCTGGGCGCGTTCATTAAGCAGATCAAGGAGAAGTTTGACCTGACGGTGTTTTTGATCGAGCACCACATGAACCTGGTCATGGGCATCTCTGACCGCATTTACGTCATCGACTTCGGCAAGCAGATCGCCGAGGGCACGCCCGCCGAGGTGCAGGACAACCCCGCCGTCATTGCCGCCTATCTGGGCATGGAAGAGGAAAGCGGTCTTCCCGTGGAAGACCCGAAGGCGAGCGCATCGGCTGCGCCGCCTGAAGCCCGCGACCCGCTGAAGGCGGAGGCGCGGGGCGCGGAAAAGGAGGTCGACCAATGAGCAGCATGCTGAAGGTGAAGGACCTGCGGGTCAACTACGGCGGCATCGAGGCGCTCAAGGGCATCAGCTTCGACGTGGAACAGGGCCAGATCGTCACTCTGATCGGCGCCAACGGCGCGGGCAAGTCCACCACGCTGCGGGCCATCTCGGGCCTGGTGAAGACCGCCAGCGGCGCCATCAACTTCCTGGGCCGGGACATCATTCCCTTCAATGCCCAGCAGGTGGTGGCCGAGGGCATCGCCCTGGTGCCCGAGGGACGCCGGGTGTTCGACAACCTGACGGTCAAGGAGAACCTGAAGATCGGTGCCTACCTGCGCACCGACAAGGAGGAGATCGAGGCCGGCATCGAGGATATCTACCAGCGCTTTCCCCGCCTGAAGGAGCGCGAGTGGCAGCTGGCCGGCACCCTGTCCGGCGGCGAGCAGCAGATGCTGGCGGTGGGCCGCGCCATGATGGCGCGCCCCAAGCTGCTGATGATGGACGAGCCGTCCCTGGGCCTGGCACCGCTGGTGGTGAAGGACATCTTCTCCATCATCCGGGAGCTGAAGAGCGAGGGCATCACGATCCTCTTGATCGAGCAGAATGCCAACGCCGCCCTGCGCTGCGCCGACCGGGCCTACGTGCTGGAGACCGGCCGGATCACCATGTCCGGTACCGGCGAGGCGCTGCTGGCGGACCAGCGCGTGCGGGACGCCTACCTGGGCTCCACCGCGCGCTGAGCGCGAATCGATCGCTGTCGCACATATCATTCGGCTCCCTGCCCCCACAGATCCGAGGGGCAGGGAGCCGCGCATGTCCAGAAGCTGTCCCCTCACCGATACCATCCGCCTGTCTCGCAGAACGCGGGGCAGGCGGATGTTTATGAATACGGAAGACTTGTCTTTATGCCATGGAAAAAGTGAAATACGAAACGGCAAACGCGGCATGTACAATAGAGTCATCAAAGGGAACGCAAGCGATCCCGAGCGAAGGAGGAACATCCGATGATGTACAATGCCAATGTCAATGAAAACCGGGTCAACCCCGCAGTGAACGAGAAGGGCTCCCAGATCTTCAAGCGCTACGACTGCTCCAAGAGCCAGATGGTCATGTACTGCGTCAGCGCCATACTGATGGCGTTCATGGGCATATACTTTCTGATGCTGAACGCGGAAGCGTCCAACAACGCCTTCCATGTGACCAAGACGCTCTTTGGCAACTACTGGCAGGCCGACGGCATGACCTGGGCCCTGTGCGTGTTCGCTATCGTCGGCTGCGTCGTGACGACCATCCAGGGCGCCGGGCTGCGCAAGCACACGCTGCTGGTGACCGACGAGGGCGTCTCCGGCTTTACCACAGGGCGGTCCGGCATGCAGCCCGAGCGGTTCAGCTTGGCCTGGAACCAGCTGTTGGAGGCGCGCAAACGCCCCGCCAGCCAGCTGGAGCTGAAGGGCACCGATTGCAGCTACATCGTGTGCGTGAACGACAACCGCGGCGCGGTGGATCTGATCCAGCGCATGCTCAACGAGCACCGGGAGGAGCCCAAGGTCTCCAGCCTCCGTCAGTATTGATCGGACCTGCAGGCTGTGAGTCGGGCCGGGAATGAGAAATAAAACGGAAGATCGGCGGCAGGTTCTTCGAATGGGATTTCGGAGAACCTGCCGCTGTTTTGGGGGACCAGCGATAGAGGGTACTGCCATAGGACAATCAATGCAAGTTTTCTCGCTATTTTCCCCTTGATTTATTTGGTTCCTGTATCACAACACATCAATCATATAACCCTTACCGTTCCAAATATTCCTATCTCGCAGATCCCCACATAAGCGGCGGCATGTTGGCCCGAACGATTAAATCGAGGCAGCTCGACCGCAGCGTGGGCGAGCGCCGAAGATTTTGTTCGGAAAACATGCCGCCAAGAAAAGCCGTCCCGACATGGACGAAACAAATAGAACAGATGATGCGGGTGAAGGGGCAATCTTATGCGGTTGACAACCTCATCCGACCTCGCTTCGCTCGGCCACCTTCCCCAAGGGGGAAGGCTTTTGGCAGTTCATTTCCCCCTGAAAGAAACCTGCAAACAAAAAAATACGGAAATCCTCTATAAGGCCGGAATCTGTGACGGATGTGTGATAATGAGGGTGGTATACTTGAGCCATCAAAGAGAGAAACACAGAAAACACAGAGACGAAGTCGAAGGAGGACGAATCCATGAAGATGATGAAGAAACTGATCGCTGTTCTGCTGATTGCCGTGATGGTTCTGGCGAGCGTGGCCGCGCTGGCCGACGGGAAGATCAAGACGACGGGCAACGTGAACGTGCGCAAGGGTGCCGGCCTGGATTACGCCTCCAAGGGCACCGTGTCGAAGGGGACCACGCTGAAGTTCGACAAGACCGCGAAGGATGAGCGGGGCGTGATCTGGTACCACATCACCAACGGCAAGACGGGCTGGGTATCCTCGAAGTACACCAAGCAGGTCGAAGGCAATGTGTCCGGCGATACCAAGAGCGGCGAGACGATCAAGGCGACGGGCAACGTGCGCGTGCGCAAGGGCGCGGGGCTGGACTACGCGATCGCGACGACGATGAAGAAGGGCGCGAAGGCGGAGTACCTGGGGAAGACCGCGAAGGACGCGCGGGGCGTGAAGTGGTACAAGGTGAGCTACAAGGGGAAGACCGGCTGGGTGTCCTCGAAGTACGCGAAGTTCGCCTGATCGGCGGGCGCGGGAGAACCTCCCGGCGCGGAGAAAACGCCGCGCGCGGGGTTGACATAGATAAATGAAGGGATTGCCTCAAGAAAACAGCATTGCGCAATCCCTCCGCAGGGACGGCAGAAATGCCGCTGGGAGCGGACCTTCCGCCGCGGGCGTCAATTATGGTGCCCCTGCGGTGTTTTCTGAATCATCGCCCGATGATTCCTTCGCAATGCGTTGTTCAAGACAATTCCAAACGGCCCGGGGACCGCAAAGCACGCGGTCTCCGGGCCTTTTACCGGTGATCGCGGGCCATCGTGTTGAATTTGTCGGGCCTTTGTTTTATAATAACAGCAGATCACGAGGCTCGGACCCGGCGAAAGCCGGGATGTCCGGGCAACGCAATGAGGAGCGCGAAACATATGAAGGTAACTTTCTTTGGCACGACGACGCTGCTGTTCGACGATGGGGTGGACCAGGTCCTGTTCGATGCCCACTTCACGCGGCCCTCGCTGTTCACATACATCTTCGGCAACGCGCCGACGGACGTGAAGCTGGTGGATGAACTGCTCCGCCTCCACTGCGTGGACCGGCTCCGGGCGATCTTCATCTCCCACTCCCACCACGACCACGTGATGGACGCGCCTCATGTCGCCAACCGCTGTGGCGCGGTGATCTATGGGTCCGCCTCCGCGCTGAACGTGGCGAGGGGCGGCGGGGTGCCGGAGGACCGGCTGACGGCGTTTTGCGGCGGCGAGGTGTTCGAAGTCGGCGGCTATCGGGTCACCGTCATTCCGTCGCTGCACTCCAAGCCCACCATTCTGAATAACGACCTTGGACAGACCATCGACGCGCCTCTCGTCCAGCCGGCGCGGCTGCGGGACTATAAGGAAGGCGGCTCCTTTGATTTCCTGGTGGAGAACGGCGGTCGGAAATACCTGATCCGCCCCAGTTTCAACTACATTGAGGGGCAGCTGGACGGCATCACGGCGGACGTGCTGTTCCTGGGCGTGGCGGGCCTCGCCAAGGCCGACGGACCGACCGAGGCAAAGTTCTTTGCCGAGACCATGGATAAGGTCCGGCCGAAGCTGGTCATCCCGCTTCATTGGGATAACTTCTTCTCCCGCCTGGATCGGCCCATCGTGGGCATGCCCCGGCTGGTGGAGAAGACGGAGGTGGTCTTCTTCAAGCTGGCCCAGGCCTGCGAGGCGAGGGGCGTGAACTGCCTTGTCCAGATGCCCCGCACCAGCGTCGAGGTGTGACCGCCTGTCAGCAGACGAGTAGAGAGGACTTGGAAATGTCGGGGAACATGGATGAAGTGATTCGCAAGCGGATGTGCTTTTTCGGCGGCGTGCAGGGCGTGGGCTTTCGCTGGCGCGCCAAGAGCGCCGCGAACGCCGTCAGCGCGACGGGCTGGGTGCGCAACGAGTACGACGGCTCCGTGACCATGGAGATCCAGGGCACGGAGGCGCAGATCGACCGGGTGGTCCAGGCCATAGGGAATGGGCTGTATGTCCGGATCATGCACATGGAGGAAGAGCGCATTCCGACGATTCCGGACGAGCGCGGTTTTCATGCGCGGTGAGCGTCAGGAAGCGCTGTCACACGGAACCAAACAATGATTGTCAGCGTGTTCCTTCAGAACCTGTCGATCCGGAAGAAGTTCCGAATTCCCAATCATGTGAAAAAAACCCGGGACGCAACCGCGTCCCGGGCAAAATTTTTGGATATTTATATTTGGCGATCAGACGACGCCCTGGGCGTACATGGCGTTGGCGACCTTCAGGAAGCCCGCGATGTTCGCGCCGGCCTCGAAGTTGCCCTCCATGCCGTATTCCTTGGCCGCGCTCTCCACGTTGTGGTAGATGTTGACCATGATGCCCTTGAGCTTCGCGTCGACTTCCTCGGCGGTCCAGCTCAGGCGCTCGGAGTTCTGGCTCATCTCCAGGGCGGAGGTGGCGACGCCGCCGGCGTTGGCAGCCTTCGCAGGCCCGAAGAGCACGCCCTTGGACTGCAGGTACTCGATGCCCTCGATGACGGTGGGCATGTTCGCGCCCTCGGAGACGCAGTAGCAGCCGTTGGCGACCAGCGCCTTGCAGCTCTCGAGGCTCAGCTCGTTCTGGGTGGCGCAGGGCAGGGCGATGTCGCAGGGGATCGTCCAGATGCCGGAGCAGCCCTCATGGTACTCGGCTTCGGGATGCACGTCGATGTACTCCTTGATGCGGCCGCGGCGGACCTCCTTGATCTGCTTGACGCAGGCCAGGTCGATGCCGTTCTTGTCGTAGATGTAGCCGTTGGAATCGCACATGGCCACGACCTTGGCACCCAGCTGGGTCGCCTTCTCGTTGGCGTAGATGGCCACGTTGCCCGCGCCGGAGACCACCACGGTCTGGCCCTTGAAGGACTTGCCCGCCGCGTTCAGCATCTCCTCGGTGAAGTAGCACAGGCCGTAGCCGGTGGCCTGGGTGCGCACCAGGGAACCGCCGTAGGAGAGGCCCTTGCCGGTCAGCACGCCCTCGTACAGGCCGGTGATGCGCTTGTACTGGCCGTACAGATAGCCGATCTCGCGCGCGCCTACGCCGATGTCGCCCGCGGGCACGTCCACGTCAGCGCCGATGTACTTGTAGAGCTCCGTCATGAAGCTCTGGCAGAAGCGCATGACCTCGAAGTCGCTCTTGCCCTTGGGGTCGAAGTCGCTGCCGCCCTTGCCGCCGCCGATGGGCAGGCCGGTCAGGCTGTTTTTCAGGGTCTGCTCGAAGGCCAGGAATTTCACGGTGTCCTCGGTCACGGAAGGATGCAGCCTCAGGCCGCCCTTGTACGGGCCGATGGCGCTGTTGCCCTGCACGCGATAGCCGCGGTTGACGTGCACGTTGCCGGCGTCGTCGATCCACGGCACGCGGAACTTGATCACGCGCTCCTGCTCCACGAACAGCTCCAGCACGCCGGCCTTCACGTACTCGGGGTGCTTTTCCACGACGGGCTCGATGGATTCCAGCACGCTGCGCACGGTGATCAGGAACTGCTTGTCGTTCGGGTTGCGGGCTTCGACACGGTTCATCAGGTCGATAAGATATGCATTCTTCAGCGCCATACGATTGTCCCCCTTAACAACGGTTTGAGTTTCTCTTCCAGCAAATGGAATTCCGGCCATCCCGGCCGCATGCAAACATTATAGCGGCAAATGATAGGATTTGCAATATTATTCTCTGTTAAATTGCAAATTCAAATATGACAAATCATAGAAGATGAATTCCGACATGGCATAATTTCTCAAAAACACGGAGAATATGCAGGAAAATGCCGCAAAAATGAAATAATATGCTTTTTTAAAAGGTGAAATGAAAAATGGCCTAAAACACAAATGAATTTATCGATTTAAAAAAATTCAACTTGCGTTTGCGAACCATGCAGTGTATACTGTATTGCATATTGAAAACGCAGGCAAGGGGGTAAGGACATGAATCACATCACCATCCCGAAGGGCTACAAGCCGCCTCTGAATACCTTTGATACCCAGCTGGCCATTGAGTTCATCAAGCACAATTTCCAGGTGGAGCTGACCCACGCGCTGAACCTTCGCCGCGTGTCCGCCCCGCTGTTCGTGCGCCGGGAATCCGGCCTGAACGACAACCTGAACGGCGTGGAGCGCCCCGTCAGCTTTGATATCCCCGCCGTGGGCGGCGACGGCGAGGTGGTGCACTCGCTGGCCAAGTGGAAGCGCCTGGCGCTGAAGCGCTACGATTTCCACGAGGGCCGCGGCCTGTACACCGACATGAACGCCATCCGCCGGGACGAGGAGCTGGACAACATCCACTCCATTTATGTGGACCAGTGGGACTGGGAGAAGATCATCCGCCGGGAGGACCGCACCCTGGACTACCTCAAGCGCACCGCCCAGGAGATCGTGCACTGCGTGGCGGACGTCTCCGACCGCCTGCGCCGGGAATTCCCCCGCCTGAAGGTGAAACTCAGCCGCCGGATGGCCTGCGTCACCACCCAGGAGCTGGAGGACATGTACCCCGGCATGACGCCCAAGGAGCGGGAGGACGCCTTCCTCAGAGAGCACGGCACGGCGCTGATCATGCAGATCGGCGGCAAGCTGAAGTCCGGCATTCCCCACGACGGCCGCGCCCCCGACTACGACGACTGGGAGCTGAACGGCGATATACTGTACTGGAACGACGTGCTGGGGCGCGCCTTCGAGATCTCCAGCATGGGCATCCGCGTGGACGCCGAGTCCCTGAGCCGCCAGCTGACCCTCGCGGGCTGCGACGACCGGCGCGAGCTGCCCTTCCACAGGATGCTGCTGAACGACGAGCTGCCCCTGACCATCGGCGGCGGCATCGGCCAGAGCCGCCTGTGCATGCTGATGATGGGCACCGCCCACATCGGCGAGGTACAGAGCAGCATCTGGGACGACGAGACCGCGCAGACCTGCGCCGATAACGGCATATTGCTGCTGTAATTCCAAAATCGATCGTATTGGGGGAAAGGACCTCCTCGCGGAAAAGGCGAGGGGGTCCTTTCCCGTATCAAAGGGGGCGGGAAAGCTACCGCTTTTTTCATTGTTCCGCGGTGCTACCGCCCATCCCTCCCTCATAAATAATTGCACGCTCCACGCCGGGGACCGGCGGAGCGCAGGAGGAGGAATGGGTTATGCTCCACAGGGACGGGGCCGCGGGCGCGGTGCTGCAGCGGATGGATTGGGACAACGCGGCGGAGCTGATGAGGAAGGCGATGGGCTGGACCGCGCTGGCGGGAACGGCGTTTTTGCTGTGCAGGGCGCAGGTCGTGCCGATGCTGGCCCCCTTTGCCATGGCGTTTCTGGCGGCGGCGCTGCTGATGGGACGGAGCCCCTCGGCGCTGCTGGCGGGCTGTGTGGCCGGGGCGCTGGGGCCGGCGCTGTCGGACTTCAACCTGCGCCTGCCCATCGGGGCGGCCGTGGTGTTGGTCGGAGGACTCTGCCGGGACCTCCTTCTGCCGGAGCTTCGGGAGCGCCTCGCGGGCAGCGGGGCGCTGGCACGGGCGGCGGCGCGGCTGGGGATGGGACGGCCGGAGCCCCGGGACCCCGCCCCGAGACGGCAGGCGCGGTCGCCGAATCGCGCCTCGTCGGTATCCTGCGCAACGTTGGCGGGCCTGGGGGTGCTCGTCCCCGGGCTGATCTGTGCCGGCGGGGAGCTGTGGCCCTCCGCCGAGGCTGCCGCGGCCTCCGTGGCGGCGGTGGCCTCAGCCCCGTTTTTCCAGGCGGCGCTGGGCGTGACCCGGGACCGGCGGCGTTTGAGCCAGGAGGAGAAGATCGGACTGTTTCTGCTCGCCGGGGCGCTGACGGCGGGCCTGTTCAGGCTGTGGGAGCCGCTGGGGCTTTGCGCAGCGCTGGCGGCGGCGCAGCTGATGCATCCCTGCGGCGCGCTGGCCGGGGCTGGATTTGGCGCGGCACTGCTGCTGATGGGCGGGGAGGTGTGGCTGATGGCGCTGACGGTGGTGGGCGGCGCCGCCGCGCAGGTGTGCGGCGGGCTGGGCCGAAGCGCCCGCGCGGGGACGGTGTGCGCAGTGACGCTGGCAGCGGCCCTGCCGCTGGGGGCGTCCGCCGCCATGCTGGCCGCCGTGGGGATATCCGCGCTGGGGGCCGTGGCGCTGCCCGGGAAATGGGCGAACGCGGCGGCGGATCTGGCCGGACCCGCGCCGCCCGCTTGCGATCCGCAGCGCCTGGCGGAGCGGGTCCGCAGGCAGTCGTCCGCCCGGCTGCGGGCGCTGTCCGCGGCCTTCGGAGACCTGGCGGAGGGGTATCTGACGCCGCCGCGGCTGCCCGACGAGCAGGCGCTGATCAACCGCATGCGGGAGCGCCTCTGCGACGGCTGCGGCAGCTACGCGGAGTGCTGGACCGGGGAACGGGAGCGCGGCGCGCGATTCCTGTGCGAATTGATCGCCGACGCCGTGGCGCTGCCGGACGACGCGGCGCTGTTCGAGGGGGAGGCGCCGCCCGAGCTGCTGCGCCGCTGCCGCCGGGGCAGGCTGATCCCGGAGCGGCTGCAATATATATTGGAAGACTTTGCCCGGACCCGCAGCGCCGAGCTGAAGCGGGGCTCGGAAAACCGGCTGATCTCGGCCCAGTTCCTGCAGGCGAAGGAGCTGCTGGAGGGGCTGGCGGAGGAGCAGGCCCGGCCCCTGAAGCTGCGCACGCGCCAGGCCGAGCGCGCGGCCTGTGCGCTGGAGCGGGCGGGCATCGCGACGGAATCCGTGATGGCGCTGGGCGGACCGGGCGTGGAGATCCTGGCGACGCTGAAGCGGGGAGAGGGGAGGTGGACGCCGGAATTGGCCCGGGCGGCCTCGGCGAGGCTGTCCCGCGCCTTTGGCAGGGAGTATGTCGTGGGCGGCGCGCTCGGGCGGGAGCTGCGCCTGGTGCGCAGGCCGAGGCTGCGGCCCCAGACCGGGGTGGTCTGCGCCTCCCGGGAGGCGGGCGTCCTCAGCGGGGACAGCCATCTGGTCTGCATGCTGGACGAGGAGCGCCTGCTGGTGCTGATCTGCGACGGCATGGGCAGCGGCGAGGCGGCGGCCCGGGAGAGCGCCATGGCGGTGCGGCTGCTGGGGCGCTTCCTGAGGGCCGGGGCCCGCTGCGGCCTGGCGATCGAGACGGTGAACGCGCTGCTGCTGAACCGCAGCAGCGAGGACATGTTCGCCACGGTGGACATGCTGGTGGTCAATCTCTCCACCGGCGCGGCGGAGCTGACGAAGCTGGCGGCCTGCCCCACGCTGATCGCCCGGGGCGGGGAGGTGGCGAGGATCGAGGGCGGCCGGCTGCCGCTGGGCATACTGGAGCGGGTGCAGCCCGGGACCACCCGGACGCGGCTGCTGCCCGGGGACGTGCTGCTGATGGCCAGCGACGGCGTGATGGACGCCGCGGGCGGCCCGGAACTGGAGGCGCTCCTCGCGGAGGCCGGGGACATGCCGGAGCTGGCCCGCCGCGCGGTGGAAGCGGCCCGGAGCGCCTGCGCCGGGGGACGACCGGATGACATGACCGCGGTGTGCCTGCGGGTGAGCTGAGTACGGCACAGGGGGAAGGGGGAGAAGCAGAGAATCGGGACTGCCGCCTTTCTGTTGAGACCAACAAATTCAGTCGAAGCGCCTTGTATTGCTTGACTTTGTACGGGTGTTTTCGTATAATATAGGATGATGGATTAGTCCTGTACTCAACAGAAATCTAAAAGGAGGTAATTCCGTTGAGCATCAAACTTACCGTTGATGGCAATACCGCCGTCAGCCATGTCGCCTATGCATTCAGCGACGTGGCCGCTATCTATCCCATCACTCCGTCTTCCCCCATGGCCGAGGTCGCGGATGAGTGGGCTGCCCATGGCCGCCTGAATCTGTTCGGCCAGAAGGTCCGCGTGGCCGAGATGCAGTCCGAAGCGGGTGCCGCCGGCGCCGTGCACGGCTCTCTGGCCGCTGGCGCGATGACCACCACGTTCACCGCCTCTCAGGGCCTGCTGCTGATGATCCCGAACATGTACAAGATCTCCGGCGAGCTGATGCCGAGCGTGTTCCACGTCTCTGCCCGCGCGCTGGCGTATCATGCGCTGAACATCTTCGGCGATCACTCCGACGTCATGGCCTGCCGCCAGACCGGCTTCGCCATGCTGGCGTCCAACTCCGTCCAGGAGGCCACCGACATGGCGCTGGTCGCGCACCTGTCCGCCATCGAGGCTTCCGTGCCCTTCCTGCACTTCTTCGACGGCTTCCGCACCTCCCACGAGATCCAGAAGATCGACGCCATCGATCCCGCCAACGGCTATGAGGAGATCAAGGGCCTGGTGAACTGGGACAAGGTGAAGGCCTTCCGCGAGGGCGGCCTGAACCCCGAGCATCCGCATCAGCGCGGCACCGCCCAGAACCCGGACATCTACTTCCAGGGCCGTGAGGCTGCCAACAAGTACTACGACGCCACTCCCGCCATCGTGGAAGAGGTCATGGCCAAGGTCGCCAAGCTGACCGGCCGCAGCTACAAGCTGTTCGACTACGTGGGCGCCGAGGACGCCGAGCGCGTCATCATCTGCATGGGCTCCGGCTGCGACGCCATCGAGGAGACCGTGAACTACCTGAACAAGAAGGGCGAAAAGGTCGGCCTGATCAAGGTGCATCTGTATCGTCCCTTCTCCATGAAGCACTTCCTGGCCGCCATCCCCGCGACCTGCAAGAAGATCGCCGTCATGGACCGCACCAAGGAATCCGGCTCCCTGGGCGAGCCCCTCTACCTGGATGTCTGTTCCGCGCTGCTCGAGGCGGGCTGCACCGGCATCAAGGTCGTGGGCGGCCGCTACGGCCTGGGCTCCAAGGAGTTCAACCCCACCATGGTCAAGGCCATCTATGACAACCTGGCCAAGGACGAGCCGAAGAACCACTTCACCGTGGGCATCACCGATGACGTGACCCACACCTCCCTGGAGCTGGGCGAGACCCTGGACGTGGCTCCCGAAGGCACCGTGTCCTGCATGTTCTACGGCCTGGGCTCTGACGGCACCGTCGGCGCCAACAAGAACTCCATCAAGATCATCGGCGACCACACCGATAAGTACGCGCAGGCCTACTTCGCCTACGACTCCAAGAAGTCCGGCGGCATCACCATCAGCCACCTGCGCTTCGGTGACAACCCGATCCAGTCCACCTACCTGATCGACTCCGCGAACTTCATCGCCTGCCACAACCCGGCCTATGTCACCAAGTATGACATGGTGTCCGCGCTGAAGGACGGCGGCACCTTCCTGCTCAACAGCCCCTGGACTGCCGAGGAGATGGAGAAGGAGCTGCCCGCTTCCATGAAGCAGGCCCTGGCGAAGAAGCACGCCAAGTTCTACACCATCGACGCCATCAAGCTGGCCAAGCAGGTCGGCATGGGTGGCCGCATCAACACCATCATGCAGGCCGCGTTCTTCAAGCTGGCCGACATCATCCCCTACGACAAGGCGGATGAGTACATGAAGGCGTATGCCAAGAAGACCTACGGCAAGAAGGGCGACGAGGTCGTCAAGAAGAACTGGGATGCCATCGACATCGCCATCTCCGGCCTGGTCGAGATCCCCGTGCCCGCGGAGTGGGCCAACGCCACCACCGGCGCTGAGGCCATCCACGTGACCGACGATCCCTACTACAAGACCTTCATCGCGCCCATCCTGGCCCAGGACGGCAACAAGCTGCCCGTCAGCCTGATCGACGCCGCCGGCCGCGTGCCCACCGGCACCACCAAGTACGAGAAGCGCGGCATCGCCGTGGCGGTTCCCCAGTGGAACATCGACGCCTGCATCCAGTGCGGCACCTGCGCCATCGTGTGCCCGCACGCCTGCATCCGCCCCTATCTGCTGACCGAGGAAGACGCCGCCAAGGCGCCCGCCAGCTTTGAGGTCGCCGATGCCAAGGGCCCGGCCTTCAAGGGTCTGAAGTATCGCATGCAGGTCTCCGTGCTGGATTGCACCGGCTGCGAGAACTGCACCACCGTCTGCCCCGTCAACAAGGGTGGCAAGAAGGTCGCCCTGGAGATGAAGCCCCTGCACACCCAGGATGCCCAGGAGGCCAACTGGGACTTCGCCCAGACGCTGCCTGAGTTCAAGGGCGCTCTGAACCTGAAGGCCGTCAAGGACAGCCAGTTCAAGAAGCCCCTGTTCGAGTTCTCCGGCGCCTGCGCGGGCTGCGGCGAGACCCCGTACGTCAAGCTGGTCACCCAGTTGTTCGGCGACAGGATGGTCATTGCCAACGCCACGGGCTGCTCCTCCATCTATGGCGGCTCCGCCCCCACCTGCCCCTACACCGTGAACGAGGAAGGCCATGGCCCCGCTTGGGCGAACAGTCTGTTCGAGGACAACGCTGAGTTCGGCTTCGGTATGAACCTGGGCATCACCCAGCGCCGCGCGAAGCTGGCCGACAACGTGAAGGCCCTGCTCGATTCCGATCATTCCGACGAAGTCAAGGCCGCCGCTCAAGCGTGGCTTGACAACATGGACGACGCGGAAGGCTCCAAGGCCGCCGGCGCGAAGCTGGTCGAGGCCATCAAGGACGCCTGCTGCGATACCTGCAAGGCCATCCTGGCCGATGCGGACCTGCTGACCAAGAAGTCCTTCTGGATCTTCGGCGGCGACGGCTGGGCCTATGACATCGGCTACGGCGGACTGGATCACGTGCTGGCCCAGGGCGAGGACGTCAACGTTCTGGTTCTGGATACCGAGGTGTACTCCAACACCGGCGGACAGGCCTCCAAGTCCTCCCCGCATGCGGCGGTTGCCAAGTTCGCGGCTGCCGGCAAGCGCACCAAGAAGAAGGACCTCGGCATGATGGCCATGTCCTACGGCTACGTCTATGTGGCCCAGGTCGCCATGTCCGATCCCGCTCAGGTGCTCAAGGCCATGACCGAGGCCGAAGCCTATCACGGCCCGTCCCTGATCATCGCCTACGCGCCCTGCATCAACCACGGCATCAAGATGAACCAGGCTCAGCTGGAGATTGCCCGCGCGGTCGAGGCCGGTTACTGGCAGACCTACCGCTACAATCCCACCGCCGAGAAGAAGTTCACCCTCGATTCCAAGCCGCCGAAGGGCGACTACCAGGCCTTCATCAAGGGCGAGAACCGCTATGCTTCTCTGCTCCGTCAGTTCCCCGATGTGGCTCCCGAGCTCTTCGCCGAGGCCCAGAAGGACGCTGAGGACCGCCTGGCTTCCTACCAGCGGCTGGCTGCGGAATAATTCCGCCCGGGCAGTGCCCGGACCCATTAGCTGCCGCGTTTAGGTAGACAGAGCCCGTCTCCCGTAGATCATGGGAGACGGGCTCCTTGCTTTCATTTCTGATATGATCCTGTATGAAAACCATCACCCCGACCCCATTGATCCAAGGGTCGGGGTGATGCGTCCCCGGAAACCCTCCCTCTGCCGGAATTGTAAACAGGGCTTTCGCGTCTGCCCCGTCCACAACATCCGTTTTACGGCATAGCCCGGCTTGAGGGGTAAAATAGATATGATGAAGAGTCCGACGGGGATTCATCGGGCGAAAGAAAAATATGGCGTGCATCACAAGACGGGGGAAGGATATGACGGACAGGCGTCGAAGAATACGGGGGTATGACGGCCCTGAACGGGATGGGTCACGGCAAGCCGGCGGCGGGCCGAATCCGGGGCGGGAGGGTTTCATGGATTACAGCATCCGCTATTCATGCGTCTGCGACATCGGAAAGCGCCGCGTCATGAATCAGGACAACTTCATCTGTGGCGGGCGTTACCTTGGCGACGGGCTGGCTGAACCGGTGTTTCCCATCAGCGGAAGCGCCTTCTCCGGCGAGGTCACGCTGCTGGGCGTGTTCGACGGCATGGGCGGCGAGGAGCGCGGTGAAGTGGCCTCGCTGATCGCGGCCCGGCGGGCGAAGGCGCTGTGCCTGGGAGACGATCCGGAGGCGGAGCTCGTGAGGTACTGTGTGGAGGCCAACGAGGAGATCTGCGAATACACCATGCGGAACAGACTCACCTCGATGGGCACCACGGCGGCCATGCTGGCCTTTGGGCCGTTTGGGTTCGTGCTGTGCAACCTCGGCGACAGCAAGATCTTCCGCTATGCCTCCGGCGCGCTTGAGCAGATTTCCCGGGACCACGTGGCGGCGGCGGCCCGCGGCAGGAAGCCCCCGCTGCTGCAAAACCTGGGGATACCCCGGGATGAGCTGCGGCTCGAGCCCTACACCGCCAGCGGCGGTGTCCGGGAGGGGGACCTGTTTCTGATCTGCTCGGACGGCCTGACGGACATGGTGTCGCTGGAGGTCATACGGCGCGAGATCGAACGGAATACCTTTGAGGCGCTGACGCCGGTGCTGCTGCGGCGGGCGTTAGAGAGCGGCGGCCGGGACAATGTGACGATCATCGCCTGCAGGGTGGAAAAGAGGCCCGCGAAGCTGATCAGATGGCTGCTTGGGAAGCGAGGCGCTTGAAATAAATCGATACACAAACAAGATCCTTCACTCCGCTCAGGACGACTCAGGATTGCCTCCCTGTCATCCTTGGCGATGCGAAGGACCTTTATAAAGCCCATACCGTAGGGACGCCATAATTGGCGTCCGTTTTCGTGTCAGACCGAGTGTGCCGACGCCTGTGCGCGTCGTCCTGCGCGCAGCGTTCGCGTAAGCATTGCGAAGCACAGGATCTTCTTATTCTTTAGGCGATCGGCGTCAGCCGCCCGCCTTCTCCTCGAACAGACCGTCCCGGGTGATGTTTCTCAGCCACTTGCCGCTCCGGTAGTGGCTGATCACCCAGGGCCACTTCACGAACTCGTCGGTGCACAGCAGGAAGTAGACCCACATTGGCGGCAGCTTCAGCACCGCCGCGGCGAAGAAGCCCAGCGGCACGGCGTAGCACCACATGTCGATGGTGTCGCAGATGAAGCCGAAGCGGCTGTCGCCGCCGGCGCGAAACACGCCTGCGATCAGCGTGGTGTTCACCGCCGCGCCCATCACGTAGTAGGAGTTGATCAGCAGCATCGTGCGCAGGTAGCCCTTGCCGGCCTCGCTCAGGTCCGCGAAGCGCAGCACCAGGGGCATGGCGGCCAGTATGATCCCGCCGCCGATGGCCCCGAACAGCACCGTCAGCTTCATTACCTTTCGGGCGGCATCCCGGGCCTGCTCCAGCTGGCCGTTGCCGATGATCTGCCCCAGCAGTATGCCGCCTGCGCTGGCGACGCCGAAGCACAGTATCGTGCCGAAATTGCGCATCAGCGAGGCGAAGGAGTTGGCGGCCACCATGTCGGTGCCCAGGAACTGGCCGATGATCACCGAGTACATGGAGAAGGCCAGGCCCCAACTGATGTCGTTGGCCATGGCGGGCAGGGCCATGTGCAGGAAGTCGCGGAACAGCAGGGGGCTTCGGGTGAACATCAGCGAGGGCTTCAGCTTGACGTCCTTGCTGCGGGCGGAGACCGCCAGCGCCAGGGCCAGCTCCACCAGGCGGGAGATGCTGGTGGCCAGGGCGACGCCCGCCGCGCCTAGCTTCGGCGCGCCGAACAGACCGAATATGAACACGGCGTTCAGCAGTATGTTCAGCAGGAAGGCCACGGTGTTCAGCGCAGTGCTGACGGCCACCCGGCCGATGCTGCGCAGCGTGGCCAGGTAGACCTCGATGAACCCCCAGCAGAGGTAGGCCACGGAGATGTTTCGCAGGTAGGACGCGCCGATATCGATCAGCTCCGGGTCCGGCGTGAAGGCCCGCATCATCAGTCGGGGCGCGACCAGCGCAGCCAGCGCGAACAGCGAGGAGGCCAGCACCGAAAAGCGCAGGGCGATGCCCTCCACCACCTCCACGGCCCGCAGCTCGCCCTTGCCGAAGTACTGGGCGCTGAGCATCGTCACGCCGGTTCCCAGCCCGTAGAGCACCATGAACAGTACGCTGGCGTACTGGGCCGCCAGCGACACGGCGGAGATGTGGGCCTGTCCCACGAAGTTCAGCATGACCACGTCGGCGGAATTCACCGCCGCGCTGAGCAGGTTTTGCAGCACGATGGGTACCGTCAGCCGGGCAATCTGTGCGTACAGGTCGTTGGATCGCGTCTGGTCTTTGCGCAAGGGTATCGCCCTCCATGACAGTTCGAAGCGAGGGAGCGCCGCCGGACGGATGCGCGGCAAGGCCATTATAATACCAATCCCTGACTAAAACAAGACATTTCAGCGGTTCTTTTCCGCGTTGGCGGTGTTGAAGCCCCTTGACTTTTACGCACCGCCGCTGTTCCGCTCTGCGGAAGCGGCGGCAGCGCCGCGTGAATCCTTCGGATTCCGACGCGGGCTGGTCGCGCCTGCCTCTGGCAGTGGCGCGACTGCTATGCGCCAGCAAGCCTGCGGGACTTCGCCTTGCCAACGCAATAAAAACCCTCGCTGATTCAGTCTCATTTTAATCAGGTCTTAGTATGACGGCAAATGTGGATGGCTGTGTTATGCCTGTGCAAATTTTGGAATCGACGGCATCCGAGGCCGAAATCGACATAAATTGATTTTTTATCGACAAAAATGCGACATAAATTCGGATTATATATTGCATCTTGGTTAACTATAGTGTATAATAAGGACAATAAGATATCTTTGAAGGGAATGGAAGCTATGAGCAAAATGACCAAGTGGAGCAAGAGGCTGCTGTCGTTGGCTCTGGTCTGCCTGATGCTGGCCATGACCGCCGCTCCGGCGCTGGCGGTGGGGCGCTCCAGCACGCTGGCCGAAGTGGGCGATGCCTATATCGTCACCGCCAGCCGTCTGAACGTGCGCAGCGGTCCCGGCATGGAAAACGAGATCATCGGCAAGGCGAAGAAGGGGACGAAGGTCTACTTCCTGTCCATGACGGAAGGCTGGTGGTACGTGCAGTTCACCAACGGCAACGTGGGCTATGTGGACAAGCAGTTCCTCACCAAGACCAGCACGCCCAAGACCGGCAACTACACCGTCAGGAAGAACGTCACCGTGCGGTCCAAGCCTAGGTCCTCCGGCAAGCGACTGGGCAAGCTGAAGAAGGGCAAGACCGTCTTCCTGAGCACCCTCAACGGCGACTGGGGCTACATCTACTACAATGGCTACGGCGGATGGGTGCCGCTGAAGTACCTGAAGAGGAAGTAATTCGACAAAACAAATCGGGCCCGGAATTCCACGCGGGAATTCCGGGCCCGATTTGTTTTGTCATGCCTGCGGCATGCCGATGCTGTCTTCGAACGGATCAGCCTGCCTGCCGTGCGTCGGCGGCGTTCTCGGCGGGGGTGTCGATCGCGTCGTCCACGGCGTTTTCCACGCCGTCGGCAGCGTTCTCCACCGCGTTGCCCACGCCGTTCGCCGCGTCGTTCAGGGCGTCGCCCGCGGTGCTGCCGCCGTCGTCGGGAGCCGCCGTGTTCTGGGCGGGCGCCTCGGTGGCGGTCGTCGTGGTGGTCGTGGTCATGCCTTCGCAGGCGGCCAGGGCCATGGCCAGCAGGGAGAGGGTCATCAGCAGCGCGAATACCTTTTTCATGGGGTCATCCTCCTGAAATCAAATGATGTTTTACGGAGATTATGATATTCAGGAAGACCGCGAAAAATACCAGCAAAGGACAAATTGAAGTTTGCAAAGCAAATTTCAATTTGTCCGAGAGTATAGAGTTAAGAGTTCAGAGATGAGGTAGAGTCAGCCACGCACGAATCAAGCACGAAACAATGCTCTTGTTCCCGCGAAGATGCCTGATTTGCCTGGCAGGCAGCATTACTTCGTCCTTCGGCATTCTGTATCTAAACTCTTAACTCTAAACTCTTATCTCTCAGGCGCCGCCATCACTTCACCAGCGGCTTCTTTTCGGGAACGCCGGCCCGACGGGGATAGGCGTCGGGCGTCGGCGCGGCCTTGCTCAGCCACACGGCCCGATGGTCCCAGTCCCGGCCGGGGATGCGCAGCGTCGAAACGCGCTCCACCGCGCCGCCCAGCAGCGCCAAAGCGCCTTTGGCGCACGCCAGCTCCTCGTCCGCGCCGGGGCCCTTCAGCGCCAGGGCGCGGCCGCCCACCCGCACAAAGGGCAGCAGGTATTCGCAGAGCACGTTCATCGGCGCGACGGCCCGGGCCGTGGCCAGGTCGAACCGCTCACGCAGCTCCGGCCTGCGGGCCGCGTCCTCCGCCCGCAGGTGCAGCGCCCGAGCGTTCAGGCCCAGGGCGTCGACGACCGATTGGAGGAACTCCACCCGCTTGCCCAGGGAGTCGATCAGCGTGAAATGGGTGTCCGGCAGCATGATGGACAGGGGAATGCCCGGGAAGCCCGCGCCGGAACCCACGTCCACGGCGCGTTCGACCTCCGGGAAGCCGTCCGCCAGCGGGGCGATGCAGTCCAGGTAATTCCGGTCCACGGCCTCGCGGGGGTCGTCGGGCACGCGGGTCAGGTTCATGCGGGCGTTGGCCTCGAGCAGCAGCGCGTGGTAGCGCTCGAATTGTTCGGCCTGGGCCTGGGTCATGGGGATGCCCATGGCCCGGGCGCCCTCCAGCACCAGCGTCCTCATACGCTCGCCTTCGAGGCTTCCAGCGCCGCGATGACCCGGTCGCACCAGCTGTCGAACTCCGGATCGGGCCTCTGGCACTCCGGGTGGGACAGCACGTAGTCCAGGGCGATGCGCACGCCCTGGTCGAAGCGCACGGTGGTGCGCATGTCGGGCACGGCGCGCTTGAGCTTGGCGTTGTCGAAGATCACCGAGACGGCCTTGTCGCCGGTCAGGCTGCCGGTGAAGTCGTAGCCGTACCTGTCGCCCACGGCGGCCAGGTAGTCGCTGGCCACGTGGCAGGCCTTCAGCTCCACGCCCAGGGCGTCGGCGATGGTGGCGTAGATCTGGTTCCAGGTCAGGGTCTCGTCGCCGGTGATCTGGAAGGCCTCGCCGATGGCGTGGCGGTTGCCCATCAGGCCAGTGTAGCCGATGGCGAAGTCCCGGTTGAAGGTCATGGTCCACAGGCTGGTGCCGTCGCCCTGTATGATGACCGGCTTGCCCTGGCGCATGCGCTCTATCACCTGCCAGGAGCCGTTTTTGCCGTGCACGCCCAGGGGCACGCTGCGCTCGTCGTAGGTGTGGCTGGGCCGCACGATGGTGACGGGGAAGCCCTCCTCCCGGTACTTGCGCATCAGGAATTCCTCGCAGGCGATCTTGTCCCGGGAGTACTGCCAGTAGGGGTTCGCCAGGGTCGTGCCCTCGGTGATCCAGGGGCTGGCCGCAGGCTTGTGATAGGCGGAAGCGGAGCTGGTGTAGAGGTATTGGCGGGTCCTGCCCTTGAACAGCCGGTAGTCCCGCTCCACCTGTCTGGGCACGAAGCCGATGAACTCGCACACGCAGTCGAAGAACAGGCCCTCCAGCTTCGCGGCGACGGCGGCCTCGTCGTTGATGTCGGCGATGATGGTGTGGGCGCCCTCGGGCACGGCCTGCGGGCGGTTGCCGCGGTTCAGCAGCCAGACCTCCCAGTTCAGTTCCTCCACCAGCCGCCGGACGATGGCGGCGCTGATGGTGCCGGTACCGCCGATGAACAGTGCTTTCACGGTTGATGACCTCCTAAATCCGTCGTTAGCAGCCAGTCCGACAGCTCGTCGGCCTGGGGATGGTTCAGTTTGCGCAGGGCTTCGGCCAGGGCGGCGTTTTCGTAGCGTACGCCGGCGAGGGCCGGGGCGATGGCACCGATCATGGCCTCGTCCATGGCGTCGGAGAAGACCTTCGCGCCGGCGACTGCGCCCTCCTTCAGGTTCAGCTCCAGCGTCACGCCGCCCCAGGGGAAGCGGCGCTCCAGCGTGGCGTCGAAGGGCAGCGCGCGGCCCAGCCGGAATTCCCAGGAGGCATACTTCTCCTCCAGCGCCGCCAGCCTTTCGCCGTCCAGTGCGTCCATGGCGAGGGGCTCCGCAGGGCCGTATTCCCGGGCAAAGGCTTGAATCAGCGCGTCCCGGAGGGCTTCGATGGTGACCTGGGGGTTCAGCGCCGCCAGGTTGCACACCCGGGAACGCACGCTCTCGATGCCCTTGGCCCGCAGCTTGCCCGGGTCCGGGGCCAGGTACCGGCCCAGCCTGTCCAGGGCCACGTCCACCATCAGGGTGCCGTGGTGGAGGGCGGTCCGGTCGGTGAAGCGGAAGGCGTTGCCGGAGAACTTCGCGCCGCTGTCCGCGATCACCAGGTCGTTCCGGCCGGTGAACTCCGCGGGGATGCCGAAGGACGCCACCGCGCTGCGGATCACGCCCAGCTGGCGGCGCAGGTCGTACTCCCCACGGGGCAGCACGAAGGTGAAGTTCAGGTTGCCGGTGTCGTGATACACCGCGCCGCCGCCGCTGCTGCGCCGGGCCAGGCGGCCGCCCTCGTCCTCCAGCAGCTTCACCCGGCACTCGCGCCAGGCGTTCTGATGCCGGCCGATGACCACCGTGTTCCGATTCTGCCACAGGTAGAACACCCGCGCGTCCGGCGCCAGGGTGTCGAAGAGCAGCTCCTCCACGGCCAGGTTGTGCCAGGGATTCGTGGAGTCGCCGATGAGTATGCGGTTGCGCACTGCGAATCACCTTCCGTTCCGCGCGCCAAAGCTTTTCGGCCTCCGGGTCCGAAGCGGCCGGAGTCAATCCCATTATAGCATATTTCGGCATCGACGCAACACAAAAACACAGAAAAGACCGGCGCGCCTTTCAGGCGCGCCGGCCTTATTCGTTGAAAAACTGAGGTTTTTCAACGATTGAGGAAGAACACGAAAATTCGCGCCTTGCGACACGAATTTTCTGACTGGCAGGTACTCATTTTTCTCCACAAACGCAAGCGTTTGTTCCCGAAAAATGCAATCCTGACGTACATGCCATCAGGATTGATTTCAGATGGGGAGGTCTGCGAACCTCCCCAAGCCCCTCCGGGGTTTGTCATTAGTATATGACCGGCGCGCCCTTCAGGCGCGCCGGTCAGAGCGCTGACAGAACCCCGCTGTATCGCAAGACCCCGCCAGTGATAATCATAGTTTTTAGAACTTCAGATAATTCAGGGAAACGTAGCCGGTCAGCTTGCCGCCGGTCACATAGGCCCAGTTGCCGGAGGTATACTTGATGGTCACCTTCGTGCCGCGCTTCAGGCTGCCCAGGATGGCGGAGCCGGTGCCGGGGCCCTTGCGGACGTTCAGCGCGCTGGCGGTCACCTTGGCGGTGGCGCTGGCGGTGAGGTAGTTCCTGGAAACCCAGCCGATGGTGCCCTTGAGGGTCTTGACCTTGCGCCAGTTGCCGCTGGACTTCAGGATGGTGCAGCCGGTGCCCTTCTTCAGCTTGGCGATGACCTTGTAGCCGGTGCCGGGGCCGGAGCGCATGTTCAGCGTAGAGGCGGTGGTGCGGTACACGGTGGAGGAGCTGGCCGGCGGCGTGTCGGGGGTCAGCTTCACGGTGCCGCCGATGCAGCTGATCGGAATCCAGCCGGACAGGCCGGAATCCGTGACCTTCACGCGGGCAAAATCGTGCTCGGTGTAGGTCACCCTAACGGTATCCGCCGTGGTGATGGAGCCCAGCACGGAGGAGCTGCTGCTGGCCTTCTTGTACACCTTGGTGCCGGCGATGATGGCCTTGTAGCCGTTGCCCAGCGCCTTGGTGGTGCCGTCGATGTACATCGTGCGGATCCAGCCGGTCTTGCCGGTCTTCTTGACCTTGACCTTGCTCCACACGCCGCTGGTCGCCTTCACGGTGACCTTGTAGTTGTGCTTGACATAGCCCTTGACCTCGTACTCATAGCCGGGGCCCTCGCGCAGGTTCAGCGTGCCGCTGCCGGTGGAGCTGACGTAGACCTTCTTGGTGCTGTCCGCGAAAGCCGACGTCGGCATCACGGCGATGAACAACATCAACGCCAACAAAATGGAAACAAATCTTTTCATGACTTCTACCCCTTTCCTTTTGCCCATGGAATCCCGGGCTTCCTCCTCACTCTTTGGACGCCGCGGAATTGCCATTTGTTGCCTCTATTATAATACATTTCCTGTACAAAAAATATTACAAATATGTCACAATTCAAAAACGGGGTCAAATGCCCGGTGTGCTATAATTGTGGAGAACGGTGGGACCCGATCCGCTGCGATGGGGCCCGCCGACGGGGCGGCGGATTCCGTGCCGTCCCCTGCAAAGGAGAGTGAGTGGATGCGCATCTACACCGGGCGGGGCAGCCTGATGGAGGGCGCCCTGATCGGCGCGCTGCGCCGCGCCATGGCGAACGAGGGCAGGACCCACATCGTGGTCGTGCCGAAGCAGCTGACCCTGCAGACCGAGCGCACACTGCTGAGCGCGCTGGGGCTGGAGGGCTCCTTCAGCCTGCAGGTCCTGAGCCCGGAGCGCCTGTGCGGGCGCATCTTCGAGGCGGCGGGCCTGCCCGAGGGCGTGCGGGTGGACGAGCGCGGGCGGACGATGCTGGTGCGCGTGGCCGCGCGGCAGGTGGACGACCGGCTGAAGCTGTATCGCGGCGCGGCGGGACGGACGGGCTTCGCGGACCGGTGCGCCCGCCAGCTGGAGTTGATCCGCCAGGCGGGCCTGACGCCGGACCGCCTGTTCGCCTGCGCCCGGGAAGCCGAGGGCATGCTCCGGCTGAAGCTGGACGACCTGGGCGTGATCCTGGAGGCCTACGAGGCGCTGCTGGAGGGCCGCTTCCAGGACGGCGAATCGGAGTTCCAATGCGCCGTGGAGCGGACCGCCCAGGCGGACTTTCTGAAAAGCGCGGCCGTGTACTTCTTCGGCTTTGACCTCACGCCGCCGACGCTCCACCAGCTGATCGCCGCCATCGGCGCGGTCTGCCCCGAGACCAGCGTGTTCCTGCCCCTGGAGAACGATCCCGCTGCCCGGGACTTCGACGCCTTCCTGCCCCTGCAGGCCTGCTGCGACCGATTGGTGAAGGCCGCGATCAAGGCCGGCGCGGCCCCGGAGCGGGTGCCGGTGCAGGCGGGTGAAGCGCCTGCCCAGCGGCGGGAACTGGCGCTGCTGGCCCGGGAGCTGTTTGCCTTTCCCGTGCAGCCGGACGATTCCGGCAGGCGGCCCGTCCGGGTGCAGGTCGCCGCGCTTCGAAACCCCATGGAGGAGTGCCGCTTCGCCGCGGCGCTGTGCCGCCGCCTCGCCATGCAGTACGGCTGGCGGTGGAGCGACATGCTCATTCTATGCCGGGATATCGAGGGCTATCACCAGCCGCTGCTGGAGGCCTTCCGGGCCTACAACGTGCCCCTGTTCCTTTCCTCCAGCCGGGCGGCCTCCCGGCATCCGCTGGCGGAATGCCTGATCTCGGCCCTGCGGCTGATCGAGGAGTCCCCCCGCGCGGAGGATGCCCTGGCGCTGCTGCGCACCGGCTGCATGCCCCTGGACGCCGACGAGGCCGACCGCCTGGCGAACCACGCGGCGAAGTACGGCCTGAAGCCCTGGGCGCTGCTGCGGCCGCTGAGGCGGGGCAGCGAGGCGGAGCTGCAGGCCGTCGAGCCGCTGCGGGAGCGCTTTGCCGCGCCGGTGAACGCCCTGAAGCGGCGGATGAAGCGGGCGGACAGCCTGAAGGCCCAGCTTTCGGCGCTGTTCGACTTCCTGACGGACATCGATGCCGCGGCGAACATGCAGGCCCGGCTGAACGCGCTGATCGAGGCCGACCTGCGGGAGCAGGCCGGGGAGGAGGGCCAGGTCTGGAACCGGATCATGGGCGCGCTGGACCAGATGGCGGGTCTGCTGGGCGACGCGCCCCTGCCCGTGGATGAGCTGCGCAAGACCCTCCAGGAATCCCTGGAGGCCGCGATCATCAAGCCGCTGCCCCAGTCCGGGGACGCGGTGTACGCCCAGACCACGGACCGCATCACCGCCCAGCGGGCGAAGGCCCTGCTGATCCTGGGGGAGACAGACCGCGTGCTGGCGGACAGCGACGGCCTGCTGAACGCCGACCAGCTCCACGCCTTTTCCCGGATGGCCCGGGCCTACCTGGGTTCCGACGACGCGGAGCTGTCCCGCATGCGGCGGTTCTACCTGAAATCCGCGGTGGAAATGGCCACGGACTACCTGTGCGTCACCTGCCCGAACAGCGGCATGGACGGCGGCGCCCAGCGGCCCGGGGCATTGATCGAGCTGCTGAAGGGCATCTTCCCGAAGCTGACCGTCCGGGGCGGCCTGGCCGGGGACGAGGGCGTGCAGTGGATGCTGCGGGCCTCGCCGGAGGCCGCCATGGCCCTCGGGGCCCGGGCGCTGGCCGCCGTGGGGGAGGGCGTGCCCGTTCCGCCCTTTGATTCGGCGGCGCTGGCGGGGCTGAAGCACCTCGCAGCGGCCGGGGATGCCGGCACGGCCCTGGCCCTGGAGCGGGTGCGCCTGGCGCTGAACCACGGCGAGAGCGCCGAACGCCTGGACCCTGCCGCCGCCAGGGCGCTGTACGGCCAGCTGCGCCGTCAGAGCGTCACGCGGCTGGAGCGCTTCGCCCAGTGTCCCTTCGCCTATTTCGTGCAGTACGGCCTGCGGCCGGAGCGCATCGAGCCCTTCCGGCTGAACGCAAGGGACGAAGGCAGCTTCTTCCACGACGCGGTCCACGAGTTTCTGCTGGCAAGCATGGAGGATTTGAGCGCCCTGGAGGATGCGGCGGCGGGCCGACGCATGGATGCCATCGCGGACCGGCTGCTGGACGCCATGGCCCAGTCCGGGCCCCTGGGCGACAGCGCCGTGGCCCTGGCGGAGCGCCGGCGGCTGAAGGCCACCGCCCGCACCTGTGCCTGCGTGCTGGCCGAGCACATGCGGGGCAGCCGCTTCGAGCCCGCGGCGCTGGAGACCGACTTTGGCGTGGAGGACGGCACGGCACGGCTGATCGTGAACGCGGACAGCGGCGAGTGCACGCTGGAGGGCCGGATCGACCGCGTGGACGACTGGGCCGAGGGCGGCTTTTTGCGGGTGATCGACTACAAGCGGGGCGGCAGGGACCTCCAGCTGGACGCCGTCTATCACGGCCTGAGCCTGCAGCTGCCGGTCTACCTGGCGGCGGCGATGAAGAAGCGCGGCGAGCAGAGCGCCGGCGTGTACTACTTCACGCTGGACGAGGGCATACTGGCCATGCAGTCCACCGACCCCAACGAGGTGGACAAGAAGCGGCGCGGCAGCTTCCGGCTGACGGGCCTGGCCCCGGACGACACCGAGCTGTTGAAGGCCCAGTCTCCGAACTTCCCGGAGGTGTTGAACGTCCGGGTCAGCAAGGAGGGGGCGCTGTACAAGGGGACCCTTGCCACCGACGCCAACGGCTTCGACGCCCTGGTGGATCGGGCCATGGAGATGGCCGGCAGGCACCTGGACGGCATTCGGGGCGGCGCGGCGGAGATCGCGCCGGTGCGCTTCCGGCAGCAGAACCCCTGCCAGTACTGCGACTGGCGGAGCATCTGCCTGTTCGACGACCGGCTGGACGCCGGGTGCGTGCGCCGCTTCCGCAGCATCAAGGGCGACGAGGTGCTGGAGAAGCTCAAGCTGGCGCGCGGGGAGAACCGAAGGGAGAAGTAAATGCGGCCCGCGAGGGCGAGCCACCATCGGGCAGGAATGATTCCTTGCGAAGATGATGGTTTTGAAACTGCTCCTTTTCCGGAAAATAAGCAGATCCTTCGCTTCGCCCGGGATGACAGCATGGCGCGGTCATCCCGGGCGAAGCGAAGGATCTGTCTTTAATATCAGCGCCCCAAAGCACCGCTATTTCCCCGCGCCGGCCATGGCGTAGAAGGCCACCGCGCTGGCGGCGGCGACGTTCAGCGAATCCACGCCGTGGGCCATGGGGATGCGGGCGGCATAGTCGCACCGGGCGATGGTCTCTTGGGCCAGTCCGTCCCCCTCGGTGCCCAATACGATGGCCAGCCGGTCCACGACGGCGAGGGCGGGATCGGAGATGGACAGGGCGTCGTCTGTCAGCGCCATGGCCACGGTCCTGAAGCCCAGCGCGGAGAGCGCCGCGAGCCCGGCCTCGGGCCAATCCTCGCTGCGCGCGCCGATGCGCGTCCAGGGCACCTGGAACACGGTGCCCATGCTCACCCGGACCACCCGGCGGTTCAGCGCGTCGCAGCAGGTGGGCGTCAGCAGCACCGCGTCGATGCCCAATGCCGCCGCGGAGCGGAAGATGGCGCCGACGTTGGTGGTGTCCACGATGCCCTCCAACACCGCCACCCGGCGGGCGTCCCGGCAGACGGCCTCCACCGGGGGCAGGGCGGGCCGCTTCATGGCGCACAGCACGCCCCGGGTCAGCGGGTAGCCGGTCAGGCGCTCCAGCAGGGCGCTGTCCGCCGTGTAGACGGGCGCATCGCCCACCCGCTCGATCAGTGCCGCCGCCTTGCCCTCGATGTGCCTGCGCTCCATCAGCAGGGAGACGGGCTCATAGCCGGCGTCCAGGGCGTAGCCGATCACCTTCGGGCTCTCCGCGATGAACAGGCCGGCCTCCGGGTGGAGGCGATTGCGCAGCTGGGCCTCCGTCAGCCGGACGTAGGCGGCCAGCTCCGGGGTGTCAATATTGGTGATTTCGATGATGTTGGACATGGCTTTTATCATTGTATCGCTATGGTGGAAGACGACCTCATCCGTCAGCGCCGCGCGCCGTCGGATGAGGTCGCTCAGTGAAGTCATTCGATGGATCAGAGCTTTTCCAGGCTCGCCTTCAGCCGCCTCAGGGTCTCGTCCCTGCCCAGCAGGTAGGCGATCTCGAACGCGCCGCCGGGGGTGGACATCTGGCCGGAGATGGCGATGCGCAGCGGCCACAGGAATTGGCCGTTCTTCATGCCCAGGCCGGGAATGGCCTCCATCACCCGGTCGTGGAGCTCGGCCTCGGTCCATTCGCCGATGCCCTCCAGCAGCGGTACCGCCGCGGTCAGGGCGGCCTTGGCGCTCTCCAGCGTGGACTTCTGCTTCTTGTTCACGTACAGCTCCGGGCCGAACTCGGGCTGCTCCGCCAGGAAGGCGACCATGCCGGGCAGCTGGTTGAACACCTCGGTGCGGTTCTGCAGCAGTTCCGCCAGGCGCTTGAAGTCGAACTTCTCCGGGTCCAGCGCCCTGGCCAGCCACGGGGTGGCCAGCTCCAGGTAGCGCTCGGGGGTCAGCTTGCGGATGTACTCCGTGTTGAACCAGTTCAGCTTCTGGATGTCGAACACCGAGGGGGACTTGCTCAGGCCCTCCAGGTCAAAGACCTCCTCCATCTCCTTCAGCGTGTAGAACTCCCGCTCGCCCCGCGGGCTCCAGCCCAGCAGCACCAGGTAGTTGATCACGGCCTCCACCAGGTAGCCCTCGCCCAGCAGGTCCTCAAAGGAGGGGTCGCCTTGGCTCTTGGACATCTTGCGCTTGACGATGGCCTTCACCGGCTGGCCGTTCTCGTCCAGCACGGGATTGCCGTCCTCGTCCACCGCCATCTGGTACTCGCCGGTCTTCTTGTTGCGATAGGTGCCCTCCACCATGACGGGGGTCAGGTGCACGTAGGTGGGCGGCGTCCAGCCCAGGGCCTCGTAGAGCAGGTTGTACTTGGGGGCGCTGGACAGGTATTCGTTGCCGCGCATCACGTGGGTGATGCCCATCAGGTGGTCGTCGATGACATTGGCGAAGTTGTAGGTGGGCAGGCCGTCCGCCTTGATCAGCACGTTGTCGTCCAGGGTGGAGCAGTCCACCTCCACGTGGCCGTAGATCACGTCGTCAAAGCCCGCCTTGCCCTCGGTGGGGATGTTCTGCCGGATGACGTAGGGCACACCGGCGTCCAGGTTGGCCTGGATCTCCTCCTTGGAGAGGTGCAGGCAGCGCTTGTCATACTTGAAGGCCTCGCCCTTCTTTTCCGCGGCCTCGCGGGCCTCGTCCAGGCGCTCCTTGGTGCAGAAGCAGTAGTAGGCGTGGCCGGATTCGACCAGCTGTTTGGCGTAGGGCAGATAGGTGTCCTTGCGCTGGGACTGCACATAGGGGCCGCAGGGGCCGCCGATGTCCGGGCCCTCGTCGTGGCTCAGGCCGGCGGTCTTCATCGAGTTGTAGATCACTTCCACCGCGCCGGGCACTTCGCGCTCCTGGTCGGTGTCCTCGATGCGCAGTATGAACTTGCCGCCGGTGCGGCGGGCATAGAGGTAGGTGTACAGCGCGGTGCGCAGGTTGCCCAGGTGCATGTAGCCCGTGGGGCTGGGGGCGAATCGGGTGCGAACTTGCATGATGGTGTTGTCTCCTTGCTGGTTGGTTTGGTTTTCAGCGAGATGGGGCTGGCAGGCCCGGGAAACGGGGGAAGCGGCTGCTGTGGGAGAAGCCGCGCTTCCCGTCCCCGGTCAAAGGCGCGCTCAGCCCTCCACGTCGAAGGCGAAGATGGTGGTGAAGTCGTACTTCTCGCCGGCGCGCAGCACGCTGTCGATGAACTCCGGATGGTTGATGGAATCCGGGGCGAACTGGGTCTCCAGGCAGAAGCCCTCCCGCTTGCCGTACTTGCGGCCGGAGGTGCCCTCGTGGAGGCTCTCCAGGTTGTTGCCGCAGTAGAGCTGGACGGCGGGCATGTCGGTGAACACGTCCATCACGCGGCCGGACTCGGGGTCGGTGACCTCCACGGCGAAGCGCAGGCCGGCGTCGAAATCGTTGATGTTGAAGTTGTGGTCGATGCCGCCGCCGAAGCCCAGCTGTTCGTCGGTGTCAGTCAGGGCCAGGCTGTCGCCCACGCGCTTGGGCTCGCGCAGGTCGAAGGGGGTGCCGGTCACGTCGCGCTGCTCGCCGGTGGGGATGCAGTCGGCGTCCACCACGGTGAAGGTGTCGCAGTTCATCTCAAACACGTGGTCCTCGATCTTCTTGCCGCCGGCCTCGCCGTTCAGGTTGAAGTAGGTGTGGTTGGTCAGGTTGCACAGGGTGTCCTTGTCGCTGACGGCCTCGTAGCGGATCAGCAGCTCGTTCTCGTCGGTAAAGGTGTAGGTCACCTTCACCTTCAGCGTGCCGGGATAGCCCTCCTCGCCGTCGGGGCTGGTGTACTTCAGGATCAGGTCGTCCTCGCAGATGCCCTCCACCGGGGTGACGTCCCACAGCTTCTCGTTGAAGCCCACGTTGCCGCCGTGCAGGTGGGTCACGCCGCGCTCGTTTTTGGCCAGGGTCAGCTTCTGGCCGTTCAGCTCGCACTCGCCCTTGGCGATGCGGTTGCCCACGCGGCCGATCAGCGCGCCCAGGTAGCCGCAGGTGGGCACGTAGCCCGCCGCGTCGTTGTAGCCCAGCACCACGTTGCCCAGCTTGCCGGCGCGGTCCGGCACGTTGATGGCGCGGATGATGCCGCCGTAGTTGGTGATCTCCACGGAGGCGCCGCTCTTGTTGGTCAGGATGTACAGGTCGGCCTCGCGGCCGTCGGGCAGCTTGCCAAAGCTCTTCTTTACGATGCTCATAATTGATGTACCGCCTTTCTCTGAATGGCTCGCGGAGGGGTCCGCAAATGCCAAAATCTCCTTATAATATATAAGTACCCACTGATCAAATCGAGTTAAGGAGGTAGATTGAGAGAGAAAGCGAGC
>JAUMVG010000058.1 GCA_030530315.1 Clostridia bacterium | reverse complement strand
CGCGCAAGCGCTCCCGCCGCAAGGGCCGCCGCCGCTATGAAGAGGACGACGAGGACGATTACGACGACTACGACGACTACGACGACGATGACGGCGCGTCCTTCGGCCACGTGCTGCTGGGCATCCTGAAGGGCTTCCTGAGCGCCGTGATGGTGCTGCTGTTCGTGGTGGTCGTGCTGAACGTGCTGAACATCTTCGACGTGATCTCCCTGGAGAGCTTCGCCCGCAGGCTGCCCGACAAGATGGTGGAGATCTTCCTGCCCAGCGAGGGCATGAAGCAGCGCATGAACGTCGAGGCCGAGGCGAACCCCGCGCCCATCGAGCAGAGCGCCCCGGTGGAGACCGCCGCGCCCACCGCCGCTCCCACCGCGGAGCCCGTGGTGGAGCAGCAGCCGGAGGCGGAGGCACAGCCCGTCGAGGAGGTGCCCGCCGAGGGCGGCGACGCCGAGGGAGCCGTGGGCTGAGGACGTTCGGAGCCGAAGGCCCGCGCAGCGGCACCCGACGTGGATGGACGATATGAAAACGGACTGTCAGCCCTGGCAGTCCGTTTCCGCGCTTTTGGGAGATCGCAGATCATTGCGTCCAAAGGCAGGAAGGCCTTTGGACGTGGTATACGAGGAGTATTCAAGGGCGGCGCGGCCGAGGTTTTGTGTCGCGCGCGGCCTCAAAGGATTGAGGGAGGAACGAACATGAAGTACATCGTGGCTCTGGACCAGGGCACCACCAGCTCCCGGGCGGTGGTGTTTGACGAGCAGGCGCGCATCGTTGCGGCCCACAACATCGAATTCCAGCAGATCTATCCCCATCCCGGCTGGGTGGAGCACCGGCCCGAGGACATCCTGAACAGCCAGGTGGACGCCCTGAAGCTGGCCGTGGAGAAGGCCGGCATCGACGTGGCGGACATCGCCGCCATCGGCATCACCAACCAGCGCGAGACCACGCTGCTGTGGGAGAAGGACACCGGCAAGCCGCTGTGCAACGCCATCGTGTGGCAGTGCCGCCGCACCGCGCCGCTGGTGGAACGGCTGAAGCAGGACGGCCTGGGCAACGTGCTCCGGGACCGCACCGGCCTGGTGCCGGACGCCTATTTCTCCGGCACGAAGCTGCAGTGGATGCTGGACAGCATTCCCGACGCCCGGGCCCGGGCGAGTCGGGGCGAGCTGTGCTTCGGCACGGTGGACTGCTTCCTGGCCTGGAACCTGACGGCGCAGCACACCCACGTGACCGACGCCACCAACGCCGCCCGCACCATGCTCTACAACATCTACGAGCAGCGCTGGGACGAGGAGATGCTGCGGGCGATGGATATTCCCGCGGCGCTGCTGCCCCAGGTGGTGGACAGCTCCAGCGTGGTGGGCATGCTGGATAAGCGCATCCTCGGTCGGGAGATCCCCGTGGCGGCGCTGGCGGGCGACCAGCACGCGGCGCTGTTCGGCCAGGGCTGCTTTGCGCCGGGCATGTGCAAGAACACCTACGGCACCGGCTGCTTTGTGCTGATGAACACCGGCACCAGCCCCGTGCGCTCCACCCACAACCTGATCACCACCATCGGCTGGCGCGTGGACGGCAAGCCCACCTATGCCCTGGAGGGCAGCGTGTTCGTGGGCGGCGCGGTGGTCCAGTGGCTGCGGGACGAGATCAAGCTGGTTTCCACCGCCGCGGAGACCGAGGCGGTCGCCACCCAGGTGCCGGACAACGGCGACGTGTTCTTCGTGCCGGCCTTCACCGGCCTGGGCGCGCCCCATTGGGACATGTACAGCCGGGGCACCATCGTGGGCCTGACCCGCGGCGCGAACCGGTCCCACATCGTGCGGGCCGCGCTGGAATCCATCGCCTATCAGTCCACGGACGTGATCACCGCCATGGAGAACGACGCCGGCATGAAGACCGCCGTACTCCGGGTGGACGGCGGCGCCAGCGCCAACAACTTCCTGATGCAGTTCCAGTCCGACATTCTGAATACCCAGGTGCTCCGGCCCCGGGTGATCGAGACCACCGCCATGGGCGCGGCGATGCTCGCCGGGCGCGCCGTGGGTCTGTGGACGGACGAGGACCTGAAAAACCTCCAGGCCGTCGACCGGGAATTCACCCCCCGGATGGACGAGTATGAGCGCCGGCGGCTGCTGCACAAGTGGCGCCGCGCCGTGGAGCGCAGCCGCGCCTGGGCGGAGGATTGATCTCCGGGAGACATGGCGAGAATCAAGGACGCTTCATGGATGGATTGGATATAATACTATCCGATTAGTCGACAATATGGACAGATCCTTCGCTCCGCTCAGGTTGACAGGGCTTCGATTTCCTGTCATCCGGAGCAAAGCGAAGGATCTTCTCCGTTTTATTGGAAGTGGTATCAGTGGAAGCTCAGCCCTCGGGGAAGTAGTTCGCGGCGACCTTGAGGGCGCGGCTCACCGCCGTCTTGTCCAGGGGCATCAGGTCCCAGACGACGTTGGCGTCGCCCCGGCGGCGCTGGGTCTTCAGCAGCGGGTTCTTGGCCAGCGTCGTTTCCAGCCAGCCGTTGCGCCCGCCGACGAAGGGCATCGTGACCTCGCTGCCGTCCGCCCGAGTGATGACGTACTGCATGCCGACCTCCGCCTTCTTGCCGAAGCCAAAGATGCCGCCCATGCCCTCGGAGGCAACGCGCACCTCCTCCGCGCGATAGTTCAGCGTGTCGTAGCGCTCCAGCACGAAGTCGTCATCCGAGCCGAAGCCGGGGGAGACGATCAGGCAGTACTGCCCCTCGAAGCGGCACAGCGACACGAAGCCGCCATTCTCCGTCTGGGCGAAGAGCATCTTTTCCGGCGCAAAGCCGATGCGGGCCAGGTGCTGGGCAAAGGCCACCCGCTTGTCCTCGAGGTTCTTGAGCTTCGCCTTGCGCTCCATTTCCTCGGCACTGTTGAAAAGTCCCATAGTCAGGCCTCCCGATCGCGCCCGGGCTGGGCGCGTAATGTGTGGATGGTTTGGCGGCCCGCGCGGCGGCCCGCTTCCGGCGGCAAAGCGCCGCCCTTCATTCAATATAGCACACTGTCGCGCAGGTGTCAAACCGAAAGGGAAATGCGCCGAGATTATTTCATTATTATTTCAAACATATTACAGACATAATTCAGACCTATTTTTTTTGAATTTCATTTCAGCAGGATATGGGCAGGGGATGTCGAATTGAATAGACAGCAGGGTATGCGTATGCCCTTTTACTGCTGAGAGAATTCAAGGCGGGCCGGAAAGCGCGGCGCCGCCCGGGACGCTAAGGAGAGAGCGATGAACGGACGAAAGAAAAAAGTGATGCGGGTGATGGCGCTGGCGATGGCGCTGCTGCTGGCGGCGATATGCGCGTCGTCTGCGCTGGCGGAGGCGTTTTCGGCAATCGTCGTCGCCAAGACCATGGCGGTATACGCGGACGCGGCCATGTCCCAGAAGCTGGGCACGCTGCCCAAGAATACCGTGGTGCAGGTCACGGGCTTTTCCAGCACCGTCGCAAAAATCTCCTATGACGGAAACGCCGGTTATGCCAGCATCTCGGACCTGAAGACCGTGGACGAGGTGGCGAAGAAGGCGGTGCTGAACGCCGCGGCCCCGGTGTTCCAGGAGCCCCAGGGCGACAGCATGAGCATCATGGCCCCGGCGGGCACCCGGCTGTATGTGCTGGCGGTGTCCGAGGACTGGGCCATGGTGGAGCACGAGGGCATGGTGGGCTACGTCAAGACCGGCTTCCTGACCCAGGTGGACGACACCTGGGGCACCCCCGCCCCGGAGACCACCGAGGCCGTGGAGGAAGCGCAAAGCAAGGGCATCACCGTGCGCTCCTATGAGGCAGTGGCCACCGAAAAGGTGAAGGTCTACAAGGCGGCCAGCACCAAGTCGAAGGTGTTGGGCACGCTGAAGAAAAACGCCAAGGTGACCGTGAGGGCCACCAGCAGCAACGGCTGGGCCTATATCCAGCTGAACGGCAAGGCGGGCTACTGCAAGGCGTCTGCCCTGAAGGAGTCCTCCGAGGAGGCGGCGGTCACGCCCGTGCCCACCCAGGCGCCCCAGACGGCCACGGTTAAGGCCAAGACCCTGACGGTCTACAAGAAGGCGAGCAAGAGCGCCAAGAAGCTGGGCAAGCTGAAGAAGGGCCAGACGGTGACCGTGATCAGCTGGAACAGCAAGTGGGCCTGCGTCGAGTTGAAAGGCAAGAAGGGCTACTGCGCGGTATCGGGCCTGAGCCGGACGGCGAGCCCCGAGGTCACCCCCGGGCCGACCTTTACCCCTGATTTGAGCAACGCCCGGAAGGCGACGGTCACGGCCAAGACCCTGAAGGTGTACAAGACCGCCAGCGCCAAGGGCAAGAAGCTGGGCACCCTGAAGAAGGGAAAGGTCGTGAACCTGCTCCAGACCAGCAACGGCTGGGCCTACATCGAAATGGACGGCAAGTACGGCTTCTGCAGCGAGAAGGGCCTGAAGGTGCAGGATTCCGTGCCCGAAACCGACGTGCCCGGCGACTACAAGGAGGCAAACTTCACCGCGACGGTGATCGATCCCAACGCCAAGGTGTATGCCTCCACCAGCGCCGACGCGGAAAACAAGAAGCTCAAGCTGGGCGAGGAGGTGCAGGTGAAGGCCTACAGCGCCCAGTGGGCCTGCGTCGCCCAGGGCGACAGCCAGGGCTATGTGCCCATCAAGCAGCTGAGCAAGACCAGCTATTCCGCCATCGACGGCGACTGCGCCGAGCTGCAGACGCTGCTGAAGGCCCTGCTCAGCGGCGGCTACTATGACGGCGTGCCCTCCACTGCGTACAACGCGGCGGCCATCTCCGCCATCAAACGCTTCCAGAGCGCCTGCGGGCTGGACCAGACCGGCCTGGCCGACCAGACGATGCAGCGAATCGCCTACGGCGGCCTGGCGCCCGTCAGCGACATGCTGTTCAAGGAGCTCTCCAGCGGTGACAAGACCGACAACGTCAGCCGGCTCCAGGCCAGGCTGTACGCCCTGGGCTACCTCACCAAGACCACCAGCCTGGACGGCGAGTTCGGCACCACCACCACGAAGGCGGTGAAGCTGTTCCAGACGGCCAACGGCTTGACGGACAGCGGCAAGGCGGACACCGCCACGCTGAAGGCGCTGTATTCCACCGGCGCGAAGGGGCTGCCCACCGGCACCACCGCCGCGGACGCCACCAGCAGCCGGAGCAGCAACAGCAGCAGCACCTACATGGACTCCGTGCCCAGCGGGCTGGCCTCCACCACCAGCAGCTACAACAGCGGCATGTCCGCGGCGGAGAAGCTGGAATACACGATCTACCTGGCCCAGAACCAGCTGGGCAAGCCCTACGTCTACGGTGCCACCGGCCCGGACAAGTATGACTGCTCCGGCCTGACCACCTACATCTTCAAGGCGGTGGGCGTGTCGCTGAAGCGCTCCGCCTACAACCAGGGCTACGACGAGAACTACCAGAAGGTCGAGGGCGTTTCCGCCCTGCGCCGCGGCGATTTGGTGTTCTTCAACACCATCTCCGACAGCGACCTCAGCGACCACGTGGGCATCTATCTCGGCGAGGGCTACTTCATCCACGCCTCCTCCGGTGGACACCGGGTGGTGGTCAGCAACCTGACCTCCGGCTTCTACAACCGCGTGTACAGCTGGGGACGGCGCATCCTCGGCTGACGCCGGGGCGGGGCAGGTGGCCCGGGCTGACTGCCCAAAACAGGCAATAGAAAATATTTAAACCCGCAGGGGCACCGGCGCGCCGTCCGCCGGGTACATCGATGTTGAATGTACCTGGACGGACGCCGTATCGGCGCCCCTGCTGTCGCTTTTCGCCTATTGCGGAACGATTCTGTCACAGGAGGTCGATCTGCTTCGCATTGAATTGCGCGGACTGCCATGCTATAATGGGATTAATTGGAGGGCGGTCGCTCATTCCTCCGGCACAGTCGGGTATTCGACGGCGTACATGCCGTCGCTGTGCACCGGCAGGCCGCGATAGAACTCCAGGGTGGCGATCCGCTGGCCCTCCGCGTCGAGGAAGCTGAAGCAGGCGGCGCCGCAGGTGACGGACTCTTCGTTGGCCTTGCCGGGGACGACGCCGTGCATGGCGGCCTGGCGCACCCACCCGCAGTCCTCGTTCAGCGGCGCGGGGCCGCTTTCGGAGGGCGCTTGAGGAACAATGGTTCCCACATTCTATCAGACGAGAGATAGCGGCGCGAGGGCGCCGGGAGGACGACATGCATAAGCTGTTTTCAGCGGACACCGTTCGGTGGTTTTCGAGCGCCCTGGGCGAGCCTACCGCCGTCCAGCGGGCGGCCTGGCCGGCCATCGCTGCCGGGGAGCACGTGCTGGTCAGCGCGCCCACGGGCACCGGCAAGACGCTGGCCGCCTTTCTGCTGCTCATCGACCGCATGAAGGCCGATGCGGCCCGGGGCGCGCTGGAGGACGGCGTTCGGGTGCTGTACATCTCCCCGCTGAAGTCCCTGGCCTCGGACATCCGGGAGAACCTGACCCGCCCGCTGGAGGGCATCGGCGGGCCGGAGCTGCGGGTGGGGGTGCGCACCGGCGACACGCCCAATGCCGAGCGCCAGCGGATGCTGCGCAGGCCGCCCCACATCTTCATCACTACCCCGGAATCGCTGTACATCCTGCTGACCACCGCCAGGGGAAGGGCGATGCTGTCCACCGTGCGGACGGTGGTGATCGACGAGCTGCACGCGTTGATCTCCGAAAAGCGCGGCGCCCACCTGATGCTCTCGCTGGCCAGGCTGGACGCCCTGTGCCCGCGGGCTGCCCAGCGCATCGGCCTGTCCGCCACCATCCGGCCCCTGGAGCTGGCGGCGGACTACCTCGCGCCGGGGGCGTTCGTGCGCGTCGTCGCGCCGGAGATGGAGAAGCGCTCGGACATCGCCGTGACCGGCGTGCTGCCGGACCTGCGCGTGCTGCCCCAGGGCACCATCTGGCCGGAGCTCGCCCGGAAGGTGGCGGACTGCTGCGCGGGCAAGCGGACGGTGATCGCTTTCCTGGAGGGCCGTGCCCAGGCGGAACGCCTGGCCGCCGCGGTGAACGGCATCATGGGGGAGGGCTTTGCCCTGACCCACCACGGCAGCGTGTCCCGGGAGAAGCGGCAGGCCGCCGAGGCCGCGCTGCGAAGCGGGCAGCTGCGGCTGCTGTGCGCCACCTCCTCCATGGAGCTGGGCATCGACGTGGGTGAAGTGGACTTGGTGCTGCAGGTGGGCTGCCCGCTGACGGTGTCCGGCGCACTGCAGCGGCTGGGCCGCGCGGGGCACAACCCCGGCAGGACCAGCGCCATGCAGATCTTCCCCAAGACCGCCTCTGACGGGCTGTGGTGCAGCCTGACCGCCGACGCCGCGCTGGCAGGGGCCATCGAGCCCGCCCATCCGCCCCGGGGCTGCCTGGACGTGCTGGCCCAGCACCTGGTGTCCATGGCGGCGGATGGCGGCTACACCGTGGACGAGGCCGTGGCGCTGTTCCGCCGGGCATGGCCCACGAAGGACCTCGCCCGGGAGGATGTGACCGGGCTTTTGGAGATGCTCTCCGGCGACTGGGAGCACGCCCAGGACCGGCCCGTGCGGCCGAGGCTGTTGTACGACCGCATCCATGGGACGGTGCTGGGGGACCGCTATACCCGCCTGCTGGCGCTGTCCGCGGGCGGCACCATCCCCGATCGGGGCCTGTATCCCGCCGTGCTGCATAACGGCACCCGGGTGGGCGAGCTGGACGAGGAGTTCGTGTTCGAGGCCCGGGTGGGCGACCGCTTCCTGCTGGGGGCCTTCGCCTGGCGCATCGACGAGATCACCCGGGACAGGGTGGTCGTGTCGGCCGCCGGCGGCGCGGGGGCCCAGCCGCCCTTCTGGCGGGGCGACGGCGCGGGCCGGGACTACGGCGTCAGCCTGCGCTTCGGCAAGAAGCTCCGGGCACTCCAGGGCTCCAGGGATGCCGAGTCGGCCCTGACGGACCTGCGCATGGACGAGAGCGCTGCCCGCAACGCCGCCCGGCACCTGCGGGAACAGCTGGCGGCCACGGGCTGCCTGCCCGACGACCGGACGATCCTGCTGGAGCATTTCCAGGACGAGGCGGGGGACCGCCAGCTGATGGTGCACTCCATCTTCGGCCGGCGGGTGAACGAAGGGCTGGCGCTGCTGATGCAGCAGGCGGCCTCCTCGGCGATGGACCTGGACGTGAAGGCCTGGGACGACGACAACGGCCTGATGCTGTACGCCGTCGGCATGAAGCCCTTTCCCGAGGGGCTGCTTCAGGGGCTCGATCCGGCCCGGGCGGAGGCACTGTTGACGGCCATGCTGCCCGCCACGCCGCTGTTTGCCATGGCCTTCCGCTACAACGCGGGCCGCGCGCTGATGATGGGGGCCCGCTCCGGCAGGCGTCAGGCGCTGTGGGTGCAGCGCATTCGCGGCGCGGAGGCCCTGGGCATGGCGGTAAACGATCCCAATCACCCGCTGATGCGGGAGACGCTGCGGGAGTGCCTCGAGGACCGGCTGGACCTCGGGGCGCTGACGGAGGTGCTGGAGCGGGTGCGCGCGGGGCAGATCGCCGTGCGGGAGCTGCATGTCGAAAACCCGTCGCCCATGGCGCTGCCCATGCGCCGCGCCGCCGAGGCGGAGCTGATGTATGACTACGCGCCGATCCCCAAGGCGGCCAATCGCGCCGCCGAGGACGCGCTGGAGCAGGCGCTGAAGGCCGGGGCGGGCATCGCGCCGAGCCGGGAGCTGCTCCGGGCGGAGAGCGTGCGCCGCCGCGCGCCGGAGGACGCCGAGCAGCTGCACAGCCTGCTGATGACCGAGGGCGATATCGCCGCCGGCGAGGTGGACGCGCCCATCGACTGGCTGGAATCCCTGCACCGCGCGGGCCGGTGCCTGTACATTGAGCCCGGCCTGTGGATTGCCGCCGAACAGGCGGAGGACTACCGCCGTGCCTCGGAGGGGGACGCGGACGCCCGGTTCGCCATCGCGCGGCGCTGCCTGCGCCACCGGGGGCCCCAGGACGGCGAGAGCCTACGGGAGCGCTACGGCTGGCCGGAGGAGGACTGCGCGGCGCTGCTGGCGCGACTTTGCGAGCAGGGCGCGGCGGTGGAGGAGGACGGGCTGTACTATCACGCCGAGCTGTACGCCCGGGCCCAGCGCCAGACGGTGCTCAACCGGCGGCGCGCCGTGTCGACACTGCCGCCGGAGCGCTATGCGGCGCTGCTGGCGCGGGGCCTGCGCCGCCCGGGACGCCCTGCTGAGCAGCTCCGCGAGGCGATAGCCCTGCTGCTGGACCGTCCCTTCCCGCTGAAGCAGTGGGAGGAGCAGCTGCTGCCCGCCCGGGTCAGCGGCTACCGGCCCGCCATGCTGGACGCGCTGATCGCCCAGGGAGATTTCTTCTGGCGGCTAAAGGACGGCAGCCTGAGCTTCCACCGGGCGGAGGACATCGACTGGGAGGCCCCGCCGCTGCCGGAGGCCGCATTGGAAGCCGTCGGGGACGAGGAGGCCCGGGCGGTGCTTCGGGCGCTGGAGCGCCGGGGCGCCTGCTTCGCGGCGGCCCTGTCCGGGCTGGCCCGCCGACGCCCTGTGGTGGAGATCCTGCTGGAGCTGGCTGAGAAGGGCCTCGTGCGGGCGGACAGCTTCGTGCCCCTGCGCATCCTCGCCGCCCTGGAGGAGGGCAAGCGGCCCGCACCCAGGCAGGTGGCCCGGGCCCGGGCGTCGGCCATGCAGGCCGGGCGGTGGGAGCTGGTGCGGCCCCTGCGGGAACGTGCCGACGAGGAACTGCTGGCCATGGACTTTGCCGAGCGGCGGCTGATTTGCCGGGAGAGTGCCCTGCGGGTGCCCTGGTCCCGGGCGCTGGAGACGCTGAGGGTGTGGGAGTACACCGGCAGGGCCCGCCGGGGCTACTTCGTCGCGGGGATCTCCGGCATACAGTTCGTCCGCGAGGAGGACTATGGCGCGGTGACGGCGGGGCTGAACGCGCCCGAGGGCGAGCCGTTCTGGCTGCATGCCGTCGATCCGGCCCAGGCCTGGGGCCGCGTGCTGCCCCACGTTGAGGGGAGGGGTTTCCTGTGCGTGCCCGGGTGCGCGGTGTGCCTGGTGGAGGGCCGGCCCGTCGCGGCGCTGGAGCAGGGCGGCAGGCGGCTGCGGGTGTTCGAGCCCGCGTGCGCGCCGGCGGCCATGGCCGCCCTGGCCCGGGATTACCGGCAGGGCTTCGTGTTCTACGGCAGGGAGCGCCTGACGATCCGCGAGGGCGCGGAGGACTACGGCGACGCGCTGGCGCGGGCCGGATGGACGCGGGAGGCGCTGGACTGGGTGATGTGGAAGGACAGCTGATGTGTTGCCGCAGTTGAGAGCGGGAACGGGAAGTGGGGCTCGATAAGGTGGGATTTGCAAGAGTCAGAGAAAAGGGAATAGGGAAAAGGGAAAAGGAAAAGCAGTTGCCACGTAGGAGCGTAACCTTCTTGGCTCGCTTCCCAGGGGAGCTGGCACCGACATAGTCGGTGACTGAGAGGTCGTAACCCTCAAACATGCCGAAAAACAAAGCATTTCGTGAAAGGAACAACCTCTCCGCCTTTGTACCAAAGGATTGATTCTCTGTGCGGCAGTCACTATTCCTTTTCCCTTTTCCCTTTTCCCTGGGCTTCAGCCCCAAACTTCCAAGTTACCGTCGGAACCGCCCCGTTCGTTTTCCCACCATTTGCCATCCAAAAGGGCCGCCCCGCGTATTGCGGGGCGGCTCGAGTCTGTCCATAGTCGATCAGAGATCAGTCGGATTATTCAGCCTTCCAAGCGTCGTACTGGGCCTGGAACTCAGCCAGGACATCCTGGTAGCCAGCGGCATCCAGCTCGGACTGATACTGGGCGATGTAATCCTCGACGGCGTCAGCCGGAACAGCGCCGTTCTCCAGCGCGAAGCCATACTGCTCGAACAGGCTGGAGCAAGCGGAGTAAGCGGCCTCGACGGGGGTCTTGTCGAAGCGGAAGCCAGCCGCCACGGAAGTGTTGGCGCCGCCGTTGAAGGCGATGTAGCTCTCGGCCTTGTCGTCGGGCTCCACGTCCAGGGGCGTGACGATGGTGGCGGAAGCGGACTCCCACATGGAGTGGTTGTACTTGTCGGAGTGCTGGGTCACGTGCTGGATGGCCTGGCCGTCGGCCTGGCTGTACTCGAAGTCCTCGCCCTCGATGCCGAAGGTGTAGATGTCAGCCAGAGTGCTGTCGGTGTAGAGCAGGCCCATGAAGTCGATCGCGGCCTTGGCTTCTTCCTCGGTGCAGTTGGCGGTGATGCAATAGCAGCTGCCCAGAGCGGAGGTGCTGTGCGCATAGCGATTGGTGGCGGGCTGCATGACGACCTCCTGGCCGTAGCGGCTGTTGGCCTCCACGTTGTTGGGCAGGTCGGTCCACCAGGAGATGGCCCAATCCTGGGTCTGGGTGGTGGTGTCGGTGGTCACCTTGGTGGCCTCGTCCTCGGAGACGTAGCCCTTCTCGGCCCAGTCGCCCATCAGCTTGCAGAACTCGGCGTACTCGGGAGTCAGGATGGTGTCGACGACCTCGTTGGTCTCGCGGTCCACGGCGAAGAAGTTGGTGTTCGCGTCGGCGGTGAAGAAGTCGAACTTGTCGATGTACCAGCGATAGAACATGGCGGTCTTCTGGGTCAGGAAGGGATACTTCAGACCCTCGGCCTTGGCGTCAGCCAGCATCGGCTCCAGGTCGGCCAGCTTCTCGACGGAAGTGATGTCCCAGCCGTACTTGTCGACCAGGTCCTTGCGGAACATGAAGTCGTAGCCTTCCACGTTGTCCTTGTACACGGGGATGAAGTAGTTGCGGCCGTTGTACTTGGTGGCTTCCCACTGGCCCTCGTCCATGGAACCGTACAGGGCGGTGCCGGGCAGCAGATCGGTGATGTCATACACGGCATTCTTCGGAACCAGATCGTTGGTGCCGATGACGGCTTCCCAGGAAGCGGTCCACAGCAGGTTGATCTCGTTGTTGGCCAGCGCCAGGTTCACCTTGTCGGTGTACTCGCCGGAGCCGATATCGGTCAGGTGGATCTCGACGTCGATCTTGTCTGCGATGTAGGCGTTGATGGCGTCCTCAACCTTCTTCACCTGATCGGAATCAGGGGTGGCCAGGTTGAAGGTGCAGCGGGTCAGGTTGATGACGGTCTTGCCTTCCGCCTGGGCCACGACGGCCACGGACAGGAGCAGGCACAGGGCCAGAACCACAGATACGAGCTTCTTCATGGTTATCCTCCTTGTTGATCGTTGGAAGCGCCGGGGTTTCGGCGTCTCCGGTCTTTTTTATTTCAAATGTCCCAATGCCTGGGGCATTCAAAACCTTTAGCCCTTCACGGAGCCCACGGTCAGGCCCTTGACAAAGTACTTCTGGAAGAAGGGGTACACCACCATGATCGGGGCGATGACCACGACCACGGTCGCCATCGTGGCGGAGTACTGGGGGATGGTGCCGCCCATGGCCGCGCGGGCGCTGGCGGGCACGTTGGAGTTGTTCAGCAGGAACTCGATGCTCTTCTGGATGTTGATCAGCAGCAGCTGCAGGGGCTTTTTGCTGTCGGTGACGATGTAGAGCAGGGCGTTCTGCCAGTCGTTCCAGTAGGCGGTGGCCATCATGAAGCCGACGGCCGCCAGGGCGGGCTTCATCAGCGGCAGCGTGATCTGGAAGAAGGTGCGGTAGTCGCCGGCGCCGTCGATGGTGGCGGCCTCCATCAGCTCATAGGGGATGGAGTTGGCAATGTAGGTGCGCAGGATGATGACGTTCATCGTCGTCACGCACAGGGGCAGGATCAGCAGCAGCAGGCTGTCCTTCAGGTGGTAGTAGCTGGTGAACACGATGTAGCCGGACAGCTGGCCGCCGTTGAACAGCATCGGGATCAGCAGGAAGATGGACAGGAAGCGGGACAGCTTGAAGCCCCTGCGGCTGATGGCGTAGGCGTACATGCTCATCACCAGCAGGCCCAGCGCGGTGCCCACCACGGTGACGAAGATGGTCACGCCATAGGAGCGCAGCAGCTGCGTGCCGTAGCGCAGCACGGAGTTGAAGCCGTTCATGCTCCACACCTGGGGAAGGAAGGAGAAGCCGTGCTGGGTGATGTAGACCTCGTCGGTGAACGCCGCGATGAACACCAGCAGGACCGGCGCGGCGAAGAATACCGTGAGCAGTATGAGGACGAGGGTCAGGATGCCCTGGCCCAGGCCGAAGCTGTCGACCTTGTAATTTGCCTTTTTAGCCATGTCATTCACTCCTCTATCAGATCGTCGATCAGAACAGCGCGTTTTCGGGCGCGATCTTGCGAACGGTGAAGTTCGCGAACAGCATCAACAGCAGGCCGACGACGGACTGGAAGAAGGAGGTCGCCGCGGTGAAGCCGAAGTTGGAGTTCTTGAAGATCTGGTTCAGAACGTAGGAGTCGATGACCTGGGTGGTGTTGTACAGGATGCCGCTGTTGCGGGTGACCTGGTAGAACAGACCGGTGTCGGAACGCATCACGTTGCCCACGGACAGCAGCAGCATGACGGTGATCATCGGGATCAGGGCGGGTACCGTGATGTGGATGATCTTCTGCCACTTGTTTGCGCCGTCGATGTCCGCCGCCTCATACAGGGAGACGTCGATGCCGGAGAGCACGGACATGTACAGCACCGAGCCGTAGCCCGTGTCCTTCCAGATCTTGGTGATCAGCAGGATCCAGGGCCAGAGCTTCGCGGTGGAGTAGAAGCGGATGTTCACGCCCAGCGCGTTGTTGATCAGGCCGGTGTCGGAGCTGATGAACGCGTACACGATGAACTGCACCGCCGCGTAGGAGATGAACACCGGGATGATCATCAGCGTCTGCATGGTCTTGGCCAGGCGCTTGAGGTACATCTGGTCGATGGCGATGGCCAGCGACACGTTCAGCAGCGTGCCCACGCCGGTGAACAGCAGGTAGTACAGCACGGTGTTTCTGGTCATGTTGAAGAAGGTGCTCTTCGAGGCCAGCAGGAACTTGAAGTTCTCGATGCCGTTCCAGGGGCTGCCAAAGATGCCCTTGGAGTAGTCAAAGGCCTTGAAGGCCATCACGAGACCGGCCATGGGAACATACATGATGAAAAGCAGTATCAGGAAGGCGGGCAGAGCCATGACCACGTGCGCCCGGTGCTTCCAGGTGTTCCTCAGCAATTCCTTCACAATTCCATCTTCCCTTCTTACGCATATGCGCTCCCGGCGCAGGGGCTCCGTCGATGGCCGCGCCGCCCGATTGAGAACGAAATCTTAACCCTGGACCGTACATTGACGACGTAAAACGATTTAGGAGCCACAAAAACCTTTTTTAATATAACACATTTGACAATATTATGCAAGCCTTTTTTGCGTGGTTTTGCGGTTGTGGGAATAAAAAAGTCTGCTTCCGGGGCAAAAAACAGCCGATGACGTGAATTTTTAACATGAATAGGGAGCGTGAGCGAAAACGATTGAATTAAAGTGGATCGGTGAGAGAAAAAGACGCGGCGAAGACTTCACTTCACCACGTCGCAGGTTTCGATGCCGTAATAGCGCAGGCGACAGAGGACCGATTCGTCGATGACCTCGCCGCAGACGGCGATGGGCACGCAGGGCGGGCAGCTGAGGGCCGGCGCGGCCAGCACGCGCCCCGCGCATTTTGCGGCGGGAAGGGTTTCCCGGGGGGCAAAGGCGGCCTCCCGCACGGACATCGCCGCCTTCGGGGCGCGGTAGGCGGGGGCCGTCTCCCGCAAACGGGAGGCGCGACCGTCGCCGCTAACGTTTTCGTCCACAGACTTTGGTCGGGAAAGGTCGGCCAGGACCGCCTCCAGCCGCTCCAGGTCCGCGTCGTCGTTCCAGGGAGTGGGCATCAGGGTGACGAAGTCCGGGTCGTGGAACTCGCAGTAAATGCCGGCGTCCATCAGGCGTAGGGCGACGTCGTCACCGGTCCAGCCCGAAGCCCGGGCCGCGAGGGTCAGCTTCATCGGCTCGTTGCCCACCGGGACCCAGCCTTGGTCGGTCAGCCGCCGCTTCAGGGCTTCCAGCTTTGGCAGGAAGTCCGCGAGTAGCCCGGGCAGCCCTTCCAGGCAGGGGTTGCAGGCGTCCAGCGATTGCAGGATCAAATAAGAAGGGCTGGAGGAGCCGAACAGTGCCAGCATCTCCTTGACCCGGCGATCCGCCACCGGCAGGCCATGGCGCAGGTGCAGGTAGGCCGCGCCGGTCACCGCGGGCAGGGTCTTGTGGGCGGAATCGCAGCACATGTCCGCGCCCAGGTCCATCGGGTGCAGGGAGGGGGACAGGAACCGGAGGTACGCGCCGTGGGCGTTGTCCACCAGCAGCAGGGTGCCGCGGCGGCGGCAGACGGCGGCGATGGCGGCGATGCCCGCAAGGTGCCCCAGGTAGTCCGGGCTGGTGAGGTAGACCGCCGCGCAGCGCCCGCCCAGCCGGGCCAGGGCGGCGTCCACCTGTTCGGGGGCGACGGTGCAGCTGTGGTAGGCGTCGCCGGGGGCGGGGTGCAGCCAGTCCACGTCGAAGTCCAGCAGCGCCGCGGCGCTGAGGAAGGCCCGGTGGGCGTTGCGCCCGGCCAGCACCACGGGGCGGGCCTGCGGGGCACGCGTCGATAGGGCCAGGGCCAGCATCGCGCGGATCGCCAGGGAGCTGCCCTCGGCGGAGTAGAACGTGCGCGCGCCGAACAGCCGGGAGGCGTTGGCCTCGCTCTCGGCGATGATGCCCTCCGGGGCATACAGGTTGTCCGCGCCGTCGATCTCGGTGATGTCCAGGCGCTCAAAGCCCAGCGGACCACGGCCCTTGTGCCCGGGCATGTGCAGCCGCGCGGGCCGATCCTCGGCGTAGCGCCGGACGAAATCGCAGATGGGGGTGGGGATCATCGGTCCGCTCCCGGTTCGCCGTCGTCCATCTGGCGGTCGATCTCCGCCATGATGGCGCATTCCATGCGCTTCCTGAACAGCTCGCAGCCGTACTTGTACACGCCGGTGACGCTGCCGGTGGCGTGGAAGGCGTTGGCCGCGCAGCCGCCGGAGCAGTAGAGGCGGGCCCAGCAGTCCCGGCACTCGGGGCGGGCGTAGACGTTGCAGGCGGCGAACTCCGCCTGCTTTTCGGCGTTGGTGACGCCCTGCCAGATGTCGCCCAGCTTGAAGCCCTCCTCGCCGACGAACTGGTGGCAGGGGTACAGGTCGCCCCAGGGCGTGACGGCCATGTACTCGGTGCCGCTGCCGCAGCCGGAGATGCGCTTGTACACGCAGGGGCCGCCGGTCAGGTCGATCATGTAGTGGTAGAAGGTGAAGGGGCGGCCCTCTTTGCGCCGCCGGATCATCAGCTCGGCCAGCTTTTCGTACTGGTCCAGCACGACGGGCAGGTCCTCCGCCGTCAGGGCGGCGGGGTCGCCCTCGGAGCAGACCACCGGCTCCATGGACAGCTCGTTGAAGCCCAGGTCCAGCATGACCTCGATGTCCTTCAGGAAGTCGGGGTTGGCGTGGGTGAAGGTGCCGCGCATGTAGTAGTTCCTGCCGCCGCGGGCCTGGACGAACTTCTGGAACTTCGGCACGATGCGCTCCCAGCTGCCGTTGCCGGCGTAGTCCACCCGGCAGGCGTCGTGGATCTCCTTCCGGCCGTCCAGGCTGAGCACCACGTTGGCGCACTCCCGATTGGCGAAATCGATCACGTCGTCGTCCACCAGCATGCCGTTGGTGGTCAGCGTGAAGCGGAAGTTCTTGCCCTTCTCCTTTTCGATGGAGCGGGCGTAGGCCACCAGGCGCTTGACCACGTCGAAGTTCATCAGCGGCTCGCCGCCGAAGAAGTCCACCTCCAGGTTGCGCCGGGTGCCGGAGTTTTCGATCAGGAAGTCCAGCGCCCGCTTGCCCACCTCGTAGCTCATCACGGCCCGCTCGCCGTGGTACTTGCCCTGGCTGGCAAAGCAGTAGGCGCAGTTCAGGTTACAGGTGTGGGCCACGTGCAGGCACAGCGCTTTGACCACGCCGGAGGTGCGGGCCTTCAGCTCGCCCGCCATCGGCGCGAAGGTGTCCGGGGCGAACAGCCTGCCCGCGTCCCGCAGGGCGGCCACCTGGTCGTAGCACTCCGAGAGCTCCCCGGCGGGGAGCTCGGGGTGCAGGGCCGATGCCCGGGCCAGCACTTCTTCCCGGCTGTGGGACTCAAACAGGGCGATGATGTCGTAGGCGGCGTCATCCACCACGTGGACAGAGCCGGAGCACACGTCCAGCACGATGTTGTAGCCGCCCAGCTTGTACTGATGTATCATATTTATTACTCCCGTATGCCACGAATGCCGCCTGTTCAAGGCGGCATTCAGGTTTGAATGAGTTTTCCGATTACTTGTCGGCCTTCTTCTCGCACTGCTGGTTCGCGATGCCGCAGCTGGTCTTGCACGCGGACTGGCAGGAGGTCTGGCACTCGCCGCAGCCGCCGTTCTTGGCGCTGTCGCACAGGTTGCGGGTTTCGATGGTCTTGATATGCGTCATTGCGGTTTCCTCCACATAAATTGATGATTATATCATATCAGAGGGCGGGCCAAATGTCAATCGGTCCCCGCCGATTTAATACAAATTCGACCAGCGGATGGAGGCCTCGTCTTTGAGATGCTCCAGCCCCGCCCCAACCAGCGACATGGTGCGCAGGAAGTCGTCGTGATCGTCGCACTCCAGGCAGATCCGGGCCTCGGCGATGGCGGTGCTCACCTCGTGCAGCGCGTCATGGCTGGCGAGGGTCTCCAGCAGCGGGGCCCGGTCCCGCCAGTATTCCGCCAGCGCCACCATGCGCTCGGCGGCCCGCAGGGGCCGCCCCTCCTGGACGTCCAGTACCGCCAGGCTCTGCAGCTGGTCGGCGCGGTCCACGGTGGCGTTCAGGGTGAAATAGGAAGCGGTGCAAGCGATCAGCGCGGCGGCCAGCACCGAGAGGGTCAATATCAGCGTGCGCTTCATGGCGCTTTCCTCCTGTTCGCGGGCGTCACCAGGCCACGGCTTCCGGGGCCAGGGCGGGGAAGCGCAGCAGGCCGCCGCCCATCAATTGCAGCGTCAGCCGCCCCTGGGTGTCCAGCGTCGCCAGGAACACGTCCCGGGGCGTCAGGCTACGGGCGGACAGCTGTCCCTCCAGCCATGGCGCGTCCATGCCGGACATGCGCAGGTTGTGGGGCTGGACGCGGCCGTCGGCGATCAGCGTCAGCGGCAGGCCCTCGTAGCCCGGGGCCAGGTCCAGCTCCGACGCCTTGGGCGGGCGTCCCGCCCCGGCGGGAAAGGCGGAAATAGCGCCGTTGGCCTCCACGATGGCGGTGCCCACCTCGGCGGGGTCCAGGAAGCCCGCGCCCCGCAGGCCCTCCAGCAGGTCGGACAGGCTCAGGCACAGCCGGTCCAGCTCCTTTCGGTCGATGACGCCCCGGTTGATCACCAGGGCGGGCTTGCCGGAGACCAGCGCCCGGAAGCCGTCCCAGCGCAGGCAGCCCAGCGTGATGGCCCCGTGGACGACGAACATCGCCGCCACCGGCAGCAGGCCGTGGAGCAGCGGCGTGGAGACGCTCTCCATTGGGGAGGAGATCAGGTCCGCCAGCAGTATGGTCATGGCCAGCTCGTAGGGCTCGAACTCGCCCAGCTGGCGTTTGCCCAGCCCCCGCATGGTGGCGATCATGGCGACATACAGCAGCGCGCCGCGAAAGAACAGGGTGAACATGGGCGCTCTCCTTCGGTTGTTTGATACAGAAAGCATTCCCCGAAGGCGGCGCGTCCATGCATGGAAATTGTAAAATTTTGGAAAAGAAACACCGTGACAGCCCATGAAGCGTCTATCAAGAGAGGGATCAACGGGCTGGAGGGGATGGCGGTGAGCGAGGATCGGTTTCTGGAGGCGGCGCTGGGCATGCGTTCGAAGCTGTATCACGCCGCGCTGGCGATTCTCTGGAACGAGCAGGACGCCGCCGACGCCATGCAGGAGGCCATGCTGAAGGGCTGGCTGCGCCGGGGCAGCCTGCGGGACGAGGAGATGTTCGAGGTGTGGTTCATGCGCATACTGGTGAACCAGTGCCGGGACCTCCAGCGGCGGCAGCTGCGGGGCAGGCGGCTGCTGCAGAGGGTTGGGCTGGAACGGCGGCGCGAGGCAGAGCCCCCGCCGGATTCTTCGGTGCTGGAGGCGATCCACCGGCTGCCGGACCGGCTGCGGCTGCCGGTGCTGCTGTATTACTTCGAGGGCTACTCCCAGAAGGAGATCGGGGCCATCGTCGGCGCGACGCCGGAGCAGGTGAAGTCCCGCGTCCGCCAGGCGCGGGAGAAGCTGAGGAAGGATCTGGCGGGCGCAGTGGACTGGGAATGGACGAAGGGAGGCGGCACCCATGAATGAGCGCTGGCATGGGAAGGCGCCGGCCATTCCGGAGGCGACGCCGGAGTTCACCGACGCCATACTGGCGGGCGCCGAGGAGATCCGCCGACGTGAGCGCCGCAGGCGTCGGGCGGCCCGGGCGGCGCTGGCTGTGGCGGCCTGCGCGGTGCTGGCCCTCGCCCTGGGGGCGGCGCTGCTCACGCTGCGCCATCCGCGGCAGGACCTGGTGGTACTGGCGGTCAACCCGGAGGGCACGGGCACGGGGATCGGCCCGGGCGCTCAGGAGGATGGGGCCATACAGGTTTCCGGGGAGCCGACGCCTGAATCAGAGGAGCCGCAGACGCCGCCGCCCGGGGAAATTACGCCCGAGCCGGAGGAGGCGCAGACGCCGCAACCCGGTGAAACGACACCCGAGCCGGAGGAGGCCCAGACGCCGCTGCCCGGTGAGACAACACCCGAGCCGGAGGAGGCTGCCCTCCAGGAGACGCAGCCGCCGGAGACCAGCGCCCCGGAGCAGGCGCGCGACATCTGGCCCTGGGCCCAGGCGGACGACAGCGCCCGGGTCGGGCTGGAGGCGAACGAGAATGGCGTCACGACCCTGCTGGGGCAGGGGCCGTTCACCCCCGGGCAGCGGGTGGTGCTGACGGACGAGGAAGGCATGCTGGTCTACGGCCTGCAGATCAAGATGTATGAGTTTCCCTCCCTGCCCTCCCGGAGCGTGCGCGCGGTGGTAGGGATGCAGGTGGTCTACCTGGGCGACGCGGGGAACGGCTTTGCCCGGGTGTCCTTTGCCGGCAGGGAGGTCTATGTGGAGAAAAAGTACCTGCGCCAGGGCGTGTCGCCGACCGTGCCGGAGGACGGGCGAAACTGGGTGATCGCGGAGGCGGAGCTGTTCATCACGACCAGCACCGGCGCGGTGGAGCTGGAGTCGATAGAGGAAGACACCGTGCATCCCTACGCGCTGAAGAAGCTGCTGTGCGCCCTGGAGCCGGCGGACCCGGCGGACTACGCCGACGTGCCCCTGGGGGCGGTGCTGCTGGTGTTCTTGCGGGACGCGGACGCGCCCGTGCCCGACGAGGGCGGCTACGAGAGGTTCACCGCCCTGCGCTTCGCCATGCCCAAGAACGGCGCGGTGGCGCTGATGACCGAGGACGGCAGGGTGTTCGTTCCCCCTGAGGCGGAGGCACCCTACTTCTGGAGCATCTTCCCCGCGACCGCCCGGCTGGCGTGGTAGTGCGGGGGGACGCGCAGAGGAATAAAAAAAATGGCCACCGGTTTCCCGGTGGCCGAATCGGTATGTGGCTTTGGCTTTACAGCTTGCACTCCAGCTTCGCCAGCGCGTCCACGACCCAGTTGTAGGCGAAGTCGACGGCCTGGTCGGCGGGCACGATCTCCTTCATGGACTTGTCGCGGGTGGCGATCTCGATGGTGCCGTTCTTGAGGCCCTTGGGGCTGACGACGATGCGCAGCGGCACGCCGAACAGGTCCGCGTCGGAGAACATGACGCCGGCGGAGACGCTGCGGTCGTCCCACAGCACCTCGACGCCCTTCTCGGTCAGCGCGTCGTAGAGCTTCTGGCTGGCCTCGGCCACCTCGGGCTGGTCGGCCCGCAGGGAGCAGATCTGCACGTGCCAGGGGGCGATGCTGATGGGCCAGATGGGGCCGTAGTCGTCCCGGTGCGCCTCGCACACGGAGGCGGCCAGGCGTCCCACGCCGATGCCGTAGCAGCCCATGATGGGGTTCTTCAAGCTGCCGTCCTGGTCCACGTAGGTCATGCCCATGCTCTCGGTGTACTTGGTGCCCAGCTGGAAGATGTTGCCCACCTCGATGCCGCGGGAGATGTAGATGTGGGGCTTGCCGCACACCGGGCAGATGCCGCCGGCAAAGGCCTTGGCCACGTCCACGTACTCCACCTCGCCGATGTCCCGGGCGATGTTGAAGCCGACGTAGTGCTTGTCCTCCTCGCAGGCGCCGGTGGCGAACCACTCGATGCCCTGGAGAGACTTGTCATACACCACGGTCACGCCCTCGGGCAGGCCGATGGGGCCGGTGAAGCCGGCGTGGATGCCGCTGTCCTCGGTGACCACGGCGGGGTGCACCTCAGCCTTGAGGAAGTTGCGCAGCTTGGTCTCGTTCACGTCCAGGTCGCCGCGGATGAACACGATCACGAAGCTGTCGTCCGCGTTGCGCTGGTACATCACGGCCTTGCAGGTCTGCTTCGGCTCGATCTTGAGCAGCGCGCACAGCTCCTCGATGGTCTTGCAGTTGGGGGTGTCCACCTTCTCCAGCGGCGCGATCTCGCCGGGCTCGTTGGTCAGCAGGCAGGGAGCCGCCTCCATGTTGGCGCGGTAGTCGCAGTCCTTGCACAGCACGATGGTATCCTCGCCCACGTCGGTGAGCAGCATGTACTCGTGGCTGACCTTGCCACCCATCATGCCGCTGTCGGAGGCCACGGCCACCACCTCAGGCACGCCGCAGCGGGCGTAGATGCGGTTGTAGGCGTCGTAGCAGCGCATGTAGTACTTCTCCAGGTCCTCCTGGGAGGTGTGGAAGGAGTAGGCGTCCTTCATGGTGAACTCGCGCACACGGATCAGGCCGCCGCGGCAGCGGGGCTCGTCGCGGAACTTGGTCTGGATCTGGT
>JAUMVG010000057.1 GCA_030530315.1 Clostridia bacterium | reverse complement strand
AAGAGTTTAGAGATGGTTTGCTACGTGGAAACCTGGTTGACAATCAGCCTTACGCTCCCGCAAAGGTATCTGTTATCAAATCCCGGAGGGTTTTGTTCCGCACTTCAAGCTGAAAGCCAGGGAGGCAAGATCATGGATAGAGCACAAAGAAAACCGACTTCGGTTTTAAACGCCTTTGGCCCGGGGGCCCAGGCGGTGTTTCACGCCGCGCTGGGGCTGTTCGCCCTGCTGTGCATCCTGCCCTTCGTGTTCGTCATCATCATCTCCTTCACCTCGGAGGACAGTATCCGCCAGATCGGCTACTCCTTCATGCCGCTGAGCGGGTCCACCCAGGCCTATCAGTACGTGTTCGCCCTGGGCAACGCGCTGTGGCGCAGCTACTTCAACTCCTTCCTGATCACCGTGGTCGGCACGGTGCTGAGCGTCTCCATCTGCGTGCTGTACAGCTACCCGCTGTACCGGAAGGACTTCAAGTACCGGGGCTTCTTCAACTTTCTCAGCTTTTTCACGATGATCTTCGGCGGCGGCCTGGTGCCCACCTTCGTGGTGTGCAAGACGCTGCTGGGCCTCAGCGACAACTACGCGGCGCTGATCGTGCCGCAGCTGTTCAGCCCCTTCAACGTGATCGTGATGCGCACCTTCTTCCAGACCACCGTGCCCACCGAGCTGATCGAGGCCTCCACCATCGACGGCGCGGGGGAGTACCGGACGCTGCTGCAGGTGGTGCTGCCGGTGGTGAAGCCGGGCATCGCCACCATCGCGCTGCTGAACGCGCTGGCCTTCTGGAACGAGTGGTTCCTGTCGCTGCTGTACATCACCAAGAACATGGATGTCATTCCGCTGCAATACCTGCTGATGCGGATGCAGCGCAACGCCGACTTCCTGGCGAAGAACGCCGGGGTGCTGGGCGCGGACGCCGCCGCGGCGGCCCGCAACCTGCCCTCCCAGTCGCTGAAGATGGCGCTGGTGGTGTTCATCGTCGTCCCCATCGCCTGCGCGTACCCGTTCTTCCAGAGGTACGTCGTGGCCGGGCTGACCGTCGGGTCCGTCAAGGGATGACCATAAGAGTGAAGAGTTGAGAGTGAAGATGGATTACCCTAATCGAATTCCCACCGACTCTGTCTCAACTCTCAACTCTGTTTTTGAATCGCACGATGGCTTGCCATCTGCAAATAGAAGGAGGATAATCCCATGAAGAAAGTGCTTGCCCTGATCCTTGCGGCCCTGATGCTGCTGACTGCGACCAGCTTCGCGCTGGCCGAGGATCTGCCGACCATCACCATCATGTTCCACGGCAGCAACGTGACCGACGACAGCGCGGTGCTGGAGGCCGTGAACGCCTACATCGCGGACAAGGTCGGCGCGAAGCTGGAGGTCGTCTGGGGCACCTGGGGTGACTTCGACGAGAAGGCCACCAACGCCCTGCTGTCCGGCGACAGCGGCATCGACATGGTGTTCACCTGCTCCTGGAGCGCGGATGAATACAACACCTACGCCAAGAACGGCTACTTCGTGAAGCTGGACGACCTGATCGCGGAGTACGGCGCGGACCTGACCGCCGCCATCCCCGAGAGCCTGATGCAGGCCGCCACCATCGAGGGCGCCGAGGGCATGGGCGTCTACGCCGTGAACGGCTTCAAGGACACCGCCACCCAGAATACCTGGGACGTGAACGTCACCCTGCTGAACGAGCTGGGCTACAGCCTGGACGACTTCAAGGCCATGAGCTTCTATGACTTCGGCGAGCTCTTCGCCAAGGCCAAGGAGGTCAAGGGCGACAGCTTCTATCCTTTCCTGGTCGAGCCCATGGTGCTCGAGCGCATGGTCACCGGCTCCGTCATCATCACCGGCGACTCCGGCTCCACCAACCTGCTGAGCCTGTACCTGAACCAGGACGACGTGTCCGCCGACGGTCCCGAGGGCAACGTGATCCTGAACAAGTTCGCCACCGAGGAATACAAGAAGTTCGTCGAGAAGATGCATGAGTACTATGAGGCGGGCTATGTGGATCCCTCCCTGGCCGTGGCCGAGACCAGCAACGACACCCGCACCAATGCCCAGAAGACCGGCGAGTACCTGATCGGCACCCAGAGCTACGCCTACGGCTACGAGTACAGCGCCGACGTGCTGGACCGTGGCATCGAGGTCGCCTTCGTGCCCTGCACCGAGCCCTATGTGGACACCACCGCCGCCCAGGGCGCCATGGTCGCCATCTCCACCGCCAGCGAGCATCCCGAGGAGAGCTTCAAGTTCCTGGCCCTGCTGAACAGCGATCCGGCCCTGATGACCCTGCTGAACTACGGCGTCGAGGGCGTGCACTACACCCTGAACGACGAGGGCCTGGTGGAGTTCACCGACGAGCGCGCCAACTACTCCCCCTGGACCAACGGCATGGGCAACGTGACCATCCTGCCCGATACCGCCGCTGAGGGCGCGGGCTTCCGCGAGGCCTTCAAGGCCTACTACGCCTCCGCCAAGGCCATCCCCGCCGCGGGCTTTGCCTTCGACAACACCGAGGTTGCCAATGAGATGGCCGCCCTGGGCACCGTCGCCGCGCAGTACGCCCTGGCCCTGGATGCCGGCGCGCTGGATCCCGAGGCCACCCTGCCCGAGTTCCTGTCCGCGCTGGATGCCGCCGGCATGCAGACCTACCTGGATGCCGCCAACGCCCAGCTGGAGGGATTCATGGCCGCGAAGTGATAGGCCACATTATACCAAACCGGCCTGGACTGCGCGTCCGGGCCGGTTTGGCCTTGCAGGTAATGATTCGGACGCATAACTTGGAATTTGTCGAGGGAACAGGCAACAGGGACCAGGGAACAGGATAAGCTGCTGCCGCGTTTACCTGTAATCATTGGAGCAGAAACGGCGGTAGCCACTATTCCTGTTCCCTGTTCCCTGGGCCCTGTTCCCTGAATTGAAATTTGCTTCGCAAATTTCAATTTGTCGCCGTGACAGAACAGTTGCCCTTGTGGAATTGTGTTAAATCAGGTAAAATAGATACAGGCGGCGATGCCGCCGGGGAGGCCGCATCTATGCGCTACGGTTATTTTGACGACGAGGCCCGGGAGTATGTGATCGACCGGGTGGACGCGCCCTTTTCCATGACCAACTACCTGGGCACCCAGCGCATGGGCGCGGTGCTTTCCCACAACGCGGGAGGCTACTGCTGGCTGGATTCGCCCCAGTTTCACCGCGTCACCCGCTTTCGGCCCAACGGCGTGCCGATGGACTTCCCCGGCCACTATGTCTACCTTCGGGACAGCGAGACGGGGGAGTACTGGTCCGTCAGCTGGCAGCCCACGGGCCTGCCCCTGGACGCGGCGAAGTATGCCTGCCGCCACGGGCTGAGCTATTCCACCTTCACTTGCGAATACCGGGACATTGCCGCCAGCCAGACCCTGTTCATTCCCCGGGAGGCGGAGGGGGAGGACCCGGTGGAGATCTTCGACGTGCGCGTCAAAAACCTCTCCGACCGGCCCCGGACCCTCGAGGTCACTGGCTACGTGGAGTTCTCCTTCCACAGCGTGGACATCGACAACCAGAACTTCCAGATGAGTCTGTACTGCGCGGGCTCGTTCCTGGAAAGCGGCGCGGCCATCTGCGAGCTGCACTACGAGCCGGACAGCTTCCAGTTCCTGGCGGGCTCCTTCGAGCCGGACGGCTATGAGGGCCGTCGGGACGCCTTCATCGGCGCCTATCGAACCGAGCGCAACCCCGTCGCCCTGGAGCGCGGCGTCCTGGAGGGCGGCTATGAGCAGGGTGGCAACCCCATAGGCGCGCTGATGAAGCGGCTGACGCTGGCCCCCGGCGAGGAACAGCGGGTGCTGTTCTACCTGGGCACGGGTCGGGGCGAAGCCGCCGGGCGTGCCCGGAGGCGCTACGACTTCGCCGGGACCGACCGGGCCTTCGCGGAGCTCCGGCGGTTCTGGGATGAGAAGCTGGGAGCACTGCAGGTGCGCACGCCCCACGGGAATATGAACCGCAGCCTGAACATCTGGAACCTCTACCAGAGCGAGATCAACGTGCTGTTTTCCCGCTTCGCCTCGTTCATCGAGGTGGGCGGGCGCACGGGGCTGGGCTTCCGCGACACCGCCCAGGACGCCATGTGCATTCCCCATGCGGAGCCGGAGGGCTGCCGCTGGCGACTGACGCAGCTGCTGAACGGGCTGACCTCACAGGGCTACGGCCTGCACCTGTTCGACCCGGCCTGGTTTGAAGGCAATGCCCGGGAGGAGGACTGGTCGCCCACGGTGGTGCCCAAGGCCGGGGACAACAAGCGCGTCCACGGCATCGACGACGCCTGTGCCGACGACGCGCTGTGGCTGATCCCCGCGGTGCTGGAGTACGTGCGGGAGACCGGCGACGCGGCGTTTCTGGAGCGCGTGTTGCCCTACGCCGACGACGGCGAGGACACCGTGTGGGCGCACATGAAGCGCATATTGGATTTCTCCTACGGCCAGATGGGCAGCCACGGCATCACGAAGGGCTTGCGGGCGGACTGGAACGACTGCCTGAACCTGGGCGGCGGCGAGAGCGCCATGGTGGCTTTCCTGCTGGTCTGGGCGACGGAGCATTTCCTGGACGCGGCGAAATATCTGGGCGCTGACGCGGACGCGGCGGCCTACGAACCCCGCCTCGCGGCGCTGAAGGACGCCTGCCAGGCCTGCCTGTGGGACGGCAGGTGGTTCCTGCGGGGCTTTACCGCCGACGGCCGGCCCATCGGCAGCCACACGGCCAGCGAGGGCAAGGTGCACCTGGAGAGCAACGCCTGGGCGGTGGCCTCCGGCGCGGCGACCCTGGAGCAGGGCCTTTCGGCCATGGACGCGGTGGACGAGTGGCTCTACACCCCCTACGGGCTCATGCTGAACGCCCCCGCCTTCACCCGGCGGGACGACGGCATCGGCTTCATCACCCGGGTCTATCCGGGCATCAAGGAGAACGGCTCGGTGTTCAGCCATCCCAACCCCTGGGCCTGGGTGGCGGAGTGCCGGCTGGGCCGGGGCAGCCGCGCCATGAAGCTCTATGACGCGCTGCTGCCGGAGAACCAGAACGACATCATGGAGATCCGCCAGGCCGAGCCCTACACCTACTGCCAGTTCATCATGGGCCGGGACCATGCCGCCCACGGCAGGGCGCGGCATCCCTTCATGACCGGCTCGGCGGGCTGGGCCTACTTCGCCACCACGCGGTACATGCTGGGCGTGCGGCCGGAGTTCGACCGCCTGACGGTGGACCCCTGCATCCCGGCGGAGTGGGATGGCTTTTCCGTCACCCGGCGCTGGCGCGGGGCGGAGTACGAGATCAGCGTCGAAAACCCGAACCACGTTGAAAAGGGCGTTGTTGCGCTGGAGGTGGACGGAGAGGCCGCGGATCGCGTGCCCGCCTTCGGCTCCGGCGTCCACAGGGTCCGGGTCGTGATGGGCTGACAGGGTTTTGGAATGACGCTGCAATTGGAGAAGAGGAGGACGCTGCTTTGATACAGTTTGGTACCGGCGGGTGGCGCGCGATCATCGGCGACGGCTTCACCCGGGAGAACATCCAGAAGGTGGCCGCGGCCCTGGGAAGGCGCATTGCCCGGGAGGGAGAGCGGCGGGAGATCTGCATCGGCTATGACCGGCGCTTTCTGAGCCGAGAGGCGGCCATTTGGTTTTCGGAGGCCATCGCGGGCGAAGGCGTTCGGGTGAACTTCATCAACCTCTCCGCGCCGACGCCCCAGGTGATGTTTACGGTCAAGACCTGGAACCTGCCCTACGGCGTGGCCATCACCGCCAGCCACAACCCGGCGCTGTACAACGGCATCAAGCTGTTCACCCGGGGCGGGCGGGACGCGGTGCAGGAGATCACCGACGCCATACAGGCCGAGGCGAACGCCATGAGCGCCGAGGACATCCATCCGGCGAGCTTCGAGGTGGGGCTCAAAAGCGGCTACATCACCTTCGTCGATCCCCGGGACGACTACCTGGACTCCATTATCGAGCGCATCGACACCCGGGCGATCCGGCGGCGCAGGCCGAGGATCGTGCTGGACCCGATGTTCGGCGTCAGCCTGACGGGCCTGATGACCATCCTCTACAGCAGCCGCTGCGACGTGGACGTGATCCACGACACCCACGACGCCTTCTTCGGCCGCCGCCTGCCCGCGCCGACGCTGGACACGCTGGCGGACCTGCAGCGCCAGGTGATCGACCACAACGCCGACCTGGGCATCGCCACGGACGGCGACGCCGACCGGCTGGGCGTCATCGACGAAAAGGGGCGCTACATCAGCGCGAACATGGTGCTGGTGCTGCTTTACTACTATCTGCTGCGCTACAAGTGCTGGAAGGGCGCGGCGGTGCGCAACGTGGCCACCACCCACCTGCTGGACCGCGTCGCGGCGAAGTTCGGGGAGCAGTGCGTGGAGGTGCCGGTGGGCTTCAAGCACATCAGCGCGGCCATGCAGCGCCTGGACGCGCTGATCGGCGGCGAGTCCTCCGGCGGCCTGACGGTGCGGGGCCACATCTTCGGCAAGGACGGCCTGTACGCGGCCTCCCTGCTGGTGGAAATGCTCTGCGTCACCGGCAAGCCCCTGTCCCGCATGGTGCAGGATATCTATGCCGAGTTCGGCGAGCTGCACGTGGTGGAGTATGACTGGCCGCTGACCGAGGAAGCCAAGGCGTGGGTTTCGGACAGGGTGTTCGGCCGCCGGGAGCTGCCCGGGTTCGAGCTGCCCGTGCGCCGCGTCAGCTACGAGGACGGCTGCAAGATCTACTTCGGCCAGCCGGGCGACGAGCCCGCCGAGGATCCCTTCGACGTGGAGGGGATCGACGTCCAGGCAGAGAACGCCGCCGCGGGCGGGTGGATCATCGTCCGCTTCAGCGGCACTGAGCCCCGGGTGCGCATCTTCGCCGAGGCGGAGACGGAAGCGCAAGCCAAGGCGCTGGTGGGAACGATGACCCGCTACCTGGACCTGCCCTTTTCCGGCTGAGAAATCGCGCCCGCCAGCCGCCCTGCTGCCCGCTTCAGTTACCGACATTGCCGAAGATGGAGGGCCTGCCCATGCGCCTGTTCAAGAAGATCCGGGTCCAGCTGGTGGTGATCGTGCTGATCTGCTACCTGGTGCCCGCCGTCGTGCTGGGCTTCTACATGGGCGGCGCGGTGCTGCGGGACCTGCGGGCCAAGACTGAGTCCGCCCTGGAGGCGGGCATGGAGTACTCGCTGATGCTGGAGGAGGAGAACCTGGAAAAGCTGGTGGAGCTGGCCCGGGACGCCACCTACGACGGCGAGCTGACCGACGCCGCGGCCCGGCGGGACTCCGGCGAGATCTACGAGGATGAATTCCTGCGCCTGGCGCGGAACTACATCGAGCGCAAGTACGGCCGCGAGTCGATGCTGACCTGCGCGGTGTGCTTCACCCTGGACAACCCGGACCTTCTGTTGGTGAACCGCTCCGGCACCGACGCCGCGGCGGTCTACAAGGCCGAGGACCACGCCCGGGTGATGGCGCTGGGGGAGGCGCTGGACACCCAGAGCCGGTTCGTGCGGATGGGCGAGCGCGTGTACCTGGTGCGCAACCTGATCAACCTGCGCATGAAGCCCTATGGGATGCTGGTGCTGGGAGTGGACGCCCAGCGGCTCGTCGCCCCGCTGACGGCGCTGGCCCGCCAATGGGAGGCGCGCCTGGACCTGAGTCTGGACGACGTGGCGGTGGAGGACTTCACCGGCTCGGGCGTGGACGGCCCGGAGGGCGGCTGGGACGCGCTGGCGGACGGCAGGATCGTCCCCGCGGGCGTTGGAAAGTACGCCCTCTCCCAGAGGGGCGCCAGCCGGAACTACGCCCTGCGGGCGGGCTTGGTGATCAGCCGCGTGCGGCTGTACGGCGAGCTGGACGCCTTCCGGCTGCTGCTGGCCGGCCTGCTGGCGCTGTTGCTGCCGATCCTCGCGGGCATCGCCTGGTACGTGTACCGTCGCATCACCCGGCCCATCGCCATACTGTCGGAGGCTTCCCGCCGCATCGAGGCCGGGGAGCTGGGCGTCACCGTGCCCATGCGGGGCGACGACGAGCTGGGCAGCCTGGGCAAGGCCTTCTCCAACATGAGCCTGAGGCTCCAGGAGCTGATCGACAAGACCTACAAGGAGGAGATCGCCCTGCGGGACGCCCGCATACAGGCCATGCAGAGCCGGATCAATCCCCACTTCATCAACAACGCGCTGGAGACCATCAACTGGCAGGCCCGCATGGAGGGCTCGGAGGCGATCTCCGCCATGGTGGAATCCCTCAGCGTGCTGCTGAACGCGGGCATGTCCCGCAACAACCGGCGCATGCTGCCCCTGCGGGAGGAGCTGGAGACCACTCGGGCCTACTTCTACTTTGTCGGCCTGCGCTTCGGCGACAGCCTGAAGACCCGGCTGGACGCCGCGCCGAACTGCCTGGAGGCCGTCGTGCCGGCGCTGACCTTGCAGCCGCTGATCGAAAACGCGGTGGAGCACGGTATCGCTCCGGCGGGGGGTGGCGAGATCGCCCTGCGCTGCGAGCGGCAGGGCGAGTTGCTGCGGGTCGTGGTCGCCAACAGCGGCCAGCCCGCGACCGAGGAGGATATGAAGCGGATACACAGGGCCCTGCAGGGGGACAACCTGAGCGGCGCGCACCTGGGACTGGCCAACATCGCCGCGCGGCTGATGCTGATTTACGGCGGCGCGGCCTCGATCCGGGTGGACGTGGACCGGCCCGGCTGGACGTCGGTGATCCTGGAGATCCCCATGACGGCGGAAGGGGAGAGGGCGCCGGCGGCGCCGCTGAGCGAGGGGGAGGCAGAATGAAGCGAATCCTGATGATCGCGCTGGCGCTCATGCTGTTCGCCGGCGCAGGGGCGAGTGCCGTGACGCTGCGCACCGTCAGCTGCTTTGCCGGCGTGGACGCGGCGGCGATCTCCTATACGGAACTGCTCCGCGCCTACGAGGAGCGCACCGGCAACGCGGTGGAGGACGACTCCGCCACCAGCGACGAGGGCTGGAAGGCCCGGGTGCTCAGCGACTTCGCCGTGGGCAACGAGCCGGACGTGCTGTTCTTCTTCGCGTGCAGCGCCGATTCCACGCCGATCCTGCGGAAGATGGTGCCGCTGTCCGAGATCAACGCGGCCTATCCGGAGCTGTCGCTGACTCGCAGCGAGGCCCTTCGGGAGCCGGACGGCGAGATCTACGCCATTCCCGCGCGGCCCTACTACGAGGGCCTGTTTGTGAACACGGACCTGTTCGAGGCCTGTGGCGTTGAACTGCCCCGCACTTGGGAGGACCTGGAGCGCTCGGTGCCCGTGTTCCGGGAGGCGGGCATCGTGCCCATCGCCGTGTCGCTGTCGGACATTCCCCACTACCTGGCGGAGTGCGCGGTGCTGGCCTGCGCCTCCCCGGAGGACTATGCCGCCCGTCCCGGGAGCGCCGGGGAGGTGCCGGAGAGCTGGGCGGAGGGCATGGAACTGATCCGCAGGCTCTACGAGCTGGGGGCGTTTCCCGACGACACGCTGAGCACCTCCGAGACGGCGACCAGCCAGCTGTTCCGGGACAAGAAGGCGGCCATGCAGTTCGACGGCAGCTGGTTTGCAAACACCATCGCCGAGGAATCCATGGACACCACGGCCATACTGCCGGTGCCCTCCGTGAACGGCGAGAGCCGCGCGGTGATCGGCGGCGTCTCCATGGGCTTCTACCTGACCCGGCGGGCCTGGGACGATCCGGAGCGCCGGGACGCGGCGGTGGCGCTGCTGGCCTGGCTGACGGCCCCGGAGAACGTGACCCGCCTCAGCGCGGAGCAGCTCACGGGCCGGCTGGCGGATTCCGCCGAGGCGCTGCTGGCAGGCGCGGAGCAGATGCTGGGCCCCCTGCAGGACGACATGAACAAGGACGCGCGGGAGACGTGGCTGCTGGAGTGCGTGCCCGCGGTGGCCGACGGCCGGATGAGCGCGGCGGAATGTTGGCAGCGGGTGATGGCGATGGAGCCCTTCGACACGCTGCTGCCGTGAAACAGGTGCCTGCCCTCTGAAGACCGACCGAAGCGCGAGGAGGCGATTGCATGTATCGCGTGGTGCTGGTGGACGACGAACACATCATTTTGGACGGCCTGAGCCGGGCGGTGCGCTGGGGCGACATGAACTGCCAGGTGGCCGGGACGGCGAGCAACGGCGCGGAGGGGCTGAAGCTGATCCGCAAGCTGAAGCCGGACATCCTGTTCACGGACATTCGCATGCCCAACATGGATGGCCTGAGCATGATCGCGGCCCTGCGCAGCGAGTTTCCCCGGCTCCAGATCGCGGTACTGACCGCCTTCAGGGACTTTGAGTACGCCCAGACCGCCCTGAACCTGGGGGTGTGCCGCTACCTGCTGAAGCCCAGCCGGATGGAGGAGATCTACGAGGCGGTCCGCACGATGACTGCGAAGCTGGACGCCCTGCCGCCCTTGCCGCCGGACGCGGAGCCGGAGGAGGACCCCGCCAGCGCGGGCAGCGCCGCGGGCAACTACATCGTGCGCCAGGCCATGGAGTACATGCAGGCCCACTGCACCGAGCACCTCAGCCTGGGGGACGTGGCGGATCACGTGTATGTCAGCCAGTGGCACCTGTCCAAGCTGATCAACCGGCACGTGAACCAGAGCTTCTTCGACATCCTGGGGCGCATGCGCATGGAGCTGGCGAAGTCTCTGCTGGCGGATTCCAGCATGCGCATCCACGCCGTGGCCGAGCAGGTGGGCTACACCGACGTGGCCCACTTCTCCAAGAGCTTCAAGCGCTTCGTGGGCGTGACGCCCGGGGAGTACCGGGACAGCGTGAAGCCGAAATAAAAGCTAAGAGTATTAGATTTTGGACGCTTTACGGAAACCTGATGGGGGGAAGCGTAACAACCGCTGGTTATTCTCTTTCGGCGCTGTTGGCCGACGAAGCTCGCAGATCCTTTACTGCGTTCAGGATGACAACGAAACGCGATCTCTGTCATCCTGCGCGCAGCGTTCGCGCAAGCGTTGCGGAGCGAAGGATCTGTACATATGTTTGCTGACTGTATATCGCTGATTCCATGACTTTTCATTTCGAACCAGACAAAGGGCCCCGAAGCCGTGTCGGCTTCGGGGCCCACAGACCGCTGACAAAGCCTGCAAACGCAAGAATCTCTGCCGACAGAAAAAAACAGGCAGAGATTCTTGCTTGCTGCGTTGGCTGCGCCTGCAAAATGCGGTCACTTACGACCGGGTAAGCTCCCTTTTTTGCAGGCTTGCCGCCTTGCCTTGCAGACTCTTTCAGCGGCCTCCAGTCTGTTGACTTTGTCAACATCCTGAGGGCCCCGAAGCCGTGTCGGCTTCGGGGCCCAATCCATGGGTTACTGTTCGTTCAGGGCTTCAGCTCCAGGTACAGCGCGCGGTACTGGGCCGCGGAATTGTCCCAGGAGACGTCCTTGTCCATGTCGCGCTGCACCATCTCATCCCAGCACCAGCGGTTGGTGAAGTACAGCGTCTTGGCGCGGTTGATGGCGTCCAGCAGCAGGCCGGACTCGTAGCGGTCGAAGGTGAAGCCGTTGCCGGTGTTGTTGAACTGGTTGTAGGGCTCCACGGTGTCCTTCAGGCCGCCGGTCTCCCGGACGATCGGAATGGTACCGTAGCGCATGGCGATCAGCTGGGTCAGGCCGCAGGGCTCGAACAGCGAGGGCACCAGCAGCGCGTCGCAGCCGGCGTAAATGCGGTGGGCGCGGCCCTCGTCGTACATGATGTTGGAGCACACCATGCCCTTGTGGGAGCCCTCGTAGTGGCGGAAGGCGTTTTCGTACTTCTCGTCGCCGGTGCCGAGCACGACGATCTGGGTGTGGCCGTCCAGCATGGAGGAGATCACAGCGTTCACCAAGTCCAGGCCCTTCTGGTCCGTCAGGCGGGAGATCAGGCCCACCACGAACATGTGGTCATCCTGCACCAGGCCCAGCTGCTCCTGCATGGCCCGCTTGTTCTCGCGCTTCTGGGTCAGCACGTCGGTGATGTCGTAGTTCACGGCCAGCTTCTCGTCGGTGGCGCTGTTCCACAGGTCGCAGTCGATGCCGTTCACGATGCCCCTCAGCTTGCCTGCGTGGAAGCGCAGGTGGGCGTCCAGCCCCTCGCCGTAGAAGGGGGTCTGGATCTCGCCGGCATAGGTTTTGCTGACGGTGGTGATCATGTCGCAGTAGTTCAGGCCGCCCTTGAGCAGGTTGGCGTTGACCCAATCCTGGGTGAGGGCGTCCTTGTTGAACACGTAGTCCGGCAGGTTGGTCCAGTACTTGATGGTCTCGATGTTGTAGATGCCCTGGAAGCGCAGGTTGTGGATGGTCAGTATGCTCTTGGCGTTGCCGATGGGCGTGTGGGCGAACAGCGTGCGCAGGAAGACCGGGGCCAGCGCCGCCTGCCAGTCGTGGCAGTGGATGACGTCCGGGATCCAGTTCATGTAGTTCAGCGCCGCCAGCGCCGCCTTGGCGAAGAAGCAATAGCGGGGAATGTCGTCGATCAGGTTGGTGTAGGGGCTGCCGTAGCCGAAGAAGTCCTCGTTGTCGATGAAGTCATAGACCACGCCGTCCCACACGTATTCCATGATGCCGACATAGAACGAGCGGCCGTCGGCACACAGGTCCATGTTGAAGGAGCCGCGATAGACCATCTTCTCCTGGTACTTCCAGGGGATGCACTTGTAGCGCGGCAGGATGACCTTCACGTCGCAATTCTGTTTCGTCAGGGCCTTGGGCAGCGCGTACATGACGTCGCCCAGACCGCCGGTCTTGACAAACGGGTAGCACTCTGAGCCGATGAAGGCTACGCTTCTTCTCGTGGACATGATCTTTCTTCCTCTCTCTATTTCAAATGGTTGATCTTCGGCGTTCGGACACAAAACATAACCATGAATCAAAACTGTCCATTGTGTTTGAATTCCACGGCCGTATATGCATCATTATATGCAAACGGCCGTGGATTATCAAGGGCTGTAACGAAATAGATAATGTGGCGTCACGAAATATTAACGATTTTCGGCCCCTTGGCGCTCAGCGGAAGCTCTTGACCCAGTTCAGCAGGGAGTCGCGGTACACGTTTTCGGCCACCTCCCGGCGCATGCGGTCGGTCAGCGGGCCGTTGGCGGCCAGCTTCGCCAGCACCGCCGATTGCAGTTCCTCCACGGTCATCTGCTCGTAGGGCTTGTTCGCCGGCGGGGCGGCGGGGATGTCCGTCTGCGGCGCGGGAGCCTTTTGCGCGGGGGCATCCTGCGCGGGAGCGGCTGTCGGAGCCGGCTCCGGCTTCGCGGGCCGGGCCACGGCCTGGCGCACGGGCTCATAGCGCATGGCGTCGCCGCCCTGGGGGATCCAGATCTCGCCGCTGTTGCCGCCGATCTCAAAGCGCAGGCGGCCGTTTTCAGAGGCGATCTGCCGGCCGGTCAGCGCGCCGGTGAACGCGCCGTTCACGCCCAGGTCGAAGTCGGCGGGGCCGTCGCCGTTGTTCACCGTCACCACCAGGTCGCCCCGGGCGAAGGCGAACTTCTGGGTGGTCAGCTGCAGCTCCCGGTAGTCGCCGTACCACAGCGCGCTCTGGCTGTTGTACACGCGGCCCAGGGCGGTGATGAGCTCCAGGCAGCCGTTCTGCCCGGATTCCAGGGCGCCGAGGTCCAGGCACGGGCGCAGCGGCGCGTCGGAGCCCCGGTCCTTGCGGCCTTCGATGCCGAACTCGGAGCCGTAGTAGATGGACGGCACGCCCGGCAGCGCGTACAGCAGCACGTGCACCGGCAGGAAGTGGGCCTTGTTGTTCAGCTTGGACATGATGCGGTCCACGTCGTGGTTGTCCACGAAGCTGTAGAGCATCCTGCCGCCGGCCAGGCCCATGTCCATCTGGCGCTTCACGGTGTGGGCGATCTCGAAGTAGTTGTGGTCGTTGTGGCCGCTGAACAGCGCCTTGTGCAGGTGGTAGTTGGTGACGGAGTTCAGCGTGTTCTCGTTGGCCCAGCGGGCGTAGTCGCCGTGGATGACCTCACCCATCAGCCAGAACTCCGGCTTGACCTGGTTGGCCAGGCCCCGCAGCTGGCGCATGAAGTCGAAGTCCAGCACGTCCGCGGTGTCCAGGCGCAGGCCGTCGATGTCAAACTCCGATACCCAGAAGCGGATGGCGTCCAGCAGGTAGTCCCGCACCTCGGGGTTGCGCAGGTTCAGCTTGACCAGCAGGTTGTAGCCGCCCCAGTTGTCGTAGCTGAAGCCGTCGTTGTACTCGTTGTTGCCGTAGAAGTTGACGTTGCAGTACCAGCCGGTGTAGCGGCTGTTCTCCCGGTGGGCCTGGATGTCCTTGAAGGCGAAGAAATCGCGCCCGGTGTGGTTAAACACGCCGTCCAGGATCACGCGGATGCCCGCCTCGTGGCACAGGGCGACGAAGCGCTTCAGGTCCCCGTTGGTGCCAAGGCGGCTGTCCAGCCTTCGATAGTCTGTGGTGTCGTAGCCGTGGCTGGCGGATTCGAACAGCGGGCCGATGTACAGGCCCGTGCAGCCGATCCGCTTCATGTGGTCGATCCAGGGGATCAGGTCGTTCAGCCGGGAGACCGGCTCGCCATAGTCATTTGTGGCGGGCGCGCCGGTCAGTCCCAGCGGATAAATATGATAGAATACCGCCTTTTCATACCAAGCCATATGCATCGCTCCTTTGTTCCGGGCGGCGCGATTGCCGCCCTGTGGGCTTCCGCTTCCGCTGGGGATCTCTGAACCCCGGCGCGAAACACTTTCCATATTATACCACAGCGGGGCGCTTTTGCCAACCTTTGGAGCGCGGGGAGATGGAAATGGATCGGTCCAGACTCGCTGAACGCAAGGCGCGCCGTCCACAATCGGACGGCGCGCGCTTCTGGAATTGTACATGATTGTCGGCGGGTTCCGGAGGAACACGCCGACAATCATGAGACAGTCAGTCGAAGTGAATGTGGCAGTAGCCGTTCGGGTTCTTCTCCAGATACTTCTGGTGGTATTCCTCGGCACTGTAGAAGTTTTCCAGGGGCTTGAGCTCCACGGCCAGGGGCTTGTCCAGGCCGGCGGCCAGCTTGTCCAGCGAGGCGCGCAGCGCGGGAAGGTCCTCCGCGCCGGTGTAGTAGATGCCGGTGCGGTATTGGACGCCCACGTCCTCGCCCTGCTTGTTGACGGAGGTGGGGTCGATCACCCGGTAGTAGGCGTCCAGCAGCCGAGGCAGCGGAAGGATGTCCGGGTCGTAGACCACGCGAACCGTCTCGGCGTGCCCGGCGTGGGCCTTCACCTGCTCGTAGCTGGGGTGGGGAATGGTGCCGTTGGCGTAGCCGACCTCGGTCTCGACCACGCCGTCGATGAGGTCGAAGTATTTCTGGCAGCCCCAGAAGCAGCCGCCGGCCAGGTAGATGGTTTTGGTGCGCATGGCGATCCCTCCGAAAGTTGATGGCCCCATTATAACGCATGGCGCGGGGGCTTTCAAGGCTGTCGCAATAAAATCCACGGGAATGGGGTCCCTGCCGGTGGACAGGTGCAGCCCTTTTATGCTATAATATTGTTAACAACAGGATAAAAATGATGAGGAGGGATAATGTGAACAGACAGAGCATCGTCATCGACCGGGAATACGGCAGCGGTGGCCGCGAGGTGGCGCGCATATTGTCCGAAAAGCTGGGCATCGACTATTACGACGGCAACCTGCTGACGCTGGCCGGCAGGGAGTACGGCATCGACCTGGCCACCCTTCAGGACTATGACGAGAAGGGCGTGGGCAGCGTGCTGCACGACCTGGCCATCATGGGCAGCTATGGCAGCGGGGGCAGCGTGAACGAGGAGCCCTACCAGGTGTTCTCCGCCCTGTCGCGGCTGGTGCAGCAGCTGGTGGCCAAGGGCCCCTGCATCTTCCTGGGGCGCTGCACCGCCCAGATCCTGGCCACGGAGGCCCGGGTGCCCTTCGTGCACGCCTTCGTCTACGCCAGCAACATGGAGGACCGCATCGAGCGCGCCCGGAAGGTGGACGGCGTGGAGAACGGCCGCATCGAGGCGTATATCAAGCGCCGGGACAACCAGCGCCGGAACTACAACAAATTCTATACGGACAAGGCGTGGGGCGAGCCCAAGAACTACGATTTGATGCTGAACACCTCCACGCTGGGCTATGAGGGCGCGGCGGAGGCCATCATCGGCATATTGAACGCCAGGGAAAAGAAAGGCTAAAGTTAACAAAAACGGGCTGGGGCTGTCTGAAGCAAACAACATTGCGCGGGTCCATCCGCAGGGACGGCAGTAATGCCGCCAGGAGCGGACCTTCCGTCTGGGAGCGGACCTTCCGCCGCGGGCGCCAATTATGGCGCCCCTACGGCGTGTTCTGAATCGTCGATCGATGATTCTTTCGCAAGATGTTGCCTTTAGACAGCCCCAGTCCATTTTTGGGCCCGATATGCTTCGTCAGCCCTCGCGCAGCTTGCGGGCGGCCTCCTCGCGCTGGCGGCACAGCTCGGCCCATTTGGGCATGGCGGCCAGGGCGTCGGACAGATCGGAGAGGGCCTTGGGGATGTCGATGTTCTGGGGACAGACCGCGGCGCAGGCCCCGCAGCCCAGGCAGGCGGAGGGCAGCTTCTCGGCGGGCAGCGCGTCCATCTGCATCGGCACGGTCATGCTGCTGGCGAACTTCAGGTCGTTGTAGGCGTGGATCAGCATGGGGATGTCCAGCTGCATGGGGCAGCCGTCGCAGCAATAGCGGCAGCGGGTGCAGGGCAGGGCGTCCTTCAGCTCCTCGGCCAGCTCCATCAGCAGCGCGGCCTCGTCCGCGGACTGGGGTTCGCCGCCGGAGAAGGTGGCGACGTTGTCGGCCATCTGCTCGAAGGCGGACATGCCGGAGAGCACCACCTTCACGTTGGGCAGGTTTTGCAGCCAGCGGAAGCTCCAGCTGGCGACGCTCTCCCCGGGACGGAGGGCCTTCAGCCTGCCGGCGGCGGCCTCGCTCAACGCAGCCAGCTTGCCGCCGCGCAGCGGCTCCATCACCCATACGGGGATGCCGCACCGCGTCAGCAGCTCGTACTTGGCCTTCGCGTCCTGCAGGGTCCAGTCCAGGTAATTCAGCTGGATCTGGCAGAACTCCATGCTGCCGTCGGCATAGTCCAGGAACTTCTCCAGGGTGTCCGGGCGGGCGTGGGTGGAGAAGCCCAGGTGGCGGATGCGGCCCAGGCGCTTTTGCTCCTTGAAGTAGTCCAGGATGCCCCACTTGGGGTCGGTGTAGACGCCGATGGAGTTCTCGTAGACGTTGTGCAGCAGATAGAAGTCGAAGTACTCCACGCCGCACTTTTTCAGCTGCTGCTCGAAGATCTCGGCCGGGTTGTAGCTGGAGGCGATCTGGTGGCCGGGGTACTTGTCCGCCAGGTACCAGCTCTCCCGGGGATAGGCGGCCAGGGCCTTGCCCACGGACAGCTCGCTGTGGCCGCCGTGATAGGGCCAGGCGGTGTCAAAGTAGTTGACGCCGTGGGCGATGGCGTAGTCCACCATCCTTTGAAGCTCGGCCTCATCGATGGCCTTCTCCGGGTTCTGGGGCAGGCGCATGCAGCCGAATCCAAGGCGGGAAAGCCTTTCGCCGCAAGCCTCGTTGTACATCATGGATATTCCTCCTTTGGCGGTGGGGTGTCGTGTGTCGTCGGGAGTGGGGGATGTGTCTCAGTCCAGCAGCTTCGCGGGCTCCCAGTTCAGGTAGTCGCCGGAAACCAGGCGATAGCGTATGCCGCGCATGTAGCCGATGATGCTGTCGTGGAAGCGCCTCGCTCCGTGGCAGTGGGCGTAGATCACCTGCTCCGCGCCGTAGGCCTCCGCCATGTCGGTGAAGGCGCTGCCGCGCTGGAGGATGTTGGTGGGCGGGTAGTGCAGGAACATGATGAACTTCCGGTAGCCTTCGCTCCGGGCGGCCTCGAAGGAGGCGCGGAGGCGCTCCAGCTCCCGCTCCACCAGCTTTTCGGCGTGCTCGGCCTCCGCCTCGTCCCAGCCGGTGATCCTGCCCGCGCGGTTCAGGTAGAAGGGCCCCTCGAAGGTGTAGCCCTTCGTGCCCACCAGGGCGTAGTCGCGGTAGGGGAAGTAGTTGTTCTGCAAAAAGGACAGCCGCCCCTCGAAGCGGGCGTTCAGCGCGGCGGTCTTTTTCGCGTCCCAGAACATGTCGTGGTTGCCCCGCAGCAGGACCTTGCGTCCCGGCAGCGTTTCGATGAAGGCCATGTCCTTCGCGCATTCCTCCAGATTGCGGCCCCAGCTGTGGTCGCCCGCCAGCAGCAGCGTGTCCTCGGGGCGGACCAGCCTCGCGCAGTTCCTGCGCACCTTGGCCTCGTGTCCCCTCCATACGGGGTCCGTCAGCTGTCCCCGCGCCTTCACCTCGGACTGGAAGTGCAGGTGCAGGTCGCCGATCGCGTACAAGCTCATGGTTCATCGCCTCGCCGGTGTGTTTGGGGTACGCCTCTATTCTACCACAGACCGGGCGTGCCGCGCAACGGTGGCGCAGGGTTGAGCGCAGGGAAGGATGGCGGTCAGCCGCCCTTCGTCAATCGCCGGACCGTGGCGTAATAACTGGGGATCAGGATCACGTCCGCCCCCAGCCAGGCCAATATCTCCGCCCAGAATACGCCGGAGGGGCCGATCAGCCCGGGCAGGGCCAGCGCCGCGCCGGTGCGCATGAAGAACTCCGAGAGCCCGGAGAGCATGGGCATCAGCGTGTTGCCCATGCCCTGCAGGGTGCTGCGGTAGATGTACAGCACGTAGAGCACGGGAAGCCACAGGGCCATGAGACGCAGGAACTCCAGGGCCACGGCCATCGCTTCCCCTGACAGCGCGGCGGGATCGATGAACATGCCGATGAACAGGTGCCCCAGGCCCAGCATCAGCGCCGAGATGGCAATGGCGGTGGCCGTGCCCGTGACCAGCCCCGCCCGGAGCCCCGAGCGCACGCGGTCCATCCGGCGCGCGCCGACGTTCTGCCCGGCGTAGGTGGAGAGGGCGTAGCCGTAGGAGACGGCGGCGATCTCCAGCAGCCCGTAGAGCTTGTTGGTGGCGGTATATCCGGCGATGAAGGCCACGCCCATGTGGTTGACGACGCTCTGGACGATCATGCCGCCGACGGCGATGACGCAGTTCTGGCCGGACACCGGCGCGCCGAGGCGCATCAGGCGGGACCAGCGCGGCCCGTCAAAGGCGAAGTCCGGCCGGCTCAGGCGCATAAAATCCACGCCGCGAAGCCGGAACAGGCAGAACAGACAGGAAATCACCTGGGCGATGACCGTGGCCGCGGCGGCGCTGACCACGCCCCAGCGGAACCCCAGCACGAACAGGAGATCCAGGCCGATGTTCACCATCGAGGCAAGGACCATCGCCGTCAGTGGGGAACGGCTGTCTCCCAGCGCGCGGAGCGTGCCGGAGAGCAGGTTGTAGGCCATGACTACCGGCAGGCCCGCGAAAAGCACCGTCAGGTAGGCCGAGGCCATGGAGCGCACCTCCGCGGGCGTGCGCATCAGGCCCAACACCGGCCGGACGGAGACCAGGGCCAGCAAAGTGATTCCACCGGCGGCGATCAAACCCAGCGACAGCGCGCTGCCGGCGTTCTTCCTCAGACCGTCGAAATCCTTTGCGCCAAAGGCCTGGGCGATGGGAATGCTGAAGCCCTGGGCCAACCCCTGGGCAATGCTGAGGAACAGCCAGCTGAACCAATCAGCGCTGCCCAGCGCGGCCAGCGCCTGCAGGCCGATGCCACGGCCCACCACGCTGGCATCCACGATCGTATACAGCTGCTGGAACATGTTGCCCAGCATCAGCGGCAGCGCCGTGGCCAATATCAGCCGCTGCGGCGAGCCCTGCGTCATGTCTCGAACCCTCAAGCGTCAGTCCCTCCGGGTTTCACGGATTCGTTTATCGCCGGGCGTTCCCACGGGTTAAGCGCCTGCGGGTCCCGACCCCATGATTCTAACATCCCCGGCGGCTTTTTTCAATGGCTTTGACGGGGATAAACGACCCGACTGCCGTAAAGATCGGGGCGCCGTCGCCCCTCAATTGGAATCATGCCGGTTTCACCTATGACTTCCAGGCGAGCTCCGCGTCGATCAGCTGCAGGTAGATGTAGTCGCCCTCATAATAGGTGTTGAAGATGCCGGTCACGGTGATCTCAGTGTCCAGCGGGGGATAGTCGTCGGGATAGGCGTGTTCGCCGCGCCACACGAATTCTATGCCCTGGGCGCAGCAGGCGGTCGTGTCGGAGATGATCGCCGCGAAGTATTCGTGCCGCGTGTTCGGGTCCATGTAATAGCTGAAATTCCCCTTGATCCTGACGCGCTGGCCCGCGTAGGCTTCGGGGCGGACCATCATGTCGTAGACCTGGGAGTAGACGACCGTGCCGCTGAGATTCGACAGGTCCAGGTCGACGGGAAGCTCCTCCGCCATCGAGACCGCCGACAAGGCGACGAGCACCGCGACGATCAAACACCATTTCTTTGCGTTCATTGGGGCAATCCTCCTCACATTGATGAAATTCAGGGGTCAGCGCAGTCGTTCGATCCCCGCGAACAGCAAGAACGCGGCGATGTTCATGGCCACGATGGTGGAGCCCACCGGCGTGCCGCCGACGATGGAAATGAGCATGCCCAGGAGCGCGCAGGTCACGGACAGCACGGCGGAGCAGATCGTCACGTCCCTGAAGCTCCTGAACAGCTGCATGCCTGACAGCGCCGGGAAGATGATCAGGGCGGAGATCAGCAGCGAGCCCACCAGGTTCATGGCCAGCACGATGATGACGGCGATCACCACCGCGATCAGCAGGTTGTAGGCCTCCACCCGGGTGCCGACGGCGCGGGAGAAGTCCTCGTCGAAGGTGACGGCGAAGACCCTGTTGTAGAACCACGCGAACAACGCCACCACGGCCACGGACAGCGCGGCGCACAGCCACACCTCCTCCCGCGTCAGCGTGAGTATGGAGGTGGAACCGAACAGCGTGGAGCAGACGTCGCCGGACAGGTTGGAGGACGTGCTGAACAGGTTCAGCAGCAGGTAGCCGATGGCCAGCGCGCCCACGGAGATCATGGCGATGGCCGCGTCGCCCTTGACCCGGGCGTTCCTGCCCGTTCTCAGCAGCAGCACTGCGCACAGCACGGTGACGGGCATGACAAACAGCATGTCGTTCGTGACGCGCAGCACGCCGGCGATGGCCATCGCGCCAAAGGCCACGTGGGACAGTCCGTCGCCGATAAAGGAGAAGCGCTTCAGCACCAGCGTCACGCCCAGCAGCGACGAGCACAGCGCGATCAGCGTGCCCACCACCAGCGCATAGCGCACAAAGGGAAATTGCAGGTATTGCTGGATCGTCTGGATCACGCGCCTTCGCCTCCCTCCAGGGCGATGAAACGACTGCCCATCGCGCTTTTTCAGTATTCATCCACCGAGCCAAAGAAGGTCTGCCCGCCGCCCACGTGCAGTATGTGGGTCGCGTATCGGATTGCCGCGGCGATGTCGTGGGAGATCATGATGATGGTGACGCCCTCTCTGTTGAGCCTCTCGATCAGCGCGTACATCTCAGCGGTCACCTTCGGGTCCAGGCCGGACACCGGCTCATCCAGCAGAAGCAGCTTCCGGGTCGCGCACAGCGCCCGAGCCAGCAGAACCCGCTGCTGCTGGCCGCCGGACAGCTCCCGGTAGCATCTTTTCCTGTAGTCCGCCATGCCCATGCGCGACAGGTTCTCCTCGGCCAGCGCCTTTTCCGCTTTGGTGTAAAAGGCGCGCCTGCCTATGCGGGCCTGACAGCCGGACAAAACGATCTCCCAGACCGTCGCCGGGAAATCCTTCTGTATGGCCGTCTGCTGGGGCAGGTAGCCGATCTCGTTCCGCTGCATTCCACTACCAAACTCGATGGACCCGCCCAGCGGCTTTTGCAGGCCCAGCACCGTGCGCATCAGCGTGGACTTGCCGGAACCGTTCTCGCCCACGACGCAGAGATAATCGCCAGCGTTCACCGAGAAGCTCAAATGCTCCAGGATCGCATGGGATTCGTAACCCAATGACAGGTCGTTAATGGTCAATAGTGACATGGTGGCCTCCGTTTTTTAAGTTTAGGAAACTTGGAATTTAATTAATTGAGAATTGAGACTTGGGAATTGAGAATTTATGTTGAAATCCTTAC
>JAUMVG010000056.1 GCA_030530315.1 Clostridia bacterium | reverse complement strand
ATTGCCGGCTCCTTCATCAGTCCTTTTACCTTGTCGCTATTTTAGTGACATTGTCTCTTTTGAGGGGCTGTCTTTTTTCATGCGGTCGGCATGCAAATGGCCGGACGGCGATTTGAAGCTTGCCCAATTACAATGTATTCAATGGACTCAGGCGGGCGCCAATCGGCCCTCTGTCGCCGCCATGCCTGCGATCCCGGGCTTTTCCGGTTGACTTCCCGCGCATTAGGCGATATAATGGTATAAAATCGGAAAGGCGGTGACTGCATGCGGTCCAACCCAGCCGCGCCATGGCGCGTCATTTATATCGCCCGCGGCGAACAGCAGGCGCAGGCCATCGAGGACATGCTCACGCAGGCCGGCTTCATGGTCGACCGAAAGCGCCTGCCGGAGGAGAGCGCCGCGTCCGAGGACATCGAGATCCGCGCGCTGGACTCGGAGGCCGAGGAGGCCCGTCTCTTCCTGCTGGAGCAGGGCATGTAGAATACGCGCGGTCCCCAGAGGCGCGTCCCCGGGCCGAAGCGCAACAGCATTTCAAAATCCAGCCGCCTGCGCATGGGGCCCGTCTCACCGGGTCCCGTCGCGGGCGGCTGTATTATTGCATTCAACTGAGGTATGAGATGGAACGGATCACCATAAACGGCATAGGCTCCGAGCTGCAGGGCGTCGGCAGGCTCGCCGACGGACGCGCGGTCTTTGTCCCGGGCGCGATTCCCGGGGAAACGGTAACGGTCGAGATCACCCAGGACAAGGGGCGCTTCTGCGAGGCCGCCCTGATCGATGTCGAGGAGCCCTCCCCGGATCGCGTGACCCCGGACTGCCCCCACGCGGGGCGCTGCGGCGGCTGCCAGGCCCGGCACATGAACTACCGTCGCACGCTGGCCCTGAAGCGCCAGGTGGTCGCCGACGCGCTGGAGCGCATCGGCGGCGTTCGCGCGCCGTCGGTATTCCCCACCTTGGGCTGCGCGTCCCCGAACCGAACCCGCAACAAGGCGGAATACCCCATCGACCGCAAAGGCGGCCGCGCGGCCATCGGAGCCTATGCCCACGGCAGCCGGGAGGTCCTCCCCCTTGAGGACTGCCTGCTCCAGCGCCCGGAGAGCGTCCAGGCACTGAACTGGTTCTCGGAAAACCTGGACGGACTCAGCTGCGCGCCGCACCTGAAGACGCTGGTGACCCGCGTGAACCGACAGGGCGAATTGATGCTCGTGCTGTGCGCCGACGCGCCGGTGCTGCCCGAGGTGAGGGCGCTGGCGCCCCGCCTCCGCTCGGCGCTGCCGGCGCTGAAATCGCTGTACCTGTGCCAGCTGAACCGCCGCCCGGTCCACGCGCTGGATGGCCGCTGTACCCTCGCCTGGGGCGCGCCGGTGCTGTCCGAGACGCTGCTGGGGCTGAGCTTTGAGGTTTCCCCACAGTCCTTCTTCCAGGTCAACCCGGACCAGACAGAGGTCCTTTACACCAAGGCCCTGGAGGCCGCCGGCATCGCGCCGGGCTGCGAGCTGAACGTGCTGGACGCCTACTGCGGCGCGGGCACCATCACCCTTGCCGCCGCCCGCTGGGCCCGCCGCGCCACGGGCATCGAGATCGTGGCCCCGGCCATCGAAAACGCGCACCAGAACGCCGCTCGCAACGGCCTTACGAATAGATCCCGCTTCATCTGCGGCGACACCGCCCGGGAGATCCCCCGGCTGCTGAAGCGGGGCGAACGCTTCGACGCCGCCATATTGGACCCGCCCCGCAAGGGCGCGGACGCCGCGCTGCTGGACGCCATCGCCGACGCCCGCATTCCCACCGTCGCCTACGTGTCCTGCAACCCCTCCACCCTCGCCCGGGACGTCAAGCGCCTCGGCGCCGCCGGCTACGCCCTCAAGTGGGCTCAGCCCGTGGACATGTTCCCCTATACCGGGCACGTGGAAACAGTATGCTGCTTGTTCCACCAAAAGAAGGACTTCATTTCAGTGCCGTACAAACCGAAGGATGCGGACTATCTGAAAAACAGATGAAGATAATGGATAAATCTGGTTTTGTGGAGAAGAATACATGGATTACGGAATTGAGGATCTAACAAAAGAAGAAGCCATATATATCGGCGAAAAAATCAATGAGATCGTGCCGCACGAAGTGGATGCGGAGGTCGAGGAATTCGTTCTCAAAGTCGAGAATGAAAATGGTGAAATCATCGGCGGATGCATTGCGGAAGCATATGAATACCACTGGTCGAGAGTTCTGCTTGATGAGCTTTGGGTGGATGAACGCTATCGTCATCAGGGGATCGGCTCGATGATCATCCGCGAGGTCGAGCGTATTGCAAGAGAGAAGGGCTGTCGGGTCGTCACGCTCGGCACCGCCAGTTATATGGCTAGACCGTTCTATGAAAAACACGGCTACACGGTTTTCACAACGCTGAAAAAGGCAAACGGTTATATTAGCTATTCATTAGTCAAATATCTTGACAGGGACACTCCTGACTATGTGCCGACGAACAACAGCGGTACGCGGTTCAAGGTTTCCTTCGGCAATGAGGACGACGCGGATGCCATACAGGACGGCCTCGACCAATACGACGAAATCTACGAGCCGAAATACGAAAACGTCTGTTTTTACAAGAAACTTGTGGATAAAGACGGCAGTTTCATTGCAGGCGTAATCGCGGACGTGGAAATGGGTGGAAATGCTTTCGTCGATGCACTGTTCGTGGAAGCGCCGCTCAGGTTTAAGGGTCTGGGAACGTTTTTCCTGCAGGAAGTGGAAAAAACGGCAAAGGAAAACGCCACTTCAATGATTCTGACGAATGCGGGCGACTGGAATGTCGATTTCTTCAAAAAGAATGGCTATTTGCTTAGAGGTGAACTCGAAGATGTTCCAAAGGGACACAACTGTTACGAGCTCGACAAAAAAATATGAAATAGAGTAACACACATCGCAGAATAAAAGCTAACCAGGAGAAAGATCCGATGAAGTTAGTTGATATCACAAGTGAAAACTGGGAAGACGTCATTTTCCTGACAACAAATGAAACCATTACGGTGAAGGGCGGCGGAGAGCCTTATGAAGCGAAAGGTATGCCGTCGCTTTGCGAGGAATTTATTGCATCCAACGCCCTCTCTATTGTTCAATCAGTCTATGAAAACGGTTGGATCATAAAGGCAATTGAACATGAAGGAGAACTGATCGGTTTTACCATGTTCGGCTGGAATGAAGAGGAAGAGTTTTATGAATTATGCAGGATTATGATCGACTATCATTATCAGAACAAGGGTTATGGAACCAAGGCAATCAAAATGATTCTGGATGAAATGAAGTCACGTTTCGGATGCAAGGAAGTTTATCTTTCCACAGACCCCGATAATACAGTTGGAAAGCACGTATATGAAAAAGTTGGCTTCATGTCTGAGAACAGAATGATCGACGACGAGGAACTATTCAAAATCATTTTGGATTAAACAGCTTCGACTCTGCCGATTTGTTTCTGAATCGATTATTCATGGAGACGGTAGTATTGATGTCACGCAAAGACACATAAGACCGTCAAAAGTGCCGTATTTCCGGGATTTTCTGGCATTTGGGCATCAGCGCTGGGAAGACAATTTGACCGCAAAAATCGCTCTGTCAGAACATGTCAGCCGCTTCGGTGGTCGGGTAGAGTAGGCCATTTGGATCAAAGACGACCATAAGACAGCTTGAACGGTAGGATGCGGCAGGTCATTGATTGAAACAAATGAGTGTATGTAAACGGGGATGAAGGAAGCGGCCATTGCTCTTTGGAGGTGACGGAAGGGACAGAAAGACAGTGGTTGTGAGAGGCACGTATGAGGATCTATCAGCCGGAGCGGATTGGAATGACGGCAAGCGGATGGAGGAATAAAAATGTTTGAGAAAAAACTGTTTCGCTCGGATATGCTTAAGTGTGTTCTCTGTCAGGACGCCCCATGTTCAAGCTCCTGCGGGAAACTTGACCCGGCAGGTCTGCTGCGAAGCATCTGGTTTGACAATGAGAAAACCGCTGCTTCGAGATTTCCGACCGCTAATCCTTGCCTGAGTTGCTCCGCGCCCTGCGAGACTGCCTGTGTCCGGCCGCATGAGGTTCCCATCCGGGAGTTGATGACGCGGCTGCACGAAGAAGTAAAGCCGGAGCTGGAGCTCCCGCTGCCGGAAGAGGAAAGCAGGCTTCGCACGGATCTGTGCGGCGTTCCGCTGGATAATCCTTTCCTGCTCTCGTCCTCTGTGGTGGCCAGCACCTATGACATGTGCGCACGCGCCTTTGAGGCGGGCTGGGCAGGCGTTGCATTCAAAACCATCTGCTCCTTCGACATACACGAAGCCTCGCCACGCTTTTCCGCCATCACGGGAGATAACGGCAGCATCATCGGCTTTAAGAATATCGAACAGCTCTCCGATCACAGCGTAGCGGAAAACATGGAGATCTTCCGCCGACTGAAAGCGAAATTCCCCGGCAAATTCATTCTGGCCTCCATCATGGGGCAGAATGACGCGGAGTGGGAAGAGCTGTCCCGGCTCTGCGAGGAAAACGGCGCGGATGCCATTGAGCTGAACTTCTCCTGCCCCAACATGGCGGATGGTGGACTCGGCTCGGACATCGGCCAGGTCCCGGAGCTGGTGGAGCGATTCACCGCTGCGGCAAGGCGAAGGACAGGGCTTCCGATCCTTGCCAAGCTCACGCCAAATGTGGCGACTATGAGCCCGGCAGCCGAGGCGGCAAAGCGCGGTGGCGCAAATGGAATCGCTGCCATCAACACGATTAAGAGTATCATCGGATTAAATCCCCATACTTACGTTTCCTCCCCTGCAGTGCACGGGATGTCTGCCGTGGGCGGTTACAGCGGCAGCGCGGTCAAGCCCATTGCCCTGCGTTTCATCGCGGAGCTGGGGCAGAATCCTGCGCTTCAGGGCATGCACATCAGCGCCATGGGCGGCGTGGAGAACTGGTCGGACGCGCTGGAATTCATTTTGCTTGGCGCGGGCAGCGTTCAGGTCACGACAGCAGTGATGCAGTATGGTTATCGCATTATCGACGATCTCAAAGCCGGGCTCAATTACTACCTTGCGGAAAAGGGCTTTTCAAGCGTGAAGGAGGCCGCGGGGCTTGCATTGGATTCTGTCAGCGAAACAACCGACGTATTGGAACGGGACACGGTGGTCTTTCCAAAATTCAATCGTAAAAAGTGCATTGGCTGCGGAAGATGCGAGATCTCCTGTGCGGATGGCGGCCACCAGGCGATTCGATTGAACGAGGGAAGAAGACCGATCCTGGACGGAAAGAAATGTGTGGGCTGTCATCTCTGTGTACTGATTTGTCCGGAGCGGGCAATCTCTGCGAGCAGAAAACGCATTTCACGAGCATAAGCAAGTACCTGAAGGATGCTGCTTAAAAGGATGGCAATGATTTGGATGTCAGTAAAATGGCTCCCACACTGCCATCAGCGGCGGTGAAGGCGCCTTGTTTCAGTCAGGAGGTTTATTATGGAAAGAGTGTTTTTGATTCGATACAGCAACACACTATTTGAGCCCGTCAAAAAGAACGGGCGTGAATTCATCGTCACAGACAAAAATGTAGCCTGTATGGATGTCGTGAAGCTTAGCAGCTCCCATGTCCGTTTTTCAGGGTACATTATTGAAGAAGGCGCCCCTGTCGGTGTCAGACTCTGGTGTGATTACGGGCATGGTTACGGATTCGACAAGGGTACTGGGTTCATTGAAATGAGACCCGGAGATGGTGCCCATTTCAGCTACGAGGGGACATCCATTGATGACGAAGGAGATCCTGAAGATTTCTCCATTGATTATTATTTGGAATTACTGAAATGGGAGGATGACCCTGTTTGAGAATGGCTTGTCCTGACAAGGCATGACCGAGACCTATGGGTTAGTTTCCGGGAACACCAGTAGCTTCTGCCATCCAAATCAACTTATCGATCCATTTGAAGGGAGTTTGTCTGCCGACGCACAAGGCGTAAAAGGGCTTGAAGAGCCTGAGATAACAGGCGTAAGCTGATAGAAAACATTTGGTTTCGCTATGGGGCAAAGAAAACGAGAAAACAACAACCATTATAATGGTATTTGAAGCGAGGCCATGAAAACAGAATGGATAGACGGATTCAGTATCTCCGTAAGGACTTACAATCACGTAGTAACCCTCTCCGCAAACAAGGAGGGGCTGTTTTCCCTCGCCCGCCAGCTTGAGGCGCTCGCGGAGGGAATGCCGGGAGATCACATTCACTATGACGAATACAATTCTCTTGAGGATGGATCCTCCGAACTGATCGTTGAAAGGGCGGCGCAGTTCGGCAGCGACGGGGCTTCGGAGGCCTCGCTGTCCGTTCCCCGCGTTAAAGCGAAAATACAGCCTTGAGGCCGACGAATGGTATAATAGGGCATGGAGAAAAGACACCCAAAGGAGACAATAATATGAAACAGTTTGCCATAACCGACCGCAAGCGGCTCATCGGAGCCGTGGTCATCGTCGATGGACGCAATGGATATCCCACGCAGCAGGTCCGCATGAGCAGGGCCGAATCATGCCAAATTGACGCATTGGACCCATATGGATGAGGTAATAACTATGCATAAATATTTTGAAATCAACGCCAAGGGCAGCAATATCCGCTGCAAGCTCTATCATGGCGCGGAGAGAACGGCCGACAAGGCCATCATCTTTTGTACCGGCTTTGCCGGACACAAGGACAACGGCGCGGCGCAGAAATTCGCCGACATGGCGCTTTCCAGGAAGGACACCATCGTGGTCGTCTTCAACTGGCCGGCCCACGGAGACGATGTCAAGAAGAAGCTGACCCTCGAGGACTGCGATGCCTACCTCGGCCTCGTGATCCAGGAGGTCAGGGCGAAGTACGGCGTTCGCGAGCTGTACGCCTACGCGACCAGCTTCGGCGGCTACCTGGTGTTGAAGTACATCTCCGAGCACGAAAACCCGTTCCGGAGGATCGCCCTCCGCTGCCCCGCCGTGTGCATGTACGACGTGCTCACCCGCAGCATCATGAAGAACGACGAGCTCGACCGGCTCGCGAAGGGCAAGGACGTCCTGGTCGGCTTTGATCGGAAGATCACCGTGACCCACTCCCTCCTGGAGGACATCAAGGCCAACGACATCCGCCAGAGGGACTACCTGGAGTGCGCGGAGGACATCCTGATCCTTCACGGGACCGCGGACGAGATCGTGCCCTTTGAGGAGAGCCAGGCCTTTGCGGAAAACAACCTGATCGAGTTCATCCCCGTACCGGGCGCGGACCACAGGTTCCAGAACCCCGCGCACATGAGCCTGGCGAACAAGTCCGCCATGGCGTTCTTCGGCCTTCAGTAGAGAATAACACGACGACACAGGCGGCTTGCAAACGCAGGCCGCCTGTGTTAAACTGGAGAAAAAGGAGGGCGGAATCCCATGAGTCGTGAACAAAGCGCACGAAACAACCACAGGAGTGGGTTCAACTGCGCCCAGGCCGTGACCGTGGCCTTCGCCGACGCGCTGGGCCTCTCCCCCATCCAGGCCATGCAGGCCGCCCCCAAGCCCCGGGCGGAGGGCGGAAAGTGCGGGGCCTTCCTGGCGGGCTGCCAGCTGCTGGCGCAATTGAAGCCCGACGCCGTGGAGACCTTCCAGCGGCGCTTCCTCGAGGAAAACGGGGCCGCAGAATGCGGGGCGCTTCGCAGGAGCGGCGTGCCCTGCAACGACCTGGTGGGCTGCGCCGCGCGGCTGGCCGAGAAGCTGGTGAAATAGCATGCACCTGTTCATCGCCATCCCCATGTCCGGGAAGATGAAGGACGCCCTGTGCCGCATCCAGCGCCAGATGCAGACCCAGCATATCACAGGGAACTATATCCCGTCGGAAAACCTGCACCTGACCCCGGCCTTCATCGGGGAGTACCCCGACCCGGACGCCGTCTTCCTGCCCCGGGTAAAGCCCTTTACCCTTGAGCTGGACGGCTATGGCAGCTTCGGAAACCTCTGGTGGGCCGGGCTGAAGCCCTGTCCCCCGCTGCGCCACTACGTCCTGGCGCTACGCCACGCCCTCGCCTGCGACGACATCCCCTTCGATCGAAAGAAGTTCTCGCCCCACATCACGCTTCTTCGGAGCGGCGTCGGTGTGCCCGAGCTGACCGTTCCCCGCGCGGAGATGGTCGTGGACCACGTCTCGCTGATGCGCTCCGACCGGGGCAAGCGCGGCATGATCTATACGGAGCTGCGCACCAGCGAGCCCTGGGACCCGGCGTGGGACGAAGGCTGACGGCCGGGTTTTCTCTTGCGTCCGGCCCTTCCTTGCAAACACCGTCGCCTTGTCAAATGTCGGCGACAAGTCGTAATCCAACGAAGCGCCGCAGTTTTGCCGCGCTGTTCCCGCAGCGCCTTCGCAAGGGCAGGCGCCGCGCGGCGGGTTGCGGTTTTCGTCCTTTTTTGTTATAATCGCGGCAGGCATTCAATGCACATTCCAAGGGGTGGTGAGCGCGTGGACAGCATCCGCATGATCGGCTATGATGCCGTGCATCCTTCCGATTTTGTCTATGACGTGCCCGAGGGACACGGCTATTACCTGCTCATACTCACCCACACGCCCCTTCGCTTCCGGGATGGCGAAATCGAGCGCATCTATCCCGCCCATCACGCCGCGCTGTTCTCCCCCGACTGCCGGATCCACTACGGCGCCTGTGAGGAGACCTACGGCAACGACTGGATCATATTCTCCTCCGACGAGCCCTACGTCACCCAGTTTCCGATGCAAAACCGGCCCTTTCCCGTGCCGGACGCGGACTACTGCCACAACCTGTTCCAGCTTCTCACGTGGGAGCACGTCCAGAGCGGCCACGAGGCCGTAACTTCCCAGCTGATGGCGCTGCTGTTTCAAAAGCTGCGCGCCGGCATCAGCCAGCCAGAGGACGCGGACTACCGTCTGGAACTGACCGCCCTGCGCAGGCGCATCATGAGCCAACCCCTCAGGAACTGGAACGTGTCCGACATGGCCGCGCAGCTGCACATCAGCGCGGGCTATCTGCACCTGCTGTACAAGCAGCAGTTCGGCACCTTCCTGCATGGACGACGTCATCGAAAGCCGCATCCGGCTCGCCAAGGACTACCTGGCCCACACCCGCCTGCGGGTGCAGGAAATCGCCGCGCTGTGCGGCTACAACAGCCCCGAGCACTTCAGCCGACAGTTCCGCAGGCAGTGCGGCATGAGCCCGGGACAGTACCGCAAATCGGCGCAGGCGCAATCGCGGGAATAGTGTGTGTTTCCAAAGATGCCGGCAGCGCGTTTTCGGCGTTTTGGGCTGCGTTTTGTGCTGTTCTTCTTGATTGGCACAGCCCATCGCCGCGCTTCACGGCGGGTCCCATCTCACGCGGCAGGCGTTCACGTCTGCCGCGCTTCAATGAACAATCCTTAAATATTCTTGATCTATCCTCATATCCTCACCGAAAGTGTTGTGCGGTTTTCCATGGAAATGTATAATGTGTACAGTCAAAAAGCACCCGTCGGCGCATGATGTGCCGACCGATAGAAAGGGAGAATCAGCATGTCCTATGAGCATCGCAAGGCATTCGCCCTCCTGCGGGTAAGGGACGCCGATGGCCGGCCCGCCGCCAGGCGCAGGCTGCGCTTGGACCAGACTGAGCACGACTTCCTCTTCGGCTGCGGGGCATTCGACGCCATCGTCTACGCCAACGGCCGACAGGACGACCCCTTTTGCAGAGACCGCATGGAAAAGTGGCTGGCCCTGTTCAACTACGGCACCATGTCCTTCTACTGGGGGCGCTATGAGCCCGAGGAGGGCAAGCCGGAGTTCGAGAGCCGCATGAACGCCTCCCGCTTCCTGGCGGAGCGCGACCGGAAGGTGAAGGGCCACCCGCTGTGCTGGCACACGGTGTGCGCCGACTGGCTGCTGAAGTACGACGACAAGACCATCCTGGACAAGCAGCTGGAGCGCATCCACCGGGACGTGAGCGCCTTCGCGGGCGTGATCGACATGTGGGATGTGATCAACGAAGTGGTGATCATGCCCGAGTTCGACCGGTATGACAACGCCATCACCCGCGTGTGCAGGCGCTACGGCCGCGTGCCGCTGGTGAAGGAGGTCTTTGACGCCGCGAAGACGGCCAATCCCCACGCGCTGCTGCTGATCAACGACTTCAACCTGTCCTGCGATTATGCCCGGCTGATCCGGGACTGCCTGGACGCGGGCGCGCCCATCGGGGCCATCGGCCTGCAGACCCACCAACATCAGGGCTACATGGGCGCCGAGAAGCTCGGCGAGGTCCTGCGGCGCTACGAGGGCTTCGGCCTGCCGCTGCACTTCACCGAGAACACGCTGGTGTCCGGCCACCTGATGCCGCCCCACATCGTGGACCTGAACGACTATCAGGTCCCCGAGTGGCCCACCACCCCGGAGGGAGAGGCGCAGCAGTCCCGGGAGTGGGAGGAGATGTACCGCATACTGTTCGCCCATCCCCGGGTGGAGGCCGTCACCGGCTGGGACTTCGCGGACGGCGGGTGGCTGGGCGCGCCCAGCGGCATCATCGCGGCGGACAACCGGGAAAAGCCCGTCTACCACACCCTGAACCGGCTGATCCACGGCGAGTGGGAGACCCATTGCGAGGTCGTCACCGACGAAAACGGCTGCGCGGAGATCTCCGGCTTCAAGGGGCGCTACGCGCTGTCCGACGGCGTGCGCGGCGCTTCCCTGCGCCTGGACGGCAGCGCTGAGACCGTGGACGCGATTCTGGCATGACTGTCGACGCGTCTCTTCTGAGCCCCGTCACGTTTTCCTGAACATGTACAATATCGACAAGGCTCAATTGGCCGCTGAAAGTGAGGCGTGAACCACATGCTGCTCGGAGGAACGGTTTCCGGAAGTTGGTCCTCCCCGGAGGAATGGGAGGCCCTGCTGGTCAAGTCCCGGTTCAAGGCGGTGAACGCACCGTTCGACTGCCGGACGCCAAGGGATGAAGTCGACGCCTACCGCCGGATCTGCCAAAGGCGCGGCGTGGTCATCGCGGAGATCGGCGTATGGAAGAACCTGTTTGATCCCGACCCCGGCAAGGCCGCCGGGGCGCTGGCCTACGCCAAGGGACAGCTGGCACTGGCGGAGGAGGCGGGCATCCCCTGCTGCGTGAACATCGCGGGCACGGACAGCCCCGTCGGCTGGGACGCGGCGGACCCCGGCAACTATACCGAGCAGACCTATGCCCGCATCGTCGATGTCATTCGGGAGATCATCGACGCCGTCCGGCCCGCCCGGGCCTTCTACTGCCTGGAGCCCATGCCGTGGATGGTGCCCGACGGCCCCGAGGAATACCTGCAGCTGATCCGCGACGTGGACCGGCGGCAGTTCGCCGCCCACATGGACTTCGTGAACATGATCAACAGCCCCCGGCGCTATCTCGCGCCCGAGGCGTTCATCGAATCATGCTTAAGCAAGCTGGCGCCGTACATCAAGAGCACCCACATCAAGGACACGCGGATGCACCCCACGCGGCTGACGACGGTGCTGGAGGAATGCGCGCCCGGCGAGGGCACGCTGGACTTCGAACGGGTCCTGCGCATCATGGACCGCTGGCTGCCCGCGGACGCCCCCGTGCTGCTGGAGCACATGACGACCTTTGAGGAATACGCGACCGCCTACGATCACGTGTCCGCCGCGGCGGCACGGGCGGGCGTTAGGGTATAAAGCGACGACCATCAAAAGGGAGGAACAACCATGAAATACCGCAATTTCGGCAAGCTGGGCATCCAGGGCTCCGCGTTCGGCCTGGGCTGCATGCGCTTCAACGGCGCGGCGTCCGGGGACAGCGTCATCGACGAGCAAAAGGCGATCTCCCTGATCCGCCGCGCCATCGACGGCGGCGTCACCTACATAGATACCGCCTACGTCTACCTCGACCGCACCTCGGAGATCGTGCTGGGCAAGGCCCTGCGGGACGGCTACCGCGAGAAGGTGACCATCGCCACCAAGATGCCCTCGGAATACGTCCACAACCGGGCGGAAATGGAAGCCCTGCTGGACGAGGAGCTGAAAAAGCTGCAGACCGACCACATCGACTTCTACCTGATGCACGGCATCAACCGGGAGAAGTGGGAGTACTTCAAGTCCATCGGCGCGCCGGAGTTCTTCGACGACATGAAAAAGGCCGGGAAGATCCGCTACAAGTGCTTCTCCTTCCACGGCCCCTACGACCAGTTCGAATACATCCTCCAGGCCTATGACTGGGACATGGTGCAGATCCAGTACAACTTCATGGACGTGAACAACCAGGCGGGCACCAAGGGTCTGGAGCTGGCCGGCAGGCTGGGCATCCCGGTGGTGATCATGGAGGGCCTGCTGGGCGGACGCCTGGCCAAGGCTCCGGAGAACGTGCAGGCGCTGTACGACGCCTTCCCGGTCAAGCGCACCCCCGTGGAATGGGCCTTCCGCTGGCTGTGCAACCACCCGGAAGTGGCCACGGTGCTGTCCGGCTGCAACGAGGCGGAGCAGATCGACGACAACCTGCGCATCTTCGACACCGTGGAGCCGAACATCATGAGCGCCGAGGAGCTCAAGCTGATGGACGACGTGCGCGAGGCCTACCTCAGCCGCACGAAGATCGGCTGCACCGGCTGCCGCTACTGCATGCCCTGTCCCAACGGGGTGAACATTCCCGGCACCTTCTCCGTGTGGAACAACGCCTCGCTGTACGGCATCGACCCGAAGCAGGACTGGGGCTTCAAGCAGATGGTGGAAAAGGGCGAGACCCCGGACAACTGCGTGGCCTGCGGCGCCTGCGAGGCGGCGTGTCCCCAGCACTTGAGCATCATCGACGGGCTTAAACAGGCCTGGAGCGATTTGAACGGCTGACCCTTTGTGAACGTGGAAAGAGGCGCGGTTTGTAAGCGATGAACGGTATGCAAAGACGGGACAGGGTCATCGACATGACCCACGGGCCAATCCTGCGAAAGGTACTGCTTTTCGCGCTGCCGCTGGTGCTGGGAAGCATCCTGCAGCAGCTGTATACCTCCGTGGACACGCTGGTGATCGGCGCGTTCTGCGGCACCACCTCCCTGGCCGCGGTGGGCACCAGCGCCCAGCCGGTAGAGATGACGCTCTGCGTGTTTCTCGGCATCGGAACCGGCGCATCCATCCTCGTCTCCCAGAGCATCGGGGCCGGCAACCGGGAAGCGACCAAGGAAATCTGCCGCACCGCCGTCTCCTTCGTCTGGATCTGCGGCATAGCGCTGAACCTGCTGGGCATCCTGCTGGCCCCGGCCATCCTGCGGCTGATGAAGGTGCCGCCGGATGCCCTCGGCCTCTCCACCACCTACGTGCGCATCGTGCTGGCTGGCTCTCTGGGCAACATTGGCTACAACATGAACGCGGGCATCCTGCGGGGACTGGGCAACAGCACGGCGTCCCTGCTCTTCCTGCTGGTATCCTGCGCGGTCAACATCGCACTGGACGTGGCCCTGGTGGCCGGACTCGGCATGGATGTCGCCGGGGCCGCGCTGGCCACGTCCATTGCCATGTACGTAAGCTGGTTCGTCAGCATCGTCTATCTCCGCCGGCACTACCGGCACCTCAACGTCCCCGTGTTCGGGCTGCGGCTGTCCCGCCGGACGCTCTGGTCCATACTGCGCATCGGCCTGCCCATCGGCTTCAACCACTCCCTGTACTCCCTGGGCCACATGGCGATGCAGACCCTGGTAAACGCCCAGGGCTCCACCTTCATGGCGGCTTCCGCCATTGCGGGGCGCATCAACGGCATGGCCAGCATCGCCCATTCCAGCATGGCCTCCGCCGCCACCACCTTTTCCGGGCAGAATTACGGGGCCGGCAACTATGCGCGCCTGCGCCAGGGTTACCCGCGCATTCCTATCGCCATGGGCATCATCGCCCTCACCAGCGGTGCGCTGTTCTGGGCCGTCCGCTCGCCGCTGCTGCGCCTGTTTTCCGCAGACGAACAGGTGCTGATGTACGCGGATCGCTACCTCACGGTACAGCTGTTCAGCCACTGGATGTACGCGGTGTTCAACACCATGCTCTGCATCGTGAACGGCGTGGGGCTGGTGCGCTTCACCACCCTCGTCAACCTGCTCATGCTGTGGGCGGTGCGCATCCCCTCCGCCCACCTGATCCGCGCCCGGTTCGACGGCACCTGGATCATGCTCTCCTTCCCCATATCCTTTGCCTTCGCCCTGCTTTGCATGATCGGCTACTACCTGTTCTCCAGGCAGTGGAAGGCAATACTCAACCGCCCGGACGCGGCCCCCGCGCAGGAAAAGCCGGCGTGACCGCGCCGGAGCCAGCCCTTCCGTCTGTCCGCCATTCCATTTCATCCGCGGCTTTGCATTTCCCGAATTTCATCACAATCCCCTCCGGCATGCGGGCAAATGCTTGTTTGCCGCGCTTTCCCATGCTATAATTGCCTGGGAAGGACCGATGACCGTCGCCGCTTCCCGGCACGCCCACAGGTCAGGCACGGCCGGGCGCGCAAAACCAATTTGAGGAGCACCGTATGCACGCCATGAAGAAGATACTGATGATATACACCGGCGGGACCATCGGCATGGTGAACACGCCCCAGGGCTACGCGCCGCAGAAGGAGGCCTTCCACGCACTGCTGAACCAGCTGCCCGAGCTGCATTCGCCATCCATGCCCCTGTGGGACATCGTGGACATGGAGCCGCTGCTGGACTCCTCCAACATCACCGTCGTGGAGTGGAACGCCATCGGCAGGCTCATCGCCGGGAATTACGACGCCTACGACGGCTTCGTCATCCTCCACGGCACGGACACCATGGCCTACACCGCCTCGGCGCTGTCCTTCATGCTGCGGGGCAACGGCAAGCCGGTCATACTGACCGGCTCTCAGATCCCCCTCTGCGAGATCCGCAACGACGCGCGGGACAACATCATCGCCGCCCTGCTGATCGCCGCCGGCGACCAGGTGCACGAGGTGTGCCTGTACTTCGGCGGCAAGCTGCTGCGGGGCAATCGGACCATCAAGTATTCCGCGGACGACCTCATCGCCTTTGAGTCGCCGAACTACCCCGCGCTGGCGGAGGCGGGCATCGCCATCCGCTACAACCGGGCCGCGCTGCTGCCGCCCTCCCGGGGCAGCTTCTCCCTCCAGCCGCTCATGAACGTCCCCATCGGCGTCATCAAAGTGTTCCCCGGCATACAGTTCGACCTGTTCGACTCCATCATGACGGAACGGCTGCGGGGCATCGTCATCGAAACCTTCGGCGCGGGGAACATCCCCGGGCACGCCAATGCCCTGCTGCCCATCATCCGCAAGGCCTCGGAGAACGGCACGATCATCATCGTCTGCTCCCAGTGCCCCCACGGCACGGTCTCCCTCGGGGCCTACGAGACCTCCTCCGCGCTCAAGGAGGCCGGCGCCGTCAGCGGCTACGACATCACCACGGAGGCCGCCGTGGCAAAGCTCTACTACCTGTTCAGCCGCGGCCTCTCCCCGGACGAGATCCGCGCCAGGATGGAGCGGAGCATGCGCGGAGAGATCACCATAGACGGGAGCGCGGTGGAGGAGTTATGATCAGGAACCTGCTGTTCGACCTCGTGGGCGTGCTCATGCGCTTTGACACGGAGGGATACTACCGGGCCCACGGCATCGGCCCCGGGGACGCCGGCCTCCTCCGGCGGGAGGTCTTTGGCTCGCTGGAATGGGCCATGCAGGACCGGGGCACGATTTCCGAAGCCGACGCCACGGCCTCGATAGCCTCCAGGGTGCCCGCCCGGCTGCACGGCGCGGTGCGGGACTTCGTCCGGCGGGAAAACCGCGCCATACTGCCGGTTCCGGGCATGGAGGCGCTGACGGGCGAACTCAAGGAGAGGGGCTTTGGGCTGTACCTCCTCTCAAACATCAGCGCGGCCTTTCACCGCTTCCAGGCGGATGTCCCGGCGCTACGCCGCTTCGACGGCATCATGATCAGCGCCGACGTGGGCCTGGTGAAGCCGGACCCGGAGATCTTCCGGCTGGCGTGCCGGCGCTTCGGCATCGATCCCGTCGAGACCGCCTTCATCGACGACGCGCCCGCCAACGCCGAGGCCGCCCTGCACGTCGGCATGAAGGCGTTCGTATTCAAAGATGACGTGGACGCGCTGAGGGCATGGCTCGACGGCGGCCTGTCGTGACGCCAAGCCGCAAGGAGGCCGCATGAACGAGGAACTGTTGGAGCGAAGGGTGTGCGCTGCGATCTGCCAGGGCGACGGGCTCAGGGCCCGGGAGATCGCCGGTCAGCTGAAGCTGGACCGAAACACCGTCAACCACATACTGTACGCGTCGCCGCTGCTCAAGGAGCTGTGCTGGCAGGACCGGGACTACCGGTGGCACGGCATCATTCGCCAGGAGCGGCCCCACTCGGGACTGTTTGAGTTCTCCGGCTACTACAGCCGGGTGGACGAATTCCTGGACCTGACGGAGGAGGAATGGCTGGAGCGCCTCCTCGAGGGCTGCCAGAGGATCGGCCGCAGCGTCAGCGACGCGCGGGGCCTGCTCCACTCCTTCCGCGATTGCAGGGAGCAGATGGCGCGGCTCTTCACCGACCTGCTGGACATGATCGGCGACCCCTGCCTGGGCTGGGAAATCGCCTTTGAGTTCCGCCTGAAGCGGGCCCGTCACGTCCGCATCTACGCGGACGTCCTCGTCATCACGGAGGACAGGGTGTTCTCCCTGGAATTCAAGATGAAGGACGCCGTGGACGCGGAGGATGTCTCCCAGGCGGCAAAGTACTGCCCCTACCTGGAGATCGTGTTCGGGCCGAACTACGAGGTGCTTCCGGCGCTGGTCCTCACCGGCGCGAGGGAGCTTTTCGACTTCACCTCGATCGGCGGGAGCGACTTCATCCTCCCGGTCTGCTCGGGGGACATGCTGTTCAACGTGTTCGACGAGTACCTGGGGTTTCTGAACGGGGTGTAGCGCCAGGTCGCGCGCATTCCAATGGGGCAGCCGTTCGCTCATGATGTCGACCATTGGGAATCAGCCTCCTTGTCCCGGCGCGAGCGTCATGGCAAGCTCCACCTCGTCTTCATCCTCGACGCCCGTGGCGCAAAAGCCCTTGCGCTCATACAGTCCCCTCGCAATGGAATTGTCCTTATGGCAGGTCAAGGCCACTCGGTCCGAATCGCCGAAGGGCTTCTTTTTGATGTATTCGATCAACCCGTCCAGAGCCGCGCTCCCGTAGCCGCGCCCCTGCTCGGCCTCGTCGATCATCATGTGCCAGATGTCATACTCGGGAACGTCGTAGTCGTAGATGACCATGACGTATCCGACCATCCGCCCCTCCGCGTAGATCCCGAAGGGCTGGCACTGGTCCCTGTAGACATACGCCTGGGCGAGGCTGCGGATCGGGTGGGAGACAAAGCGCTCCTGCCCCGCCGCCAGCTTGAGATTAAACGCTTCGATAAAGTTGTCCTCTGTGATCGCTCTGAGTTCTACCATAGTGCTTCCTGTTTCATTGTCCGCTCCGCCGGGCCTTTCCTCTGACCCGCGGAGCCTGTTCTCCGTCCAATCCTCCCTGCGGATGACCGAGACATGGGTGGTCCCGTTGACTTCGTCCGGGTATTCCCGGTCAAAGCGCATGCCGATGGACTCCGCCGTCCTGATCGACGGGATATTGGTGTACTTGCAATAGGCATGCTCTCCGGGTCGCCGAGCGCCAAAGATAGCGCGTCGAAGTCCTCCGGGGTCATTCCCCGAAGCCGCAGCCTCTTCGTATCCAGCATTGTGGGCGTCATGATCCTTCTCCTTTTTGCCAAACCGCCCCGGCCCGGAGTGGACCGGGGCTTTTGAACCGCTTACCCGCGGCGCCTCACGGGATAGCAGACCTCCGTCACGAACTCGTCGGGGTTCTGCGTCTCGTGGGGACTGACGTGGTAGATGTTGAACATGGCTCCCGAGGCTTCATAGCCGTTGGCCTCGATCCACGCGACCACCGCCGCGTAGACCTCCGTGATCAGGGCATAGCTCCCCTGATAGGTGCAGCTGGCCACGGTCACCTCCGGCAGCGTGCGGAACTTCACGTGCTCCGTGTCGGGATAGCTGCCCTTCACGGTCTTCCACGCCATCACCTCCACGTTTTCCTCCTTGTACTCCCCGTCCAGGAAGCTCACCGCGCAGAGGCAGGGATCCGCCTCCACGAGGTTCATCCGGCAGGTCTCCTGTATGAGCGCGCTCCACACCATGCCCTCGTCCTCGTAGCGGGGAATGGTCATCTGAACGGTGGCGGCGCAGCGCTCGGGAATGGTTCTGATGGTTACGTCATAGCTCATATGCTCTTCCTTTCTCAGCCTTTTGACGGCTGCGTCCAGAAGCGTCAGCCTGCGCGCCGTATCCTGTGCCTGGGCCTCCAGTTCCGCCCGCCGCGCGGAAAAGAACTGTTCCAGCCGCTCGCGATCGCCATAGGCCTCGAGCATCCTGGCGATGTCGGCGAGGGAGAAGCCCATGTCCTTCAGCGCGGCGATACGGCCCGCCGTCGGCAGCTGGTCCTCCCTGTAATACCGATAGTCCGTGAAGCGGTCGATCTCGGCGGGCTTCAAGAGTCCGATCTCATCGTAGTGGCGCAGCATTCTGACGCTGACCCTGGACAGCTTTGAAAATTCTCCGATCTTCAGCATGGCGGTACCTCCAAAAGCGGATTACTGTTGAGCTCAGACGTATTGTAATGCCTGCCACAGTGTGAGAGTCAAGCGCCTTTTTTCATCGCCAGGCTGCACCCCACCCCGCCGGGACGGCCATGCTGTCCAGCCCCCATCCTTCCTCCCCATCGGTCAGCGGTGTACATACAGGCGCGTCTGCTTCTCCGTGCCTTCCTCCCGGACCATGCACAGGAATTCCCAGCCATAGCGCTCGTAGAACCCGATGTGGTCGCTGACGAGATACACCGGAGACACGCCCCTTGAGCGCATGTCCGCCACCGCCAGGTCCAGCAGGCGGCCCGCGATGCCCCGACCCCGGCAGGCTGCTTCCGTGTAGACGGCGCAGATGTTCGGCGCGAGGTCTTTGCGGTCGTGGAAGTCGTTGTCGATGACGCCCAGCCCGCCGACGATGTCCTCGCCGTCCAGGCACAGATACCACCCGTATTCCGTTTCGCCGTTGATGTATTCCATCATGCGCTCCCTGTAGGCGTCCTCCGGCACGCCCCACTTTTCATGAAACCAGGCCGCCACCCGCTCCAAAAGCTCCGGCCGTTCCCGCAGGTCCAAAAAGTCATATCCCGAAATAATACATGCGGAATCCTCCGCCCGGTCCGGCGGCGGCATCACGCGCTCATTTTTGTTCATACGCTTCACTCCGTCAGGTTTTTGAGCCATCGCTCCTTCTTCAGCCAGAAATGGAAGATCACCATCTTGATCAGGTCGATGAGCTTGACGCCGCAGTACAGCGCCACCGGGCCGACGTTCGTGTATCGCGCCAGCAGAAACACCATTGGGATCATGACGAACAGCGTCAGTCCCGCGTCCGTATACGCCCCCATCTGCGTGTCGCCGCCCGCGCGGGCCACGGCCTGCTGGGTGTTCATGTAGACCCATGCCGGCATGAGCAGGGCCATGGTGCCAACCATGCGCCGGCAGATGTCAATGGCGCTGGCGCTCAGGCGGCCGAACACCACGGGGACGATCAGCGTGGTGGCAAAGCCGAAGCCCATCATCAGCACGCCGAACACCGCCGAGCCGGACAGCAGCCAGGTCTTTTCCCGACGCGCCCGCGCCAGGTCGCCCGCGCCGAGGGTCTTGCCCAGGATCACGCCCGTGGCGGAATAGACGCCGCCGAAGGCCACGAAGTAGAGGTTGGCGATGGTGAAGCTGGAGGCCATGCCGGATACCACGTCCGCGCCGCCCCTGCCGTTGTAGATCGCCGTGGTGATGGTCTCCGACATCACCCACACCATCTCGCAGAACAGCACCAGCGCGCTCTTTTTCAGGATCTCCCTGAACAGAGCGCCATCGATCCTCATGAAATCAGAAGGGCGCACGGCGAAATCCGGCTTGACGCGGACATAGACCGCCAGGAAGATAGCCACCTCCAGCATCCGGGCGATGACGGTGGCCCAGGCCGCGCCGCGCACGCCCAGCGCCGGAAAGCCCAGGTTGCCGTAGATCAGCAGCCAGTTGAACAGCGTGTTGGTCAGCGTGGCAATCACCGTCACCACCAGGGGCGTCCTGACCCGGCCCAGGTCCCGCAGGGAGCTGGCGATGCAGACGGACAGCGTCATGGGTATGCCGATCCAGAACATGATGCGGATGTACCGCACCGCCTCGTCCAGGATCAGGTCCGCCTGGGTATTGCCGATCAGCATGAGCGACAATACCTGCCGCGGAAATACGAGGGTGACCAGGAAGTACGGTATGAACGCCGCCATGCCCGCGACCAGCTTGAAGCGGAAGGCCTGGCCCATGCCGCCCCGGTCCTTCGCGCCGAAGAACTGGGTCATGAAGATGCCGCCGGACATGCAGATGGCGTTCAGGAACACCATGAACACGAACAGCACCTGCCCGGCCACATTCACGCCGGACATGCACACGTCCCCCAGGCCCGAAACCATGAAGTTGTCCACCAGGGACACCAGGCTCTGGATCAGCTGTTGCAGCATGATCGGCACCGCGATGGCCAGCGCGCTCCTGTAGAAAGTCCTCGGGCCAAACAGGCCCTTTCTGTCGAGTTCCATATGGCTTTTCATTCCTTTTATTCGTTTTGATTCGGCTGTTGGGGCGCACCGCCGTTCACAATGGCGGCATACTGCGCCTCCGGGATCATCGGCGAAGTGATCCCGGCCAGCAGCGCCGCGTCGACGGTTCCCTCCCGGGCATACTGCCGCCCTGCCCGCCTGATCAGCTCCAGGCGCGGCGCGGTCACCACCGCGGCCTCCGGCGCGCTGAACATGGGGCTCTCCGGCACCGTGAGGATCGTGTGGTTCCGGGGAAAGCACAGCTTAAACTGCGTCACGGCGGGCTCAAAGTTCTGCCGGCTGTTGGGAAAGCCGCAGCCGCAGATCATCAAGTAGCGAAGGCGGCTGAAATCCGCCTGCGCCACGTGCTCGTACCGCTCGCCCACCCGCCGCATGGCCATGGAGGACAGCGGCAGCGTGCGGTCCAGCAGCGCCTTGAGCGGCGCGGGCATGCCGTAGCAATAGAGCGGGAAGCTCAAGACCAGCAGGTCGCTGTCCAGTATCGCCTCTAAAATCGCCCGCATATCGTCCCTGTGGACGCATTCACCGCCGCCGCGCATGCAGGAAAAGCAGCCGGTGCAGTATTCGATGTGTCGGTCGATCACGTGGATGATCCGGACCTCCTGCGCGGCCGCTTCCGCCATTCCGTCCAAGAAGGCCCGCGTGATGTGCATGGTGTCGCTCTTCTCCCGCTTGGGGCTGCCGTTCAAAACCAGCGTCCTCATGGCGCTTCCTCCCTTGAGATTCTCCTCGAATGATCCCTTCTCGCTACTTTACCAGTTCCCGGAAGATGGCGTCCCGGTCGAAATCGCCCTCCGGCAGGCCGGGGATCTCCTTGTAGGCTTTGCAGATGGAAAGGCTCACCTCGGTCAGGACCGTGCTCATCTCCTCGTCGGTGTACGGGCAGCCGTCCGTGACGATCAGCGTGGCGAAGCTGAACACCACGAGCCACAAATCCCGGAAATACCTGTCGGCGGTCGCGGCGTCCATGTTGTAGATGCGCGTTATCGAATCCCGCGCCAGGTCCTGGGAAAAGCGCAGCGCCTCCATCGCGCCGCCGCTGACGGCACTGGGCTTGGTCAGAAACAGCAGCTTGTACAGCTCCGGCTCCTCCTTGGCGAAGCGAATGTACTGCTGGCCCACCCCCAGAAACGGGATTGGCCCCGCGAGCCCGCGCTCGATGTAGGCGCGATAGCGCTCCCTGGCCTGCTCATAGACCTGGGCCTTGAGCTGGTCCATCGTCTCGAACCAGGTGAAGATCGGCCCGACCGACACCTTCAATTCCCTGGCAACCTCCCGCGCCGTCACCGCGTCGATGCCCTTCTTCTGCGCGACCTTCAGCGCCGCGCCGACGATCTCTTCCCTCTGAAACCTGGCCTTGGGAGGCATAAAAACACCCTTTCATCGATAACGTTCAATTTCTAACATTTGTTATTTAACATCTGTTATTAAAACCCCGATCCCCAGCATTGTCAACAGGAAAAAAACCTGCGTCCCGGGAAGTTCCCACGCACAGTACAG
>JAUMVG010000055.1 GCA_030530315.1 Clostridia bacterium | reverse complement strand
AACTCTCAATTCTAACCTCCCGAATAACGGCTATAACATTGGAGGACATATGCCCATTCAGATACAAAACGTGTGCTGCGGCATGATCCAGGAAAACGCCTGGATCGTCTGGCGCGAGGGCCGGGAGGACTGCGCCGTGATCGACCCCGGCGACGAGTACCCGAAGCTGAAGCAGGCGATCGGGGACAGGAGGGTCGCCGCGATCCTGCTGACCCACGGGCACTTCGACCACATCATGGCCGTCGGCGAGATGGCCGCCGAGACCGGCGCGCCGGTCTATGTCGGCGCGGAGGACGCGGAGATGCTCAACGCCCCCGAGCTCAACGGCTATGTGGACCTGATGGGCGTCACCCGGATGCCCGGCCCGGCCATCGAGGCGAAGCCCTTTGAGGAAGAGCTGTCCGTCGCGGGCCTGGATTTTCAGGTGCTCCCCACGCCCGGCCACTCCCGGGGCTCGGTGTGCCTGTATCTGCCCGATGAGGGCGCGCTGTTCTCCGGGGACACGCTGTTCGCGGGGGGCTACGGCCGCCTGGACCTGCACGGCGGGAGCCCGGCGGACATGCGGAATTCGATCAAGGCGCTGTTTGAGCTGCCCGGCGAGGTGCGGGTCTATCCCGGCCACGGCGGGCCGACCACCATCGTCCGGGAAAGGGTGCGGTACCGGCTATGATTCGACTCATCACGGACGCGCCGGAGTTCTTCTCCGACCTCGGAGACGTGCTTCGGCTGTTCTACGGGGACACCCAGATCAGCCTCACCGAGGGGGAGACGGTGTTCGAGCACCGCTTCACCGAGGCCGACGGCCGGTGGACCGACCGCTGGACCTCCGGCGGGCGGGAATGTGCCCTGACCCGGGACGCCGTTTCCGGCACGGCGCTTGAGATCAAACGCGCCCGCAAGCGCCAGGTGAAGCAGGCCCTCTACGACCTGCTGAAGGCGCTGACGGGCATGCGGCCCCCCTGGGGCAGCCTGACGGGCATCCGACCCACCCGGCTGCTGTACGAGGCCATGGAGGACGGCATGACCCGGGAGCAGGCCGTCGCCCACGTGACCGAGGTCTTCGACGTGGCCCCGGATCGCGCGGCGCTGCTGGGCGAGATCGCCGCCATGCAGCAGGGCATTCGGGACGCGCGGGACGACCAGTTTGACCTGTACATCGGCATCCCCTTCTGCAAGACCCGCTGCTCCTACTGCTCCTTCTCCGCCGGGGAGATCGGCAACGGCAAGCTGGTGACGCCCTACGTGGAGGCGCTCCTGCGGGAAATCGAGCTCTGCAAGGCCCTGATGGCCGAGGCGGGGCGGAGCCTGCGGGCGGGCTACATCGGCGGGGGCACACCCACGGCCATCCCCTGCGCGGACCTGGAGCGCATCCTCTCCGCGGCCCAGGCGGCCTTTCCCACCGCCGTGGAGTGGACCGTGGAGGCCGGCAGGCCGGACACCATCGACGCGGAAAAGCTGCGGATGCTGCGGGACCACGGCGTGGATCGCATCTCCGTGAACCCCCAGACCTTCAGCGACGAGACCCTGCGGCGCATCGGCCGTGCCCACACCGGGGAGGACACCCTGCGGGCCTACGCGCTGGCCCGCTCGATGGGCTTTGACGACATCAACATGGACCTGATCGCCGCCCTGCCCGGGGAGCGGGTGGAGGACTTCGCCCACACGCTGGACGTGGTCCAGTCCCTCGCGCCGGAGAGCGTGACCGTCCATTCCCTGGCCATCAAGCGCTCCAGCCGCCTGCACGAGCAGCTGGCGGTGGCCGGCAACGGCTACGGCCAGGTGGAGGCCGAGGGCGCGGCGGAGATGATCGCCATGGCCCGGACCCGGCTGATGGGCGGCGGCTGGCGGCCTTACTACCTGTACCGGCAGAAGTACATGGCCGGGAACCTTGAGAACGTGGGCTACGCGAAGCCCGGCAAGGCCTGCCTGTACAACATCGGCAACATGGAGGAGACCGCGAGCGTGCTGGCGCTGGGCGCGGGGGCCATCTCCAAGTGGCTGTTCGACCCGAACCATCGGGCGCTGCGCATCGAGCGCGCGCCGAATGTGCGAAACATCGAGGAATACATCAACCGCGTGGACGAGATGGTGGCGCGCAAGCGCGCGGTCATCCTGTCGGCGCCTGCGGAGGCGACTGATTGACATGCGATCCCGAAATGCGCGAGGCGGCTTCTTCAGCGACCGGCGGCATCTGCTGATCGCCCTGGCGGCGGGAGCGCTGGTGCTGGCCATCGGCCTGATCCTGCTGCTGCGGCTGGCGGAGCCGGGGGAGGAGGCGGAGGATGCCCCGAACCCCATCGCCACCATCACCATGCAGGACGGCAGCCAGATGCGCTTTGAGCTGTACCCGGACCAGGCGCCCAACACCGTGGCGAACTTCGTGAAGCTGGCCAATTCCCGCTTCTACGACGGGCTTCAGTTCTTCCGCGTCGTGGCGGGGGTGTTCATCCAGGGCGGCGACCCCAACAACAACGGCACCGGCGACCCCGGCTATGCCATCGCGGGCGAGTTTGCGGAGAACGGCTTCACCCAGAACACGGTGTCCCACATGCGGGGCGCCATCTCCATGGCGCGGCCCAGCGGATACGACACGGCGGGCAGCCAGTTCTTCATCATGCAGGGCAGCTATCCCGAATATGACGGGCGCTATGCCGCCTTCGGAAGCATCGTCGACGAGCAGAGCCTGGCCGTGCTGGACGCCATCGCCTCCCAGCCCACGGACAGCACCTACCTGCCCCTTACCCGGCAGGTGATCGCCACCATCCGCGTGGAGACCTTCGACGTGGACTACAAGCCGGAGACCATCGACCGCCCGTGAGCGGCCGGACCACAACCGCTCAGGAGGAATTGAACATGAAGAAGCTGCTCGCCGCGCTGCTGTGCGCGCTGCTGCTGGCCGGGTGCCTGTGCGCCCTGGCCGAGGAAAACCAGAACCCCGTGGCGACCATCGAGATGGAGAACGGCGGGGTGATCACCGTGGAGCTGTACCCCGACGTGGCGCCGAACACCGTGGCGAACTTCGTGGAGCTGGCCAACGCCGGCTTCTACGACGGCGTGATTTTCCACCGGGTCATCGCCGGCTTCATGATCCAGGGCGGCGACCCCACCGGCACCGGCATGGGCGGCCCGGGCTATGCCATCAAGGGCGAGTTCGCGGCCAACGGCATCGAGAACGACCTGTCCCACACCCGTGGTGTCATCTCCATGGCCCGCGCCATGGCCCCCGATTCCGCGGGCAGCCAGTTCTTCATCATGCACCAGGACTACACCGGCCTGGACGGACAGTACGCCGCCTTCGGCCAGGTGCTGGAGGGCATGGACGTGGTGGACGCCATCGCCACCACCGCCACCGATGCCAACGACCGGCCGCTGGAGGAGCAGGCGATCAAGAGCATCCGCGTGGAGACCCAGGGCGTGGCCTACGAGGCCGAGAAGATCCGGTGACGGCCCGCGCCCCGCGACAAGATTATCAGGAGGTATGAAACCATGAGCAACCCCATTGTCACCATCGAAATGGAAAACGGCGGCGTCATCAAGGCCGAGCTGTACCCCGAGATCGCGCCGAACACCGTGGCGAACTTCGTCACCCTGGTCCAGGCCGGCTTCTATGACGGGCTGATCTTCCACCGCGTCATCCCCGGCTTCATGATCCAGGGCGGCGACCCCCAGGGCACCGGCATGGGCGGCCCGGGCTATTCCATCAAGGGCGAGTTCGCCCGCAACGGCTTCAGGCAGAACAACCTGAAGCATAGCCGCGGCGTGCTGTCCATGGCCCGCAGCATGATGCCCAACTCTGCCGGCAGCCAGTTCTTCATCATGCACGCCAACGCGCCTCACCTGGACGGCGATTACGCCGCTTTCGGCAAGGTGACCGAGGGCATGGACGTGGTCGACGGCATCGCCCAGACCCCCACCGGCTTCCAGGATCGCCCCGTGCAGGAGCAGCGCATCAAGAAGGCCACCGTGGAGACCTTCGGAGAAGAATACAAGGTGGAGAAGTACGGTAGGTAAGGGATAAAAGAATACTGGGATGAAAAAGTCCTCTTGCAGATTTGCAGGAGGACTTTTTATGTCAAAGGAACTGAAAGGACAGGCTTTGTTCTGAGGGGCAATGTGTATTCGGAGCAGCGTTGTTTACTGCGGTTGGAACAAATCGACCTCATCCGTCAGCCCTGCGGGCTGCCACCTTCCCCAAAGGGGAAGGCTTAAGGAAACAATTGCGGTTGATAATCTTCTCGGGGAAGGTGGATTTCGGCAGGGCAGCTTGTTGTTTTGCCGAAAGACAGATGCGATCGATTTCCCGCAAAGCAAGCGATGTCCCCTGGTTTCGATCCCCCGTCTTGAAAAAAAGAGCGGAGAATGGTAGAATGATGGCTGTAGCCCACGGGCTGCAGCTATTTTGATGATACAGTAATTCTGATGATACAGGAGCAAATATGTCCAAGAAACTGATCGTCGCCGAGAAGCCCTCCGTGGCCCGGGACATCGCCCGGGTGCTGGGGGTGACGGGCCGGGGCGAGGGGTGCATCACCGGCAGTGACTACACCGTCACCTGGGCCATCGGCCACCTGGTGTCCCTCAGCGAACCGGGGGAGACCGATCCCAACTGGGTGAAGTGGAACATGGCCCAGCTGCCGATGCTGCCGGAGCGCATCCCGCTGAAGGTGCTGCCGGGCACAAAGTCGCAGTTCGCCGTGATCAAGAAGCTGATGCTGGACAAGGAGCACGACAGCCTGATCTGCGCCACGGACAGCGCCCGGGAGGGCGAGCTGATCTTCCGCTACATCTACCAGATGGCAGGCTGCAAAAAGCCGGTGGAGCGGCTGTGGATCTCCTCCATGACCGACGCCGCCATTCGGCAGGGCTTCGCCAGCCTCAAGCCCGCGTCCTACTACGATTCCCTGTACGAGAGCGCCCGCTGCCGCAGCGAGGCGGACTGGCTGGTGGGCATGAACGCCTCCCGGGCCTTTTCCCTGGCCTACGACGCCCACCTGTCCGTGGGCCGGGTGCAGACGCCCACGCTGAACCTGATCGTCTCCCGGGACCGGGAGATCGCCCAGTTCACGCCCCGGGACTACTGGGAGGTGCACGCCAACTTCGGAGATTACGAGGGGTTGTGGCTGAATCCCGAGGCGAAGAAGGACCCGGATCTGAAGGACACCCAGTGCTGGGACGAGGCGAAGGCCCGGGCGGTGCGGGAGGCTGTGGCCGGAAAGGACGCCGTGGTGGCCGAGAGCAAGGTGGAGCGCAAGAAGCTGCCGCCGCCCCAGCTGTACGACCTGACCAGCCTCCAGCGGGAGGCCAACCGCAAGCTGGGCTTCTCCGCTGACAAGACGCTGAAGCTGGCCCAGTCGCTGTACGAGACCCACAAGCTGGTCACCTATCCCCGCACCGACAGCCGCTATTTGCCGGACGACATGAAGCCGAAGATCGCCGCCACGCTGAAGAAGCTGCCCGCGGCCTACCAGGGGTTCGTAAACGCGCCGGAGCTGAACTGGAACCTGGGCTCCAAGCGCTTCTACGACAACGCCAAGATTAGCGACCACCACGCCATCGTGCCCACGGAAAAGACGGCCAATTCCTCGGCCCTGACCCGGGACGAGGCCATGCTGTTCGACATGATCGCCCGGCGGCTGATCGCCGTCCACTACCCCTATTACGAGTATGACGCCGCGAAGGTCATCACCCGGGTGGGGGAGCACGACTTCAAATCCACCGGCGCGATGCCCGTCGTGGAGGGCTGGCGAGCGCTGTACCGGGGGGACAAGCAGGAGGACAAGGAGCCGCCGCTGCCCAATCTGGCGGCGGGGGACGTCCGCCGGGTGGCCCGCGCCACGGTGAAGAAGGGCCAGACCAAGCCGCCCGCGCCCCACACCGACGCCTCGCTGCTGAGCCTGATGGAGAACGCGGGCCGCAGCATCGAGGACGAGGCCCTGCGGGAGCAGATGAAGTCCTCCGGCCTGGGCACGCCCGCCACCCGCGCGGCCACCATCGAGCGGCTGATCGAAATGGGCTACGCCTGCCGCAAGGGCAAGACCATCGTGTCCACTGAGAAGGGCCGCCAGCTGATCGCCGTGGTGCCGGAGCAGATCGCCTCCGCCGTGACCACCGGCAAGTGGGAGAAGTTCCTCAGCGACATGGCCGTCCAGCGGGACGAGGCCGAGCGGACGGCGAAGTCCGAACGCTTCATGAGCGGCATCCGCCGCTTCTCCACCTTCCTGGTGGAGGCCGCCAAGAACGGGCCCCGGGACGTCCGCTTTGAAAAGGAGGCCCCGGCGAAGCGCAAGGCGGTGAAAAGGACCTCCGCCCGCAGGACCGGGACCGGCGCGAAAAAGGCCGGCGCGACGGAGACAGGCGCCGCAAAGGGTCGCGGGACCAGGGCCGGCGGGGCGAAGGCAGGCGGCGCGAAGGGCGCGGCCCGGACCCGGAAGAAGCCGGAAGTGACGCCATAAAACCAGTTTTGTAAAAAAATAGTTGCGCGACAAGCAGGAAAAACGCCGAACGATGCAGAATAAGTATTATCAAGACGTTAAACCGGCGCGCATAGGGCGCTGCCGAGCGTCATTTCAATATAAAGGAGCGATGTAATGATGAAGTTTGTCTATGTGGGCAAGGAAGTTGTATCCGATAGCCTGAAGGCCCGGGCGGAGAAAAAGCTGAGCAAGCTCGACCGCTATTTTAACAGGGATGCCGAAGCCATCATTCGCTTCCGCCAGCAGCGCGGAGGCCGGAACATCGCGGAGCTGACCGTCAGCGTGGACGGCTTGATGCTGCGCGCGGAGGAGAATTCCAACGACATGTACCTGTCCATCGACCGCGCCGCGGACAAGCTGGAGAGCCAGATCCGCCGCTATCGCACGAAGATGGGCAAGCACCTGCGCGATCCCAAGCCGGAGGCGCCGGAGGAGGTCGTCGAGCCGGTGTACGAGGAGGTCAATTACGACGTCGTGCGCGTGAAGAAGTTCAGCGTGAAGCCCATGGATGTGGACGACGCCATCACCCAGATGGAGCTGCTGGGTCACAACTTCTTCCTGTTCATGAATGCGGAGAACGACAGCATGAACGTGCTGTATCGCCGCAACGACGGAACCTACGGCCTGCTGGTGCCCGAGCAGTAAAATTATAATATTTGGCCCCGGGCGGCGCAATGTTGCGCCGCCCGGGGCCTTTTAATTTAATCAGAGCCGCCTCGCTGTGAGGCGGCTCTGTGCAGACTCTGCGATAGATTTAGTCCAGGACTTCCGCTTCGGCCGCTTCCTCCGCGGGCTCTTCCGCTGGCTCCTCAGCGGGCGCCTCGGCGGGCTCTTCAACAGGCTCCTCGGCAGGGGCCTCGACGGCGGGCACGTCGCCCTGGTATTCCAGCACGACGACCTCGCTTTCGTTGTCGCGGTTGACCAGGGTGATCGAGGTCGCCGTGATCTCGGTGGGGATGTAGTAGATGTCCGCGCCGCTGGACCAGTAGAAGTTGACGTACATGGGCGTATTGTCATTGTAAGACCAATAGGCCGAACCCGTCACGGCGCCGTTGTTCAGGTCGAGGTTGCCGTCGGCGTCGATGGCCAGCGTGTTGTCGCCGATCTTCCAGGTCTTTCCGGCCATGATCAGCTCAAGGTAATCATCCAGGTAGCTGTACTTCAGGAACAGGGAGGTCGTCGTGACCTCGACCGGCGCCAGGGGATTGCTGTTGTCCATATCGGAAACGGAGACGACGATGCAGGGCGCGCCGATGGAGGAGTCGATGTAGCTCACTTCGCTGACAGAGTATTCGTCGATCATGGCCTGTGTCAGCGTCCCGACCTCGGCGTAGAGGGTCTTGCCCTCCAGCCCGGAGCCCTCCGGCAGGGTGAAGGTGAAATGCGTGTCGTCCACAATCTCCATAGGAATGACATAGCCATCTTCAGTCTGAATGCTGCCGTCCGGCATGTAGAAGAAAGTCCCGCTGACGCTCAGACTGTAGTCGCCGGAATAGCCCATTCCATGCCACTCGCCCATCAGGGTCCCGGAGACGGCGCTTTCAGGCGCGGGAGCGGCTTCCTCGGCGGCCTCTTCGACGGCCTCGGCGACCTCTTCGACGATGTCGGCGGCTTCCTCGACGACCGCCTCAGCGACGTCCTCGGCCTGCGCGGCGGCAAAGAACAGGGACAGGGCCAGGATCAGTGACAGCAGAACACAAATTTTCTTCATAGTCGTATCTCCTTTACGTTTGTTTGGCGCGTTGCCGTGATGTCGGAACTCAGAAGGCTGCTCGGGCAGCGGGACGGCAGGCCGTTCAGCGTTTTCCTTGGCTGCCTTGGACGCGCGTCTCCGCGGCGGTTTGCCTTTCCCAACGACAATCGCACGCTGGAAAAAACATAGCAAATATATATTGCAGAAATGGTTTGGAATGTTTATGGAATTAAGAAAATAGCATTACGCTTCCTTGCCCTGAACGCCTCATCGAGGCGGCGGCTCATCCGCGCATTACAGCTTCGCCAGCCCCGCGTCCACCAGCTTTTGCAGGCTCATCAGGATGCCCAGCTTGGCGTGGTACCAGGTCAGGCCGCCCTGGAAGTACACCGCGTAGGGCGGGCGGATGGGGCCGTCGGCGGAGAGCTCGATGGAGCTGCCCTGCACGAACGCGCCCGCGGCCATGATCACGTTGCTGTCGTAGCCGGGCATGGGCCAGGGCTCGGGGATCACGTAGCTGTCCACCGGCGCGGCGGCCTGGATGCCGTGGCAGAAGGCACTCATGGCCTCGGCGGAGCCCAGCTCCACGGCCTGGATGATGTCGTGGCGGCTCTCGGTGCCGTTCGGCACCACGCGGAAGCCCAGCTTCTCATACATATTCGCGGCGAAGATCGCGCCCTTCAGCGCGCCGGCCACCACGGTGGGGGACAGGAACAGGCCCTGATACAGCGCGGGCATGATGCCCAGGTTCGCGCCGACCTCCTGGCCCAGGCCGGGGGCGCTCAGCCGGTACGCGCAGCGGGACACGCAGGCCTCGGTGCCCACGATGTAGCCGCCGATGGGGGCCAGGCCGCCGCCGGGGTTCTTGATCAGGCTGCCGACGGTCATGTCCGCGCCCACGTCCGAGGGCTCGATGGTCTCCACGAACTCGCCGTAGCAGTTGTCCACCATCACGTTCAGGCCGGGCTTTACGGACTTGATGAACGCGATCAGCTCGCCGATCTGCTTCACAGAGAAGGTGGGGCGGGTGGCGTAGCCCTTGCTGCGCTGGATGGTGACCAGCTTCGTCCTGTCGTTGATGGCGGCGCGGATGCCCTCCCAGTCGAAGCCACCCTCCTCCGTCAGGGCCACCTCGCGGTAGGTGACGCCGTACTCCTTGAGGCTGCACTTCGACTCCCGGATGCCGATGACCTCCTCCAGGGTGTCGTAGGGTCGGCCCACGGGGCTGAGCAGCTCGTCCCCGGGCAGCAGGTTCGCCGACAGCGCCACCGCCAGGGCGTGGGTGCCGCAGGTGATCTGCGGGCGCACCAGGGCCGCCTCGGTGTGGAACACGTCGGCGTAGACCTTCTCCAGCGTGTCGCGGCCCACGTCGTCGTAGCCGTAGCCGGTGGTGGCCGCGAAGCAGGGCGCGCTGACCCGGTTTTTCTGCATGGCGCCGAGCACCTTGGCCTGGTTGTACTCCGCCACCGCGTCCACGGCCTCAAACCGGGCCTTCAGGGCGGCGAGGATGTCCTCGCCATATTGATACACCGCCGGGCTGACGCCCAGGGAACGATACATTTCCGTCAATTCCATCGTCTGTCTCTCCTTGGCCGCATGGCCGTTTGTTGAATCGCCGCCCACTATCATAGCATTTGGGGCAGGGGCTGTCAAGGCGACGGGAAACATCCATTTAACAATGAGAAAATTCACCCTTCGGCCTCTCGCCGGCGTCATTATAGGTGAAGCCCCGGGAAAGGACATCTCGGGTGATTATGGGGAAAGAGGATGAGATGACATGAGGCTCAGAAAGGTGCTCTGCGCGCTGCTGTTGGCGGCGCTGCTGGCGGAAACGGCTGTTCCGGCGCTGGCGCTGGAAAAAGGACAGCTGTTGAGGGTGGACCACTGCGGGAAATGGGCGGCGCTGCGTGCGGAGGCCACGGCGAAATCGCCGCGGCTGGCGAAGCTGTACAGGGAAATGACGGTGGTCTATGAGCGGACGGAGAGGGGCTTTTGCCTGGTGCGCTGTGGAACGCGGTGGGGCTATGTCGCCCGGAAATACCTGGAGAAGCAGGGTCGGGCGCTGCGGGTGAACAAGAAGGTCTGGCTGCGGGAGGCGCCCAGCGCCGACGGTGGAAAATTGAAAAAGCTAAAGAAGGGCGCGACGGTGGTGGCCCTCGCCGAGGGACAGAACGGGTACTATTACGTTCAATGGAACGACTGGTACGGCTATGTCAGCGCCACGGCGCTGCGGGCCGCGAAGGCCAAGGACGGCAGGAAAGCGTGGGTCGTCTGCGCGGGAAAGCATACGGCGCTGCGGGAAGCGGCCTCCGATGACGGTCACCGCCTGACGAGCATCCCCCGTGGGAGCCGTGTCTATGCCTTCGGCGGGATCAGCGAAGGATGGCAGTATGTGTACTGGAAAGGCAAGTGGGGCTATGTGGATGCCGACATGCTGTACTTCAAGCGGTGACGGGGCAATTGTGATGGTCAAATGATGTTATGGTGACACTTCTGGTTCGTCGATTGATTCCGCCTTTCGCCCAGTGTATAATGAAGCTGATCGCGGCCTGGAGGCGCGTGCGCCGGAGCCGGCCGCTGCGAGAGGAAGGTGTTTGAGATGAAGCGATGGATTTGCGCGCTGCTGGCCGCCGCGCTGCTGGCCCTCTCCGTGCCCGCGCTGGCCGCGGGAAGCGGGCTCAAGGAAGTGATCATGGTCTATGAGGACTATGACGGCAACCGCGCCGAGCAGACGATAGACGACGAGGCCACCCTGACGGAGCTGGCGGAGATGCTGAAGCGGGCGAAGAAGAACCCCGGCCAGCTGGACGGCTGCACCATGAACAGCACCCTGTTCTGCGTGGCGCCCAGCGGCGAGATCTACGACTTCGCCGTCGCCACGGACGGCTGCCCCTACATCACCGACATGGATAACGACAAGACCTACACCCTCAGTGAGGCGGACCAAGCCCGGCTGTGGGAGATCTTCGACCTGGTTCAGGAGACCATGGGCTACGACGCCAATTCGGTGCTGAACTGGTAAACGAATCTCGATCTATACATTGAGCGCCGGCGGGTCCCATTCGGAACCCGCCGGCGCTCAGACCGCTGACAAAGCCTGCAAACGCAAGAATCTCTGCCGACGAAAAAACAGGCAGAGATTCTTGCTTGCTGTGTTGGCTGCGCCTGCAAAATGCAGTCACTTACTACTGGGTAAGCTCTTTTTTTGCAGGCTTGCCGCCTTGCCTTGCAGACTTTCTCAATGGTCTCCAGTCTGTTGACTTTGTCAACATCCTGACGCCGGCGGGTTCCATTTGGAACCCGCCGGCGCTTCTATGCCTGAATCCATTACCTTCCGAAGTAGGCGCAGAGGCCCTCGCAGATGCCGCGGGCCATCTTTTCGCGGTAGTCGTCGGTGGCCAGCAGCTTGTCCTCCTTCTTGTTGGAGAGGTAGCCCATCTCCAGCAGCACGGTGGGGGTGGTGGTCCAGTTCAGGCTCATGTAGTTGTTGTTGATCTTCACGCCCAGGTTGACGCAGCCGGTCTCGGCGCTGATGGCCTTGGTCAGGGCCTTGGACATGGCGCGGCTCTCGGCGGCCCAGTCGCCGGTGGTGCGGATGTAGCCGCTGCAGCCCTCGTGGTCCTTGAACTTGCTGCTGTTGCAGTGCAGCTGCAGGGCCACGTCCACGCCGGCGGCGTTCAGCATCTTGGCGCGGTCGATGTTGGTCAGCATCACGTCGTTTTTGGTGCGGGTGATGACCACCGTCGCGCCCTGCTCGGTGAGGATGCGGGCGAGCTTCAGGCCGATCTGCAGCACGGTCTCATACTCGTTCACGCGGGTCCACTTGCCACAGGCGCCGGTCTTGACGCCGTAGGCCTTCTTGCTGGAGCCGGGGGCGAGGGGATACTTCTTCTTGATGGTCTTGATCTGGTGCCCCGGGTTGATGCCGATGACCAGACCGGCCATGCGGGCGGAACCGGGGGCGACCACGCACACCTTGCAGGTGTTGACCGCCTTGGCGTTGGCGGCGGCCCTCACGGTGATGGTGGCGGTGCCGACGCCCGCGGCGGTGATGACGCCGTTGGCGTCCACCGTGGCCACGGCGGGGTCGCTGGTGGCGTAGCTCACCTGGGGGTTGGACACGCTGGCGGGGGACATGGATATCCGCGTGGCGAAGGTCGCGCCGGGGTTCAGCGTGATGTACAGCTGGGCGAAGTCCACCGCCTTCGGCTTGACCTCCTTCACGGTCACCTTGCACTTGCCCACCTTGCCGTTGTTGGAGGTGGCGGTGATGGTGGCGGTGCCGCCGGCGAGGCCGGCCACCAGGCCGTTGGCATCCACGCTGGCCACGGCAGGGTTGGAGGAGGCCCAGGTGACGGCCTTGTTCGCGGCGTCGCCGGGGCTGATGGCCGCGGAGAGCTGCACGCCGCCGTACAGCGCCAGGGTGAGCTTGGAGGGCTTCACCTTGACGGACTTGACCTGCTTGATGTCCGTGACCACCACCTGGCAGGCGGCCTTGACGCCCTTGTAGGTGACGGTGACGGTGGCGGTGCCCTTCTTCTTGGCGGTCAGCTTGCCGGACTTGGATACCTTGACGATCTTGGCGTTGGAGGTGCCCCACTTGGCCTTCTTGGCCGAGAGGGACGCGCCGTTCCAGGTGAGCTTCAGCGTCTTGCTGGAGCCCTTGTTGAAGCTGAAGGCGCTCAGGCTCAGGGAGAGCTGCGCGTCGTCCACAACGGCGATGCTGCCGGTGGGGCCGAGGGTGAAGCAGTCCAGCAGGGAGACCTGGCGGGCCGGGACGCCCTCGATCAGCGCGGAGGCCAGGGTCAGCTTGCCGGTGACCTGGGCCAGCGGGCCCGTGAAGCCGCTCGCGCGGCGCAGGTCGACGGACTGCCAGGTGTCGCTGGCGACTGAGGCGGTCTCGGCGAAGGCCATCAGGGCGGGACCGGTCTGCGCCGGGGCTTCGGCCTCCGCGGCGGGCTCGGTCTGCGCCTCGGGCTGGGCTTCGTTTTCCGCGGCAGGCTCCGGCTCGGCCTGGATCTCGGCGGGGGAGACCTCCGTCGGCACGTCGCCCTCCGGCAGCGCGTCTTCCGCCGGAGGAACGTCCTCAGCCGGAGGAACGTCCTCAACGAGGTCGGGCGCGAGGACGAATTCCTCGGCTTCCTCGACGGGGAGCTCGAACGGGTCGACGGCGATGTCCGCGCTCTCAGCCAGGGCGAAGGTTCCCAGCAGCGCCAGGCAGAGCAGCAGCGCCAATGCGCGGCGCAGCGATCGATTGAACATGGTAAAGGACTCCCTTCCACGCGGATTGTTGAAACAAATATAGCATACGGGAAGGGTTTTGTCAATTTCAGGTGATTGTCGGCGTATTCCTTCGGAATCCGCCGACCCGGAAAACGTTCCGTTTTCCTAATCACAGAGACAGGCGATTGTCGGCGTATTCCTCCGGAACCCGCCGACCCGGAAAACTGAGGATTGAAACAAAATGATCCATGAGATGTTTCTTTCAACGCTGTTGGCTAAGGAAACATACAGATCCTTCGCTTCGCAATGCTTACGCAAATGCTCCGCTCAGGATGACGTCGAAACGAAGTCACGTCATCCTGAGCGGAGCGAAGGATCTGTACATAGCGTCAACTAAGCCAGGAGTGTTAATCCCCAACTATCCGCGAAGATCTGTTTTCCTGATCGCTTGCAAACCAAATGAAGCGGCCCGCGCATGTCGCGCGGGCCGCTTCATTTGTGCGTCCTGTGAGCGGATTAGCCCTCGGTGACTTCCTCGGCAGCCTCTTCAACAGCGGCCTCAGCCTCTTCGACGACTTCCTCAGCAGCCTCAGCAGCCTCTTCGACGGCCTCGGTGGCCTCTTCAGCAGCTTCCTCGACAGTCTGCTCGGCGTTATCGGCGGCTTCTTCAGCAGCCTGCTCGACGTTCTCGGCAGCCTCTTCGACGGCAGCAGCAGCTTCCTCAGCGGGCTTCTCAGCCTTCTTGCAGGCGGTCAGGCCAACGGCCAGCAGAACCATAACCAGGATCAGAGCAAAGATCTTCTTCATTTTAAGGTACTTCCTTTCACGTCTTGTCGCGCGCTTTTTGCGCTGTGTTTGCCGCTTTCGCGGCTTCCCAGGGCGGCTTGCGCCTATCCCTGAAGAGCAAACCAATTATAATGAAACATTATGACAAATGTAAGCATGATGGTGTTGAGTCAGTGTATATTCTGTGTGAAGAGGGCGAGTCAGCCGCAATTCACGGGCGGTCAGCCCGGAAGGACGGCGAGGGTGTAGTCGTCATTGCCGTAGCCGCTGGAATTGTAGGCCGTGACCCGCACGAAGTAGGTGCCCGCCTGCAGGTCCATGGCGTCGGAGTTCTGGGTGACCTGGGGGAGCATGCTCTCCTCGGACACGTAGAAGTTGAAGTATTTGATCTGGCTCAGGGTGCCGTCGGCATTCACGGCGTACACCTCGACGATGTAGTCGCCCGCCGGCACGAAGCTGAGGCTCACGGCCACGCTCCCGGCGTGGTCCAGCGAGAAGAGGAAGAAGTCCTCGTCCTGGTAGGAATTCAGGTTGCCCGTCACCGCGCTGCCCAGGGAGATCGGGTTGGCGGTGAGGCCGGAATTGTTGAACTCCACCTCCCAGGCGGGGGCCGCCTCCCCGGCGAAGGCCAGCGACAGGGTGTAATCGTCGTTGACGAAGCCGCTGCTGTCATAGGCGGCGATTTCGATGTAGTACTCCCCGGCGGGCAACCGCTGCCGGTCCAGCTCCCGCTGGATCAGCGCGCTCTGGGATTCGCCGGTGAAGTAGATGTTGAAATACTGGAGCTCATCGAGCCCGCCCTCGGCGTTCAGTGCGTAGAGCCGGAAGGTGTAGTCGCCGCCGGGCGCGAAGCTGAACCGCATTTGCAGACAGCCGGACTGCGTCAGGGAAAAATGATAGAAGTCCGTGTCGTCATAGCCGGCGAGGTTGCCGTTGACCGACTGGTTCGGGTCCAGATGCATGGCATACCGGGCGGAATCGTTGAATTCCAGCTCGTAGTCGCTGCCGGGCTCGGCCTGGAAGACGGGCGTCAGCACGTAGGCGTCGCCGCGCCAGCCGGACGCGCTGTAGGGGCGGACGCGCACGTAGTAGGTCCCGGCGGGCAGGCGCATCCGGTTGGCCTGGAGGGAGATGACGCCGGTCACGGTCTCCTTGTCGTAGTAGAAGTTGGTGTACTGGAGCACCGCCAGCTCGCCGCTGTCGTCGGGGGTGAGCAGCTCCACGACGTAGTCGCCTCCGGGGACGAACTGAAAGCTGAGCGTCAGACTGCCCGGTTCGCTCAGGGCGAGGGTGTAGAGTTGGACGTCGGAGTAGTCCTCCAGGTGATCCTCCATGGGCTGGTTGAGCGCGATTGGCCGCGCCTGGGAATAGTCTTCGGACGCCAACGCGGGCAGTGCCGATGCCAGCAGGCAGGCGCTCAGCAGCAGCGCCAGAATGGTTTTCTTCACAGGAATCGCTCCCTTCTCTCGATGGCCGGCGCTCGCGCCTCGCGGCGGTCGCTGCGCCTCATGGGATTATCATACCATCGAAAACCGGGGAGCCGTAACGGGGATTTTGCGGGTGGGGGAAGAAAAGCTGGAGGCGGATCGGCTCAAAAAACGCCGCGCAGGCAGTGCTGCGCAGCGTGAAAGGGGGGCGGTCTGTCCGCGCGGGCCCGCCGCTGTTGAAGTCGGCGGCGTCAAGCGAGATCCGCGGCCGGGCGGTGCGGACCGATGCGTCAATAGTCGTTCTTGACGTAGGTGTTGCTGCCGGTCTTCTTGCCGACCCGCGTGCCGCTCCTGTCGAACACGTCGCCGGAGCTGTCGACCAGCAGGGTTTTCCCGTTCGCGTCGACGTACTCGTCAAAGTGGGGCATGGAGAGCTTCCAGATGAAGGGCAGGAAGAATATGGCGATCTTCATGCCGATGCCCATGCCGCTGATCAACATGCTGGTGAGCAGCTTCCCGCTGTAGCGGGCAGGGCACTTTTGCTTGGCGGACAGGTAGATGACGACCGCGATGGCGGCGCAGACCAGGCCGATGAGGATGGACGGCAGGGCCCCGGGGAGGGAAACGCCCATCCGGGCAATGGTGCCCGGACTGACGAGCCTGACAAGGCCGAACACGACGAAAGCGATTCCTGCGAGCAGCAGGTCGGCGAACAGATAGGCCTTGATGCGCCCGTACACGCCCAGCGCCTTGTACAGGCCGGTCGTTTTGCTCTCCTTGAACGCGCAGACGACGAAGAGCGCCAGCAGGGCAAACACCACAATATATAATGCGACCATACGTTTTACCTCCTGTGTGCTGTAAGTAAGTTGACTTAATTTCATTATAGCATAACAATAATGAAATGGCAAGAATTGCGACCTGTGCCGGCAAGAGATTACCGCGTGATACGAGGCGAAGCGCACAAAAAAGTTCCGGGCGGCGTGTACGCCCGGAGGGTGTGGACCATATAATGGGGATTACCAAGCGGTTAAAACCTTTTGCTTAGTGACATCCCACTAATATCTGCTTATTGTGCCATGTACATATACGATAGCGTCTGTGAATTTCTCATAAGATGATACATCACATATTTGAGTTGTATTGGGGTTGATTTTATCATCATTTTGTGACATATACCCCCAATCTGAGTAGACAACTTCGCCTTTATCGTTCAGGAAAAGAACCTCATACATTGGGTATTCGATAGCTTCTGTGCCTATGTTTTTTGCGGAAATTATTATTTTATCTCCAACAATGCTGTAGGAATACTCAAGCGCAGATTGGCTACCATCTATATTCCATTCGTCTTTATCCATTGAGATATTTACTGAGACATGGTCAAATGCTATGTCGTTGGTAAAACTCCAGAATGTTTCATAACCATTCTCGCATCCATACTCTAAGCCCTCATCTGCTCCAACAATATTATCATTAGCATCATAGAATATTACGTCAACACCTATTGCTGCGTTATACCCACAAGTATTCTTGAGGACAAAAAAGTAGTAATATGTTCCATACTGGTTAAAGAAGTATTCCTTTGATATTTCCCAACCAGAGCCCGATAGAATGGGTGCGTCTGCATCAGGTATTTCCATTGTGTCATTTGCAGTTTCTTCACCATTGTCATTGTTTCTTCTATCTAATTCCGCTTGTGCTGCTTCAATTGCAGCTATCAATTCTTCATCAGTCATATTTGTCCAGTTGTTGCTTTCTGCCAATGCGATGCTACATAGCATCACTAAAACAATAGTTACAGACAGAAACTTTCTCATTAAGAACCCTCCTTAAACATTCCGATATAGAATGCTTGTGATGAAAACCTGATGGTCCATTGTAGCATATATAATCTTTATTTGTCAACGAATAATTAACATAGAGCAAAAGAATGTTGCAGATTGCGTCTATCGCTCATAAATGACCCTCCCCGTCCTTTTGATTTCCCGTTCGATGACAGAGCCGGGAATGGCGTCACGAGTGTCGATCAAATCCACGGGTCAGTCAAGAGACTGGCAAACGTCCTCCAGCAGCCCGAAGAAGGAGAGACCCGAAAGGCCGCTGTCCACGAGTATGTCAACGTCGCTCTCGGGCGTTGCGAGGCCTTTGCCATAGGAGCCGAACAACCCATCCCTATGGATGCTGTTTTTGAGGAATACGGGCGTCAAGCGCACTTCGATCTCAGAAACGGTGTATGGGTGCGTCATGCTCATTCCTCCTTTCAGTTCCAGTATAGTATGACCGGCCTGAAATGGCAAGTCGATCCCGCCAACGAAAAACGCCCCGCTTCCTTTCGGAAGCGGGGCGCGGCTTTGCGAGAATTACTTCAGCTCGGAGAAGTACTTGATGGTGCGAACCATCTGGCTCACGTAGCTGTTCTCATTGTCGTACCAGGACACGACCTGGACCTGAGAGGTGCCATTCTCCAGATTCTTGACCATGGTCTGGGTGGCATCGAACAGGGAGCCGAAGCGCATGCCGATGATGTCGGAGGAAACGATCTCGTCGGTGTTGTAGCCGAAGGACTCGTTGGCCTGGGACTTCATCTGAGCGTTGATCTCCTCCACGGTGGGAGCGCCCTTCACGACGGCGTTCAGGATGGTGGTGGAGCCGGTGGGGGTGGGCACGCGCTGGGCAGCGCCGATCAGCTTGCCGTTCAGCTCGGGGATGACCAGGCCGATGGCCTTGGCAGCGCCGGTGCTGTTGGGCACGATGTTGGCGGCGCCGGCACGGGAGCGGCGCAGGTCGCCCTTGCGCTGCGGGCCGTCCAGGATCATCTGGTCGCCGGTGTAGGCGTGGATGGTGCACATGATGCCGGACTCGATGGCCCAACCATCATTCAGAGCCTTGGCCATGGGCGCCAGGCAGTTGGTGGTGCAGGAAGCGGCGGAGATGATGTTGTCTTCGGGCTTCAGGGTCTCATGGTTCACGTTGTAGACGATGGTGGGCAGGTCATTGCCGGCGGGAGCGGAAATGACGACCTTGCGGGCGCCAGCGTCGATGTGAGCCTGGCTCTTGGCCTTGGAGGTGTAGAAGCCGGTGCACTCCAGCACGACGTCCACGCCCAGCTCGCCCCAGGGGCAATCCGCCGCGTTCTTCTCAGCGTAGATGCGGATGGCCTTGCCGTCGACCACGATGGAATCCTCGGTGGCCTCGACGGTGTGCTTGCCCTCGCCGATCACGCCGGCGAAGCCCTTCTGGCAGGAGTCATACTTCAGCAGATGAGCCAGCATCTTGGGGGTGGTCAGGTCGTTGATGGCGACGACTTCGTAGCCCTCAGCGTCGAACATCTGACGGAAAGCCAGGCGGCCGATGCGGCCAAAGCCATTGATAGCAACTTTAACAGCCATTGGAAAAACCTCCCTAAAATAGTGTGCAATGTTGCGCGACTCGGGCGGGGCCCTCGTCACCCATAACTACATATATCATTGTACCCCATAACCCCAGAAATGAAAAGCCCTTTTCTGTAAAATAACAGAGACGGAACATTTTGAGGCACAGCTGGATATTGCCCGGGAGCGATGAACCAAGGGAAGTTGGATGAGAGTTCAGAGTTTGGAGTTGAGAGTTGAGATGGAGTAAGCCGCGCGCGAATCAGGTTCGGAACAACACAGCTGCTCCCGCGAAGAAGGCGAAATTGCCTGGCAGGCCACACGGCTCCGTCCTTCGGCATTCTTTATCTAAACTCTTAACTCTAAACTCTTAACTCTGTAAACAGGCGCGCCGGTTTCGATCACTCGTCCAGCGCGATATCCCCGTAGAAGGAGACGCCGTCCAGCTTCTCGCTGCAGCCCAGGGCCTCCAGAGTCGTGGCGGAGATGTCGGCAAAGCTCTTGCGCTCGCCCAGGTTCACGCCTTCCTCCACGCCCAGGCCCCAGACCAGCAGCGGCACGCGCTCGCGGGTGTGGTCCGTGTGGGCGACATAGGAGGGGTCGCAGCCGTGGTCGGCGGTGATGATCAGCAGGCCGTCCTCGCCCAGCAGGCGCATGATCTCCGGCAGTTTTTTGTCGAACTCCTCCAGGGACCTGGCGAAGCCCGGTATGTCGCGCCGGTGGCCATACTGCATGTCCGTGTCCACCAGGTTGACGAACATCAGACCCTTCCAGCGGTCCTTCTTCAGGTACTCGATGGTGGCGTCGATGCAGGCGGGGTTGCCAGCGGCGTGGTTGGACTGGGTGATGCCCCGGTGGTTGAAGATGTCCTCGATCTTGCCCACGGCCAGGGTGTCATAGCCGGCGTCCTTCAGCGCGTCCAGCATGGTGCGGCCGGTGGGGTCCACGGAGAAGTCCCGCCGGTTGGCGGTGCGCACGAACGCGCCCGCTTCCCCCTCGAAGGGGCGGGCGATGACGCGGCCCACGTTGTGCTTGCCGGTCAACAGCCTGCGCGCGTCGCGGCAGAAGCCCCACAGCGTGGTGACCGGAACGATCTTCTCATGAGCGGCGATCTGGAACACGCTGTCCGCCGAGGTGTAGATGATCAGCTTGCCGGTGCGCAGGTGCTCCGCGCCCAGCTCCTTGATGATCTCGGTGCCGCTGGCCACCTTGTTGCCGATGGTGCCCATGCCGGTCTCGTCCTCGAAGGCCTGTATGACCTCCGGCGGGAAGCCGTTGGGATAGGTGGGGAAGGGCTTTTCCAGGGTCAGACCGGCGATCTCCCAGTGGCCGGTGGTGGTGTCCTTGCCGGCGGCGCGCTCCAGCATGGTGCCGTAGCAGCCGATGGGGTCGTCCGCGTCGGGGGCCTGCAGGCCCAGCAGGTGCTTCAGGCCCAGCTCCTCCAGGTTCGGAATGTTGGGGTTGGCCTGCTCGATCACATGGCCGAGGGTGTTGGCGCCCTCGTCGCCGTATTGGGCGGCATCGTGCTGCCAGCCCGCGCCGGCGCCGTCCAGCACGACGACCACAACGCGCTTCATCTTCTTCAAAGTCATCCCTCCCATCGCAGTATATCCGCGAGCTGCGCGATCATCTCGCCGCAGGTGGGCTTTCCGCGCCTCGCGTCGATAGTATCTCCAAAAATCCGGTGTTGTTGCTCGATCTCACCGGTGCGCCAGGCGACCTCGATCGCGTGGCGCATGGCCCGCTCCACCTGGGCGGGCGAGAGGTCCATTTCCCGGGCGACCGGGACGTAGAGCGCGTCCCTCAGGGCGCGCAGCCTGCGCCGGTCGGCCCATGCCAGGGACACCGCCCGGGACAGGCAGTCGCGGCCGGGGTGCCGGGGAACGCCGAGGGCGTCCAGCAGCGATTCCAGGCGGGCTTCCAGCCTTGGCGGCAGGGCGTTGAGCCGGGGCTTGAGCGCTTCCAATGCCGACCGCAGGGCCTCGGCGGTCAGGGGCCGGTCCACCTCCGCGGCGGCCAGCGCTTCCAGCCGGGACGCGCCCGGCAGCGCCAGGCCCGGGAACCGCTGGATCAGCAGCGCCGGACGAACGTCCAGCCGCAGCGCGCGGACCCGCCGGGCAAACCCGACGCCGTCCGTGCCGGGCAGCACTGCCGCGGCGACGACCAGCTCGGGCTGGAGGTCCCGTATGCGGCGCAGAGCGCCTTCGGCGTCCGGCACCCATTCGACGGCCGTGAACCCGGCCTCACTCAGCGCGCGCTCCACGCCGGAGCCGCTGCCCGGGGTGAAGCCCGCCGCCAGGGCGCGCCGGGGATTTGTGTCCATGCGCCGTCACCTCGCAGGGAATTACATTCTACAAACCCGTTTCAAATTCCTGCGTGCGGCGCACATTTATTGGAATGTTAATGAAGCGGGCGCGGCGAGGGCCCCTTATTGAACGCCGAGGCGACTATGCGGGAATAAGAAGGCCGCCCCTCCGGCGCGCTTTGGCGTCGGAGGGGCGGCAACGGGATTGGGATATCAGCCCTTTTTGCGGATCATCTCCACCAGGCGGGGCATGCCGGGGATGCAGGCGATCAGCATGCACACCAGGGTGTCCGGGCCGAGGTAGCTGATGTTGTAGACCAGGGAGTAGACCCAGGCGTTCTGCTCGCCGGCATACTCAGAGAAGAAGATGGCACCGGACAGCACGGCCATGATGTAGCGGCCGATGCCCGCCAGCAGCACGGCGATGGGCAGTCTGATGCTCATTCGAGTCGGCATCGATTCAACATAACCTGTAGTCGTTCCCTTGTCATCGGTGAGTTTAAGCAATTTGCTGCCTTCCTTTTGACGCGGCATGGCCAGGCAGCCCAGGATCATCGCGCCATAGGCCAGGGGATAGTCCACCAGCAGCTGGATGGGATGGATCACGTAGGGGTCGGTGATCAGCTGCAGCAGGCCATAGGCGCAGCCCACCACGAAGCCCTTCAGCGGGCCGCAGGCCACCATGAACAGGATCAGGGGCAGCATGGCCGCCGGGGTGATGGAGCCGCCCTGGGGCATGCGGAACAGGCGGATGCAGCTGAGCACGAAGGCGATGGCGATGCACATGGCGCCCATGGAGATTTGCCGGCTGTTCCACTTGGCGTTCTTCGTGGACAGGGCCAGCAGGATCGCGGCGACCACCAGCGCGGCTATCACGACCCAGGTGTACCACGGCACCTCCAGCAGCTTCTTGAACACGGGGGAGACGGCGGGGGCTTCCTCCTCGGCGGCCTCCTCGACGGCAGCTTCGGCTTCTTCAGCGACTTCCTCAGCGGCGGCTTCGGCTTCAGT
>JAUMVG010000054.1 GCA_030530315.1 Clostridia bacterium | reverse complement strand
TCCGCTCCCAGCGGAAGGTCCGCTCCCAGCGGCATTTCTGCCGTCCCTGCGAATGGATCCTGCAATGCTGTTGGTTTTGAGACAGTCCCTTTTTGTATTTGGTAACGATATGGAAGAAGCTGTATTATGGGCTGGCCTTTAGCGGTGTTCTGTGTTATAATATTTACAAATCCAATGGAAGACGAGGGGGAGATACGATGAGAAAGACCAAGATCATCTGTACCATTGGCCCGGCGAGCGAATCCGAGGCTGTGCTCACGGCCATGTGCCAGGCGGGCATGAACATCGCCCGCATCAACTTCTCTCACGGCACCCACGATGAACACCGGAAGAAGGTGGAGACCATCCGCCGCGTGCGGGAGAAGCTCGACCTTCCCATCGCCATCATGCTGGATACCAAGGGACCGGAATACCGCATCAAGACCTTCCAGAACGGCAGGATCACCCTGAAGGAAGGCGCGCCCTTCACCCTGCGGGTGGACGACGTGCCCGGCGACGAGACCCAGGTCTCCGTCACCTACGCCGGCCTGGCCGACGATCTGGAGCCGGGCGACCGGGTGCTGCTGAGCAACGGCCTGCTGGCGCTGGACGTGCAACGGATCGAGGGCAGCGCCATACACTGCGTCGTGGCGGTGGGCGGCGAGCTGTCCGACCGCAAGAGCATGAGCTTCCCCGGCAAGGTGCTCAACCAGGTGTACCTCTCCGAGGCGGACAAGGCCGACCTGCTGTTCGGCATCGAGAACAGCGTCGATTACGTGGCCTGCTCCTTCGTCTCCCGCAAGCAGGACCTGCTGGACGTGCGCCAGTTCCTGGACGCCAACGGCGGCCAGAGCATCAGCCTGATCGCCAAGCTGGAGAACCAGTCCGGCATTGACAACGTGGAGGAGATCTGCACGGCCTGCGAGGGCATCATGATCGGCCGCGGCGACATGGGCGTGGAGATCCCCTACGAGGAGCTGCCCGCCGTGCAAAAGAGCCTGATCACCAAGTGCCGCCTGATCGGCAAGCGGGTGATCACCGCCACCGAGATGCTGGAGTCGATGATCTACAACGCCCGGCCTACGCGCGCGGAGATTTCCGACGTGGCCAACGCCGTGTACGACGGCACCAGCGCCGTGATGCTCTCCGGCGAGACCGCCGCGGGCAAGTACCCCGTGGAGGCCGTGGCCGCGATGGCGAAGATCGCCGAGGCCACCGAGAACAAGATCGACTACGCCCAGCGCTTCCACGACGCGACCTTCCAGACCCACAGCACCGTGGACGCCATCTCCCACGCGGTGTGCGCCATGGCCATCGACGTCGGGGCGAAGGCCATTGTGGTCTGTTCGCTGTCGGGCCGAACGGTGCGCATGATCTCCCGCTTCCGCGCGCCGGTGGACATCCTGGGCGTCACCACCAGCAAGCAGACCATGCGGAAGCTGGCCCTCTCCTGGGGCGTGGTGCCCGCCATGAGCGTGGAGTACACCTCCACGGACGTGCTGTTCTATGTGGCCACCCAGCTGGCCCAGGAGAAGCTGGGCCTGAAGCCCGGGGACAAGATCGTCATTACCGGCGGTGTCACCAACGGCAAGTCCGGCAACACCAACCTGATCAAGGTGGAGGTCATCTGACGCCTGTCGTTGGATTTGTACGCGACCCGGAAAACGGGATGTTTTCCGGGTCAGCGCGTTTTATTCATCTGTCGAAAACCATCGGAGCAAGGGGGGCGTGAACCATGCCGACCGGCGTGATCATCAACGTGCTGTCCGTCGTGCTGGGCGGGCTGCTGGGAAGCGCGATAGGGGACAGGCTGTCTGAGCGGCTCAAGCAGGACATGACCGTCGTGTTTGGCATTTGCGCCATGGCCATGGGCATCTCCTCCATCGTGCTGATGAAGAACCTGCCCGCGGTGATCTTCGCGGTCATCGCCGGCACGCTGACCGGCACGCTGGTGGACATCGACGCCCGGATCCGCCGGGGCACCCGGGCGCTGCTGGGGCGGATCAGTCTGGGCGGGGACATCGACCTGCAGCTGGCGGTGACCGCCATGGTGCTGTTCTGCGCCAGCGGTACCGGCATCTATGGCGCGCTGATGTCCGGCATGACCGGCGACCACAGCATACTGATCGCAAAGGCCGTGCTGGACTTCTTCACCGCCATGATCTTCGCCTGCCAGCTGAAGCGGACGGTGTGCCTGATCGGCGTTCCCCAGCTGATCATCATGCTGCTGCTGTTCTTCGGCGCGCGGCTGATCCTGCCGCTGACCAACGACGCCATGATCGGCGATTTCAAGGCCTGCGGCGGCATCGTGCTGCTGGCCACCGGCTTCACCATCATGAAGGTCAGGCAGATCCCCGTGGCGAACATGCTCCCGGCCATGGTGCTGGTCATGCCGCTGAGCTGGCTCTGGGCGTCGGTGCTGCTGCCGCTGCTTTAGCTGGTTCATAAAAATGAATGAGCGAAGCCCACGCCGTTTTCAGCGTGGGCTTCGTTCTGCCTTGATTCTGTTTTCGGGATGAAAGATGATCCTTTGCTTCGCTCAGGATGACGTCGACGCGCTTGTCAATCCGAGTGGAGCCGTGGCCATGGCCCTGGCGAAGCGCTTAGGATCCTCTCCGTTCCTTGTCTGGCCAATAGGCCTGCTTTGGCGCAAGGGTGTTCAGCCCTCCGCCCTTGCCTGCGGCGCGCCGCCGTTGAGGCGCTCGCCGACCGCGCCGCCGGGATGGATGCGGGCGAACTGCTCGTTCCGATAGCCCGTCTCCTCGATCAGCGCGGCCTGGAGGGCGTGGGCGATCACGCACAGGGCGGTGGTGCTGGTGGTGCCCTGGGCGTTGTACTTGTCCGTCTCCCGGTTCACGTGCTGTAGCAGCACGACGTCGGCGGCGAGGGCCAGGGGAGATTCCGTGTTTTCCGTGATGGTGATGACGGACACGCCCTTCTGCCGGCAGATGTCCAGGATCGGCAGCAGTTCCTTGGTCTTGCCGCCCCTGGAGGCGAAGATCATCACGTCTCCGGCCTGGAGAAAGCCGGAGGCACCGTGTACCGCCTCTGCCGGCGAGATGAAGCGCGCGGGGCGCTCGATGCAGCAGAGCAGGTGGGCGATGTGCTGGCAGACGATGCCCGAGTGGCCGCAGCCCGTCGTGCCGATGCGGGGAGCATCCTTAAGCAGCCGGACGGCTTCGGAGAAGGCCGCGTCGTCAAAGAACGCCTTCATCTCCTCGATGCAGTCCCGCTCGATGTCATAGGCGGCCTTCGCGGCCGCCAGAGCGCTTGCGCTGATCAAAGGGCATTCCTCCTCAATCAAAGATCATCAGGCCGAAGTCCTGGGGCCGGTGGAAGCTCGGCGTGTCGCTGGTGCAGGGATTCCAGGCCAGGTAATGCTCGGCCACGGTCAGGTCGCCGCACTTGTAGCAGTTGGCGCGGATGCTGTCGCCGCCCTTCGGGTCGAAGCTGGGCACGAACACGCGCACGAACTCAAAGGGCACGGCGTATTCCACCTCCCAGCCCTCTGGAGTGCGCCGGGTCTCGACGCCCAGCCAATCCCGCTCGGGCAGCAGGCGGACCGCGTCCCGGCCGTCCCCGAAGCCGAGGTACAGGCTCCCGTTCGGGTTGAATTCGATGTTGAAGTACCTGGGGTCGCCGGGGGTGGGGGAGAAGAAGAACTCGAGGCAGCTGTCCTCGCAGGGCATGCCCAGCGGGCCGGTGTGCTCCGCGCGGATGTTCGCCTCCCGGGCCCTCAGGCGGACGTACAGCCGGTCGCCATCCCAGGCGATCTGGGCCCAGGCGGAGATGTCCACCGGCGGCCGCCACAGCTGTTCGTCGATGTCGAGCGCCGGGATGGCGCTCCAGTCCGGTTTGCCGCTGACGCGGGCGATGTGGTATTGCTTCATGGGTTGCTCCCTTCTTTGAGCATGCTGTACACCCAGCGGTATTCGTCGCTGTGCAGGAACTGGGTAAACATCTCCGCCGCGGCGCCCAGGGGGATCCGGCTCTCGAGCTCGGGAGAGGTGCGGATCTCATAGTCCCGGGACAGCTCCAGGGTCTGGCTGCGAATGGCCTCCCCGAGTCGGTCCAGGTAGTAGTCGCCCAGCTCCAGCATGTAGCCGTAGAGCACGATCAGCTCCGGATTCAGCAGGTTCACGGCGTTGGCGATGGCCGTTCCCGCCAGCCGGGCGGCGCGATCCACGTGGAACCGGCACAGCCGGTCGCCCGCCTCCAGGGCCCGGCGGAGCGCCTGGGGGGAGAGGTCGCCGCGGTCCAGGGAGGTGCTCGCGCCGCGCTCGATGGCGGCAGCGATGCTCCGGGCCAGCTCCGGGAAGGACGCGCCGGTCTCGACGCAGCCCGGCTTGCCGCAGTAGCAAAGCTCCCGGGCGTTCAAGTCCACCACAGTGTGGCCCAGCTCGCCGGCCACGCCGTGGGCGCCGCTGATGGGCGTGCCGTTGCAGTAGATGGACGCGCCGATGCCATTGGAGAGCTCCACGCAGATGAAGTTGTCCGAGCCCTTGGCCATGCCGTACTGGCGCTCCACCAGCGCCGGCAGCGTGACCGCGCTCAGCGTCCGCACCGGCAGGGCAAAGCGCGCCTCCAGCAGGGGGTTCAGCCGCAGGTGCACCCAGTCGTTGAAGTGGCTGTAGTTCGCGGAGATCGGGCTGCCCTTCTGGTAGCTGGCGGGGTCGACCAGCGGGTCGCCGATGCCGATGCCCACCATGTGCATGTCCCCGACGTCGGCCAGCAGCCGCTCCACGCACCCGGCGATGAGCTCCGTCAGCGCGTCGGATCCGCAGCCGGGGTCTCCCTGGCAGATCTCTTCGCGGACAATGGTGCCGTCCAGCCGCGCCAACACGGCGGTCGCGTGGCTGTGGGCGATGGAGATGCCCACGGCGCTGATGGCGCGCCGGTTCAGGTCCACCGTCGGGCGGCGGCGGCCGGTGCTGTGGGCGGACAGCCCGGCTTCGACGGCCAGGCCCTCGTCCAGCAGTTCCTTGGCGATTTCGCCCACCGTCGCCAGTCGGAAGCCCGACATCTCCATCAGCTTGGTGCGGCTGATGGGCCCGAAGGCGTTGATCAGGTTCAGCAGGACGTAGCGCTGGAAATCGCGGTTGTAGCTCTTCATGGCTGCGCATCCTTCCTGTTTCGCCGCACGGAAAATGAAAACGGGGGACGCCCCGGCGGAGGGGATGCCGCGCCGCCACGCCGGGGCGTGGTCGGGCACCTGCTTCTCTCGCGCCGGGGTCGGCCCCCCTTAAGACCGGATCAAATGCCGCGCTGCATCTCGTAGACGGATTCGAGGATGGAGTCGGCCATGTAGTCGACCTGCTCCTTGGTCAGTCCGTACACCGGGAAGTGGGTGAAGCGCTTGTAGAACACTTCCTCGCAGTTCGGGCAGGTCTCGGCGATGGCGTCCTCGTCATAGCCGTAGGTCTGCATGATGTTGAAGCGGTACAGCGGGCCGAAGTGGGGGATATTGGTGACGCCCCGGGCCTCCAGCTTCTTCTTCAGCAGCTGCACGTCGCCGCCGGCCTTCTCCGGGTTCACCAGCAGCTTGTACAGGTGGAAGGTGGGCTTGATGTCCTCGTTGCCCAGGTCCTGCAGGCTCAGCGCATCGCCGGCCTCCTTCAGGCGGTCGTTCAGGTAGGTGGCGCAGGCGCGGCGGGCGCCGATGATCTCTTCGATGCGCTTGATCTGCTGGCACAGGCCCAGGCCCTGAATCTCGGTGGTGGAGGCGTTGCCGGCCACGAAGGGCTTCTTCCAGCCCTGGCAGGCGGTTACGTCGTACAGCCAGTCCTTGATCTTGCGGGAGAAGTCCGTGCCCAGGAAGCGGGCCCGGCGCATGTCGCTCTTGAAGGACTCGATGTTGGTGCACAGGATGCCGCCCTCGCCGAAGGAGGTGATGTTCTTCACCTCATGGAAGCTGAAGGCGCCGAAGTCCGCGATGGTGCCCAGCATCTTGCCGTGGTACATGCCGCCGAAGCCGTGGGCCGCGTCCTCCAGCACCAGGATGTTGTGCTCCTTCGCCAGCTTCATGATGGGATCCATGTCCACGGGGTAGCCGCCGATGTGCACCGGCACGATCATGCGGGTGCGGTCGGTGATCTTGCGGGCCACGTCCGCAGGGTCCATGTTCAGCGTGAGGGGATCCACGTCCGCGAACACCAGCTTGCAGCCGATGGACAGCGGGTAAGCCATTGTGGCGATGAAGGTGATGGCCGGCACGATGACCTCGTCGCCGGGCTCCAGGCTCGCGTACTTGTAGGCGATCTCAAAGCCGGCGGTGCAGTTGGTCACGAAGGTGGAGCCGGTGGTGTGCAGATACTCGTCGCACATGTTCTCCGCCCGGGCCACCACGTTGTCCAGGGACAGCTTGGCCGGCGGCTCGGAGACCTTGTCCAGCGTGAAGATGTCCTTCTGGACGTCCGCGATGATCCTGTCGTATTCCTCGCCCTTGCCCTGCATCATGAAGCGAATGACCTCCATGACGTCCTCGGCGTTGTAGTTTTCACCGACGGCAGCCCAGGGGACCCGGGTCTCGCCGGTGTTGTATCTGAAGTCCGATGCCTTTTTCTTGTTGTCGCTCGCCATAGATGATGCTCCTTTCTGCCGCGCCGCGAAGCGCGGATGTGCCGTTTGATCCTGTGCAGTCATTTCAAAGGGGTCAGGGGATCCGGCGTCGGCTGAAGAAGCCGTGCCGGCAGCGCGCATTCATATCTCCGCGCCTGCCCCGCGTTTCAGGCTTGACAGCCGTCAGAGGTCGATGATCCTGCCCGTGTCGTTGGAGAGATAGGCCGCCTCCATCACGCGCTGCACCTGAATGGCGTCGGAAGCGGGCACCTCCAGCGGCGCGCCGGTGAGCAGCGAGTTGCAGAAGCTCTCCACCTCCCGCTGGTAGAGGTTGCCGAAGGTCACGTCGATGTGCTCGCCCTGGGCGGTCTTGGAGTTTTGCACGGCGTCGTAGCCGCCCTGGGGTCCCAGGAACAGCGCGTCCAGCTCGCCGCCGTCCACCTGTCCGATCACGTTCTCGCCCATCAGGCGGCCCTGGTCGCCGAAGAACTCCAGGCGCCAGCGGGCGGCCTCGTCCGGGATGTTAAAGTTGGACTGCACCATGCACTGCACGCCGTTTTCCATGCGCAGCATCACCATGGAGGAGTCCTCGACCTCATAGTGGAAGGACAGTGTGTCGTGGAAAGCGGCCACCTGCTTCACCCTGGTGCCCAGCACATACTGCATCAGGTCGATGCAGTGCACGCCCATGTCCATCATCGCGCCGCCGCCGCCGGCCTTCTTGCTCTGACGCCACACGCCGGGCATGTCCGGATACCAGCAGGTGAACTGGGAGAAGCCGGAGACGGGCCGGCCGATCTTGCCCTCGGCGATGGCCTTCTTCATGGCCTGGACGTAGGCCCCGAAGCGCATCATCAGGCCCGCGGCGATCTTCACGCCCTTGGCCTCGCAGTAGTCCAGCACCTTCTGGCCCTCCTCAGAGGTCATGGCCAGGGGCTTTTCAATGAGGATGTGCTTGCCCGCGTCCGCGGCCATCATGGCCTGGCGCGCGTGCAGCACCACGGGGGAGGCGATGTACACCGCGTCGATCTCGGGATCGGCCAGCAGCGCCGCCTCGCTGTCATAGGCGCGGGCGCAGTTCCACTTGGCCCGGCACTTTTCCGCCAGCTCCATGTTGATCTCCATGACGGCCACCAGCTCGGCATTGTCGCACAGCAGCATGCCCGGGATCGTGCGCCGATCCGCGATGCCGCCCGCGCCGATGACGCCCCAGCGAATTTTCTTCATAGCAATACACTCTCCTGACGGTACGAATTCAGTCTATTCACCCAAATGGCGTCCCGAAGGTCCGCTTCGATCGCCGGCTTTCCGGCAGCCCTCGCTTTGCGGGGCCTGCCGGGGCGGCGAACAGCAGTCCCATGGGAACCCCCGAAGGGGCGCGGTCCATGAACCGACGCTCATGGATCGCGCCCGCCCGGCGGCAGTTTTCCCGATGGAAAACCCGCGGACGACCTGCGGCACGGCGGCCTCCCTTGGGAGGCAGCCGTGCGGACAGATAAGGAAAAGGGGCGCGAGGCCCCTTCTCCCGTTTCTGAAAGGATTAGTCGAAGGTCCAGAAGTCCTCGACGTTGCTGCTGTCGACCATGAACAGGGCGATGTTGGTCAGCTTGTCGTTCTCTTCGCCGGCGTAGTACTTGATGGCGCCGTCGAAGATGAACTGGGCCAGAACCCACGCATCGACGTTCAGGCAGGCGGTGTAGTTGGGATCCTCGTCATGCAGCAGACCGAAGGGCTCGGCGCCGTAAGCGCCCATGGAGAACACCTTCACGTCGGTGTCGCCAACCTGCTGCAGGGCCGCAACAGCGCCCTGAGCGCCGTTGTCGACGTCGGAGATGATGTACTCATAGGGCTGCACGACGGCGGAGATGGCCTTCTCAGCGGTCTCGCGGTTGCCCTGGCTGTCGTAGCGGTCGATCACGTTGATCTTGATGTCCTCAGCGGCATCGAAGGTGTCGTGCAGGCCGACGAAGCGCTCCTGGCAGTGGGTGGAGACGGCGTTGGTCAGCTCGACGATGGTGGTCTCGGTGACGCCCTTGTCGCGCAGGTAGTTCAGGAAGTACTCGCCGGTGATGACGCCGGTCTGATACTGATCCCAGGTGACGGTGGTGATGGCCTTCTCCTCGCCCTCGGTCCAGTAGCCGTCGTAGATGATGATCGGGATGCCGGCCTCATAAGCCTCGTTCAGGGCCTCGCCGCAGCCGTCGGGCGTGGCGGGGTCGATCATCATGATGTCAACGTTGTTGGCGATCATGTTCTCGATCTGCTTGGTCTGGGTCTCGTCGTTCAGGTCGCCGTCTTCGCAGGCGATCTCAGCGCCGTAGTAAGCGCCCAGCGCCTCGAGGGCGTTGGCGACAGCCGCGCACCACTCGTCGCCCTTGTAGACGATGGAGCAGCCGATGCGCTTGCCCTGCAGAACGTCGGTGTCCTGAAGCACGACCGCGGCGGGGATGCCCAGAGCGGCAGCCTTTTCATCGCCGGACAGGGTGGAAGTGTCGACGACTTCCGCCAGCGCTGCAACGCTGGTCAGCAGCATGGCCACAACCAGGATCAGGGAAAACAGCTTCTTCATGGATATAACCTCCTCTTTTTATTTAAACAGGCGAGCCTGTTTAAAAATCGCGAATGGGTCCGGCCGTGAGGCCGGAGGTGACGGGTTTACACGCACATCGCCATGATCTTCTCCTGGGTGGCCTCCTCAGCGGTCAGCTCGCCCATCTTGCGGCCCTCGTGCATGACCATGATGCGGTCGCACATGCCCAGCAGCTCGGGCATTTCGGAGGAGATCATGATGACGGTCTTGCCTTCCTTGACCATTTCGTTGATCAGGCGGTAGATCTCGGACTTCGCGCCGACGTCGATGCCGCGGGTGGGCTCATCCAGGAACAGGATCTCCGCCTCCTGGAACAGCCACTTGGCAATGACGACCTTCTGCTGGTTGCCGCCGGAGAGGTACTGCACCTCGGTGTCCATGGACGGGGTGACCACGCGCAGCTTCTTGGCGTACTCCGCGCTCAGGCTGTCCTCCAGGCCGCCCTTGATGACGCCGCTGGGGGCGATGCGGGGCAGATTGACCAGCGTGGTGTTGCGCTTGACGGTCATGATCTGCACCAGGCCCTGCAGCTTGCGGTCCTCGGGGATCAGGCCGAGGCCGTCCTTGATGGCGTCGGAGAAGGTGTGGTAGTGGGTCTTCTTGCCGCGCACATACACCTCGCCGGATTCCGGCTTGTCGATGCCCAGAATCGCCCGGGCCAGCTCGGTGCGGCCCGCGCCGACCAGGCCGGAGATTCCGAACACCTCGCCCGACTTGACCTCAAAGCTGATGTCCTTCAGGATGCCCCGGGACAGGTGGTCGACCTTCAGGATCGTGCCGCCGATGTTGCCGGGCTCCTTGGGATACTCCTGGCCCATCTCGCGGCCGACCATCATGTTGATCAGGCTGGCGCGGTCAAACTGTTCGATGGGGCGGGTCTCGATGTGCCGGCCGTCGCGCAGCACGGACACGTTGTCGCAAAGGTCGAACACCTCGTCCAGGCGGTGGGAGATGTAGATGATGGTGATGCCCTTTTCCCGCAGCTGGCGGACGATGCGGAACATGACCTCCAGCTCGCGGGTGGTCAGCACGGCCGAGGGCTCGTCCATGACCAGGATCTTGGAATTGTTGTTGATGGCATGCATGATCTCGACGATCTGCTTCTTGGCCACCGTCAGGCTGGACACCTGCGCGTTGACGTCGATGTCCATGCCCAGGTCGTCCACGATCTCGCGGGCGCGCTGGCGCATGCCCTTCCAGTCCACCAGGTGGCCCTTCATCATCACGTTGCCCAGGAACATGTTCTCGGCCACCGACAGCGGCTCGGCCAGCTTGATCTCCTGGTGCACCACGCTGATGCCGGCTTTGCGCGCCTCGATGGGGGAGGCGAATTTGCGGCTCTGGCCCTCCAGCAGGATCTCGCCGTGCTCCGGGTGGTAGATGCCCGCCAGCACCTTGATCAGCGTGGACTTGCCCGCGCCGTTTTCACCCACCAGGCCGTGGATGGTGCCGCGCTCAATGTTGATGGTCACATTGTCCAGCGCCTTGACGCCCGGGAATTCCTTGGTGATTTCCTTCAGGCTCAGTATGATATCCCTGCTCATTTCATCCCAACCTTTCACAGTTCGCAATAGTCGCTGGTGTTCAAGGTCAGGACTTCTTCCGGTTGCTCAGCACGTCGAGCACGATGGCCAGCACCAGCACGATGCCCTTCAGCACGTCCTGCACGAAGGGATCGACGCCCAACTGGGAGAAGCCGTTGAACAGCGTGTTCAGGAAGATGCAGCCGAACATGGTGCCCAGCACGAAGCCCTTGCCGCCCGCCAGGGACACGCCGCCGATGATGGAGGAGATGACCGCGTCGAACTCGTAGTTCTGGCCGTTGGTGACGGCCACGGAGTCCAGGCGGCTCATCAGGATCAGGCCGCCAAAGGTGGCCAGGATGCCGCCCAGCACGAAGGTGCCGAAGTGGATCAGCTTCACGTTGATGCCAGAGTAGAAGGCGGCTTCACGGCTGCCGCCCACGGCGTACAGCTTGCGGCCGATGCGCGTCTTCGAGGTGACGAACTGCGCGATGATGTACAGCGCCAGCATGATGATCACGCAGATCGGGATGGTGTTGTTCAGGATGTAGCCGCGGCCCAGCCAGGAGATGGACTTGGGCATCTTCGGGATGGGGACGGCCTGCGTGATCAGCTTTGCGATGCCGTAACAGATGTATTGGTTGCCCAGCGTGGCGATCATGGCCGGGACACCCACGTAGGAGACCAGGAAGCCGTTGATAGCGCCCACGGTGATGCCGATCAGGAACATGATCACGATGGCCTGGCCTACGGGCCAGCCCATGTTCTTCATCAGGATGGCGCCCACGCAGCTGGTCAAGCAGACGGAACGGCCCAGGGAGAGGTCGAAATTACCGGTCAGCAGCATGATGGACTGGCCCAGGGCTACGACGGCCACGGTTGCCGTCTGGAGCAGTATGGTCTTCCAGTTCTTCAGGGTCAGGAAATACTGAGCCCCGAATTTCGCGTAGGACAGAATGGAAAACACGATGATCAGCAACGCGATGCCAACCAGCGAAATCCAGTTCTTGAGGAACTTCTTGACCTTCTGGGCACCCAGGCCTCCGGTCGTAGCAACAGAGCCGTTCATTTGATTTCCTCCCGCTATTTATCGTGTGGTGACAGCCGGCGAGCGACTGCCGATCAGTAGCCGACCTTCTCCCAGCACTCGAAGGGCGCCGCGACCTCCTCGCTGATGTAGACCTGGGTCTTCATGGTCTGGAGCATCGAGCTGGGCACCAGCGGCGTCACCGGGCCGTGGGTGACCAGGCGGGACGTCATGCGCTGCCAGGAAGAGAAGGTGTTGTTGGTCAGCAGCGCGTGCACTTCGATGCGCTCCTTGGCCCGCTTCACGTCCACGGGGCCGATGGTGGCCGCCCTGGGCGGCACGCTGGTCACGTAGCCGGACTGGCCGAATACGCCGTGCAGGCTGTTCTGAGCCACCGTCAGCGGGTGCAGCGTCACGATGCGGGCCTCCAGGTTCAGCCACTCGTCGATGTCATCCCGCACGAACTCCGGCACGGGATCGATGAAGGCCGCGTGGCCCGTCCAGCCGGGGGAGGTGGAGATGATGTCCGCGCCGCCCTCGGTGATGTCGTTGATCAGCTTGGAATAGTGGCCGATGTTCGCGTTCGTCGGATAGTGGACGTTCTCCAGCGGCATGCGCAGCTTGGGGTCGATCTGGTACACCAGGTACTTCAGCATCGAGTGCACGAAGCCGGCCTCATAGGTCTCGGGGGCGATGTTGCCCTGGTCGTCGGCCCACTCGTCCTCGGCGAAGATGTGCACCTTGGAGCAGTCCACCTGGAAGTAGTTGATCAGCTGCGCCAGGGGGATGTAGGTCTCGGGCTCCGGGTTGCCCAGGATCATGGAGAACTTCCTGCCGGCCTCGCTGGCGGCCTTCAGGCGGGCGAACAGCGTGGCGATCAGCACCGGGTGGGGGTTCATCATGACCTTCACCTTGAACTCGGGGTGCTGCCAATCCTCGTGCTTTTCCAGCTCTTCGCGGGTCAGAAGGCGCACGCGCTCGCAGACCTCCCGATCCTTGAACGGCACATAGTCGCCCGATTTGAAGTAGAATTTCGTCGGAGGATCAAAGATGATGTCTTTCATAGCGGCTCTTCTCCTTTTATTAGAATGGTGTTGACTTCCATATTGTAGTCCGTAAAGATGAGGTCTGCCCGCTTGCCCACGGCGATCTCGCCGCGGTCCGTGAAGCCGGTGGCCTGGGCGGGATTGTAGGAGGCGAACTGGAACACGTTGACGATGGAGGCGCCGGTGTGCTTCATCATGTTGCGGCAGGCGACGTCCAGCGTCAGCTTGGAGCCGGCGATTTCCCCGGTCCAGTCGAAGTTGATGTCGTACACGCCGTCGTAGCCCGGGGGCGTCGGCCCGTCCGCGGCGTAGGCGTCGGAGATCAGTATGATTCTCTCGTCGCCCTTGATCCTGCGCACCAGCCGCAGCATGAAGGGGTCCACGTGGATGCCCCGGCTGTCGCAGATCAGCTCGGCGTAGATGTCGCGGTGGAAATTGACGTATTCGTCCACGCAGACGCCCCTTACCTCGGGATACTTCGCGATGGTGCCCGTGGCGTCCGTGTGGTGGGTGCCGATGCGCAGCCCGTAGGGCTTCACCGCGTCCAGCTGGAAGGGCTCCGCCTCGCTGTGGGCGACGGCGAACACGGCGTTGGGGTTCGCGGCCTTCACGTCCCGCACGAAGTCCAGGATGTGTTCCCGCTCCGGAGCGACGCACCAGACCCGGGCCAGGTCCTTGGCCGCGTCGATGATCGGCTGGTACCGCGCCTTTTCGATCGGCCCGCGCCAGGGGTTGTTCTCCTTGTCGCAGCCGAACTTCGAGTTCAGGTAGGGCCCCTCCATGTACAGGCCGCCGATGTTGGCGCAGCGGGGATCCGCCATGGCCTGCCGGATGCGGGCGATGCCGTCCAGCCAGCCCTGCTGGTCCATGCTGAAGTACAGGGCGGGCAGCACGGTGGTCGTGCCGTGGCGCAGGTGGTGCCGCGCCGCGGCGACGGGGTCATCGGTAAAGAACACCCTGTCGGAGGCGTGGGTGTGGATGTCGATCAGTCCAGGCCCCACGAACAGGCCGCCGGCGTCGAGGACCTCGCAGCCCTCCGGGACCGGCGTGGTGCGCATCTCGCCGAAGCCGGCGATCATCCCGTCCTCGATGAACAGGACGGCCTCCGGGATCAGGTGGTCGCGCATCACCAGTGTCGCGTTGACAATGGCCTTCACGCTATGCACCTTCTCTCTCTGGTCTCAGTTCGTCCAGCAGAGCAAGGCCCTCGTCGATGATCTGCTCCGCGACGCCCGCGGCGTAGACCGAGCTGCGGGCCTCGTAGCCGCCCTCGTCATAGGCCTCCCGCATGGGGAAGTAGCCTTCGTAGCCGTTGGTGATGCAGCAGGGCAGTACCAGCGCCCAGCCCGGAGCCTGCTTCAGGGCCCGGCCAATGCCGGTGAAGGGCTCGCCGGGGAGGCCCAGCAGCGCCACGTCGCCGATGACGGCGGCGGTCAGGGGCATTTCGAAGGCACTGGGTCCGTGCTCCAGCCGGAGCATCCGCTCCGCCTCGGCCACCGCGGTGGTCAGTTCCATGCCCTCGAAGGGGATCTCCGCGTCCCGGCCCTCCCGGTGAAGGGCGTCGTAGCGGCGGGCGGTCTCCAGCTCCTCCGGGCGGGGCAGGTTCGAAGGCACCTCGATACGCCGGATCCTGCCGGCGAGGCGGTCCACCCCGCGCCAGCAAACCTTGTCGTAGACCTGGAGCACCGCGCCGGCCACGACGTTGCCGATGTGCCGGGCGTGGCCATAGCCCCGGGCCACGTCGTCAAAATCCATGGAGAGGTCGTTCAGGTCGCCGCCCACGGGGTGGACGTTGACGTGGTTGACGTCGCCCTGGGCCCCGTTGAAGAACAGGCAGCGCACGCCGTCCAGCGCCTTCTCCACCCGCCGGCGCAGGAAGCCGGGCCAGTCCGCCGAGAGCCGGCAGCCGCCCACCACGTCGGGGTGGTTTCCAAAGTTGACCAGAACGATGTCCGGCGCGCCTTCCCGCTGGAAGCGCAGCACGTTTACCCGCTCGTCCACATCGCCGATGGGGGCGAGGATGTCCGGGTTGTTGACGCCCGGATTGGTGCGGATGCTGCCGTCGCGCATGCGGAAGCGCCGGACGAAGGCGACGCCCGGGGCGCAGCCGATGCCGAAGCCCATGCGGGCGGGCTTGAGATCCCTCATCGCCGCGCGGGCGGCGTCGGCGAGGCGCAGCTCCAGCCAGCGGGTGTACTTCTCCGTGGCGGGATCGTCGCCCTCGCCCCAGAAGGGGGAGGTGTGGGTGTGGGTGGCGGAGACGAACACGCACTCCGGCGTGATGCCGACCGCCTCGGCGACGCGGGCCTGGCAGCGGTGGTATACCTCCGTAGGCGCGCAGCCGCAGTTGTCCACGCTGACGAGGACCAGCGCGGTCTCGCCACAGCGCAGCGCGAGGACGTTGACTTCCAGTGGATCCAGTACGCCCTCAGCGATCCTGGGAACATAGTAACCTGATATCCCGATGCCCATCAGGGGTGTGATATCCATCCGGGCGAAACCAGCTTCCAAAGACATGTGCCCGCCCCGTTTCCTATGCAAAATTCCACGGTGATATTTTAACCGTAATTTCCACATTTGTCAACAAAAATCCCTCGGCTATTGTACAGTATCATCAAAATAAATAGAATAAATCGAAAAAAACTGTGAAATTGGTACAAAAAAATCTGTTGCAGTGTTGAAACTGGGTTTTGATTTTGGAAATATCGAAAAAAACACCGCCCGATCGCCGGAACGTGGGGCCCCGCGGAATGCATGGAAGATGCAAAAAGAAAATAATATTTTTCTTTTGCAAATCAAATGGACGAAAAACATAAAATTGACAAGCTGTGGTTTTTCGGATATAATGGAAACAGAAAAAACTGAAAGAGAGGCGCTTTTCATGACCAATATCAAGGCTCCCTTCTTTGAAATCGGGCCGAAGTCCTACCTGTACGGGCAGGATGTCATCGACCTGGCCGTGGCCGCCGACGCCGCCAGCGAGCGGTACGGGGTGGACATCATCTTCACCACGCCCGTGGTGGAGATCGCCCGGGTCAAGGCCGCGACCCGGCATATCCACGTCTTCGCTCCCCACATGGACCCGCTTCGCCCCGGCCGGGGCCTGGCGGACACGCTGCCGGAATCGCTGGTGGCCGCGGGCGCGGAGGGCGTCATGCTGAACCACTGCGAGAAGCCGCTGAGCCTGAGCGTGCTGAAGGCGACCATTGAGCGGGCGAAGGAGGTGGGCCTGACGACCATCGTCTGCGCCGATTCCTGCGCGGAGGCCGGGATGATCGCCCACCTGAAGCCGGACATCATCGTGGCCGAGCCGTCGGAGCTGGTGGGCACGGGCGTCTCCTGCGGACCGGAGTATGTCAAGACCGCCACCCGGGCCGTGAAGGACGTGGACCCGGACATCCTGGTGCTGACCGCGGCGGGCATCGCCAACGGTCAGGACGTGTACGACATCATCGCCGCCGGCGCGGACGCCACGGGCTCCTCGTCCGGCGTCGCCAAGGCCGCCGACCGGGCCGCGATGGTGGACGAGATGATCAGCGCTGTGCGCTGCGCCTGGGACGAGCGGCACGCGTAACGGCGCGCATTGCCAGTCAATCAAATGCACACAACATAAAGGAGGAAACGCAACATGGAATTCAAGGTTTATCAGAAGGAACTCGAACTGCAGTCCCGCGGCTGGGTGCCGACCTTCCACGACGTGACCAAGGAGGTCAACGAGATCGTCGCCGCCTCCGGCGTCAAGAACGGCACCTGCACCGTGGCCTCCCACCACACCACCTGCTCCGTGATGATCCAGGAGTGCTCCCATGACATCGACAGCTTTGACCTGGAGTACCTCCAGCACGACCTGCTGGACATCATGCGCAAGATGATCCCGGACTTCGCCGAGGAGCACCAGTACCGCCATCCCGGCCCGATCCACCTCAAGTACGGCCGCTTCGTGAACGAGCCCGGCGACTTCACCTCCATGAACACCGACGGCCACCTGCGCAGCGTGTTCTTCGGCCGCAGCGAGGCGCTGACCATTAAGGACGGCGTGCTGGACGGCGGCGAGTTCGCCCATATCTACTTCGTCGACTGGGACCACGTGCGCGCCCGCCATCGCCAGCTGAACATCACCGTGATGGGCACCACCGAGGATGTGGAGGACCGCAAGTGGAACAACGGCGAGGTCATCAACACCCTGCGCAAGTACACCGACGAGGAAAAAGCGGAGGACGTGCACTACACCCTGCAGCAGAAGCGCTGAACCCGCGCCTGCCCGGAGAACGCCCATGGCTGGAAAGACACTGAAAATTGATCTGCGCCGCGCGAGGATCCTCGAGCTGCTGGACCGGGACCGCCAGGTCTCCGTCCAGCAGCTCAGCGAGGCGCTGGGCGCCACCACCGTGACGATCCGCACCGACCTGGCGGCCCTGGAAAGGGAGAACCGCCTGCGCCGCGTGCGCGGCGGCGCCAGGGCCGTGGAGCAGGAGGCAGGCTTCGGAAGCTGGTCCCGGGAAAAGGCGGCCATCGGGCGCGCCCTCGCGGAGCGCGTCCGGGACGGCGACCGACTGTTCATCAACTCGGGCACGACCTCCAGGGCCGTGGCTGTCGAACTGAGGCGCTTCCGGGAGCTGGCGGTGGTCACCAATTCGCCGCCGGTGGCCGCCATGCTGTGCGACCGCTTCCACGTTGTGCTGCTGGGCGGCAGCGTGAGCGCCGGCGGCGACTTCACCTCCGGCGAGGACGCGCTGAACCAGCTGAGCCGCTATCAGACCGACTGGGCGATCGTCTCCGTGGACAGCATCTCCGCCGCCGAGGGCGTGTCGATCTGCCACCCGGAGGAGTCCGCGGTCTCCCGGGGCATGCTGGAGCGCGCCGCCCGGGGCGTGATCGTCGCCGACCACACCAAGGTGGGGCGCACGGGATTTGTGCGCATGTGCGCCGCCGCCGCGCCGCTGATGCTGGCGACCGACCGCGAGGCCGATGCCGGCGAGCTGGAGGCGCTGCGAAGCGCCGGCGTGGAGGTGCTGCTGGCCTGACCGCCGCAAACAAACAAAAAACGGGCCCGGAACGCCGTAAAAACAGCGTTCCGGGCCAATCTTTTGTCTTTGGACTATTGCAGCTTCTCCCGGGTCGCGCGGATGGTCGCGCGGACCGCCTCGGGCGCGGGGCCGCCGGGGAGCTTGCGCTGAGAGACGCAGGTCAAAAGGTCGATGGCCTGGTAGACGTCCTCGTCGAAGACCAGGCTGAACTCCCGGTACTCCGGCAGGGTGAGCTCCTCCAGGGTCAGGCCGCGCTCGATGCAGTGCTTCACCAGCCGTCCCACGATGCCGTAGGCGTCCCGGAAGGGCACGCCCTTGCGAACCATGTAGTCCGCGCAGTCGGTGGCGTTGATGAATCCGGCGGCGGCGGCCTTCTTCATGTTGGCGGGGTGGAAGGTGGCCGTGCGCAGCATCGGGGCCAGCACGGACAGGCTCAGGTCGGCGGTGTCGATGGCGTCAAACAGGGCCTCCTTGTCCTCCTGCATGTCCTTGTTGTAGGCCAGGGGCAGGCCCTTCATGGCGGTCAGCAGGGTCATCAGGTCGCCGTAGACCCGGCCGGTCTTGCCCCGCACCAGCTCCGTGATGTCGGGGTTCTTCTTCTGGGGCATGATGCTGGAGCCGGTGGAGAAGCGGTCCGCCAGGGTGACGAACTTGAACTCCCAGCTGCACCATAGGCAGATCTCCTCGCTGAAGCGGGACAGGTGCATCATCAGAATGGACAGGTCGCTGAGCAGCTCCAGGGCGAAGTCCCGGTCGGAGACGCCGTCCAGGCTGTTCAGCGAGATGCCGTTAAAGCCCAGCAGCTCGGCGGTATAGTCCCGGTCCAGCGGATAGGTGGTGCCAGCCAGCGCGCCGCTGCCCAAGGGCAGCACCAGCGTGCGGGTCTTGCAGTCGGCGAGGCGGTCCACATCCCGCAGCAGCATCTGGGCGTAGGCCATCAGGTAGTGGCCGAGGGTGACCGGCTGGGCCCGCTGCAGGTGGGTGTAGCCGGGCATCACGGTCTCCAGGTGCTGCTCGGCCACGTCGCACAGGGCGGCGATCAGATCCTTCGCCAGGCCGGAGAGCCGGTCGATCTCGTCCGCCAGGTACATGCGGATGTCCAGCGCCACCTGGTCGTTGCGGCTGCGGGCGGTGTGCAGCTTCTTGCCCGCCGTGCCGATGCGCTCGGTCAGCGTCGCCTCCACGAAGGTGTGGATGTCCTCGCAGGTCATGTCGATGGCCAGCGCGCCGGACTCGATGTCCGCCAGGATGCCCTTCAGGCCCTCCACGATCTGCGCGGATTCCTCCGGCGTGATGACGCCCACCTTGCCCAGCATGGTGGCGTGGGCGATGGAGCCGGTGATGTCCTGCCGGAACATGCGGCTGTCAAAGCCGATGGAGTTGTTGATGGCGCTGAGGCGCTCGTCCACGTCGCCGCCGGTGCGGCCCGCCCATAGCTTCATAAATTTGTTTCTCCTTTATCCGTAGTCGTTGTGTTCGGAAGATGGGTCGGGCCGGAAGCCGAAGGGCTCCCGGCCGTCGCCGTCAGTAAGCGCTCAGGCGCAGCTCATCCAGCAGGGGCAGCAGCGCGTTCAGGGTTTCTGCGGCCTCGTTCTCCGCCGAGAGGGCGCCGAGGGCCAGGCCCGTGAGCATGGATTTCAGGTCGACGGCGCCGCTCAGTACGGCGAAGACCGGCTCCGCGATGGCGCCGGGATCGACGAAGGCGGCGTTGATGGAGGCTGTGCCCTCCGCCCGCAGGCAGAAGCTGACCAACACCATCGGATGCTCCGAACCGTAGTCCAGCAGCACCCAGGCGCAGCCGTTCTCGGGCACGTCCATGGCGCGGACCTCGGAATAGCCCGCCATCGCGCTGGCCGCCACCCAGTTCGTGCCTTGCTGGGCATTGAGCGTGCTGGCGGGAACCGTGGCGATGCGTGTCAGCAGAAAGTCGCCGTAATACGCCAGTTCCGGGGCGATCAGGCCCTGGCCGGCGAGGATGCCCAGCAGGGCGTCGGTGGCGGACTGGGGCACGAAGGCCGCGCCGGCGCGGACCGGGGGCGTTTCGGCGGGCCAGTCACCGCCCCACTGGCGGACCAGGTCGAGGATGTCCTCGTTGGTCGTAAACAGCTCCGGATACCCCTCGATGGCGCACAGGCCGCTCAGCCGGGGCGCGACCTCCCGGGCGATGTCCACCAGGGCGGCGTTGGGGTCCTCCTCCGCCATTGCGCAGGGCATGACGATGAGCAGCGCCAGCAGCAGCGCGATCAATCTCTTCATGGGGATCCCTCCTTGAGCCTCTGGCAAGTCACGACAGGTGCAGGCTGTGCGCGGCGGCGTCCGTCATGAGCTCGGCCTGCTTCAGGATCACGTCCGTCAGCTCCAGTTGGTCGATCCAGTCCTTCGGCAGGGCGGACAGGCCCAGCTTCGCGCCGAGGATGTTGCCGGCGATGGCGCCGGTGGAGTCGCTGTCGCCGGAATGGTTCACCGCGCTGATCAGCGCAGCCTTCACGTCGTCCGGGTGCTTCAGGCAGCTGTAGACGGCGATAGCCAGGGCCTCGTCGCCCACCCAGCCGCCGCCCAGCGCGTGGATGGCGGCCACGTCCTGCATGTCGGTGGCACTGTATTGGACGGCCTTGTTCACCATCTCGGCGAAATTGTGGACGCCGGGCAGGTCCCAGCGCTCCTCGGTGGCCTGCAGGGAGGCCAGCACCACGTCCTTCAGCGGCGCGTCGGAGTCATCGTAGACCAGGCGCTGCACCATGTCAGACAGCATGCCCGCGGGGGCCCATCCGCCGGGATGGCCGTGGGTGATGGCCGCGGCCTCGGCGCCCTTCTCCAGGGCGGAGCCCCAGCAGCGCATGAAGCCCAGCGGGGCGGTGCGCATCACACCGCCGCAGCCCTTGGAATTGTTGACGGGCTCGTCCACGCTGCCCATCTTCCCGCTGCTCAGGGCGGCCAGGCAGGTGTTGCCCGGGGCCCGGCGCGTGTTCAGCTCCGGCGTCTGCAGCAGCTTGCTGACGGGCTCCCACAGGGGCCGCTCGGGGGGCCGGCAGCCCTGGGTCATGTACCAGCACAGGTAGGCGTGATAGATGTAGTATTCCACCTCCGCGCCGATGCCGCGCGCGTCGGCCCGCCAGTAGCCCAGCACCATGCCCTCGTTGGGGAACAGCGTCATCTGGGTGTCGTCGGAGATGCGGGCCTTGCCGTCGCCTTCCACGGGCATGGCGCGGATGCCGTCCTCGCCATAGCGGCGCTGGATGGAGCTCCAGCCGCTGAATTCAATGGCGTAGCCCAGCGCGTCTCCCAGGGCTCCGGCCATCAGGCATCCGGCGATCCTGTCATACAGCTTGCTCCGTTCCATGTGCTCAGCCTCCTTGAAATCGCTTTTTCATTATTATACACGGAGGCCATGCCCTTCGCAAGTTTTCGATTTTACGCGCATGGTGCCTATGCCCATTGGCGTGAAGATCCTTCGACTGCGCCGCTTGCGCGGCTCCGCTCAGGATGACGCGTGGGGGCGTTCGGAGGGGTGGGAGCCGCAAGCGCTTCGTGCCGACGTTTCGATCGAGATGACCGCGTGCCGACTTGTGCGCACATCCCATCTGCGCATGCTGTTCCACTCGGGACAGCACGAGCAGGGGAGGGGAATGCATAGCCACAGGGGCGCCATTCGGCGCCCCTGCGATGATTGCCCTTTTGTCCTTTCACACGCCGCGGCGTTGGCCCGTCAGCCGTCTCTCCGCCGCGCGCGCCGGGGCACGCGTCCTTACAGGCCGTTCTTCGCCTTCATCCGGGCGTACACCGCGGTGGGCAGGCCATAGAGGGTGATGAAGCCGTCGGCCCAGGTCTGGTCGTAGACGTTGTCCTCGTCGAAGGTGGCGATCTCCGGATCGTAGAGGCTGTAGGGGCTGGTCATGCCCGCGCCGATGATGTTGCCCTTGTAGAGCTTCAGCTTCACGGTGCCGGTGACGGTCTGCTGGGTCTGCTCGCAGAAGGCGGTCATGGCCTTGCGCAGCGGGGAGAACCATTGGCCGTTGTACACCAGGTCGGCGTACTCCAGGGCCATGCGCTGCTTGTAGTGCTGGGTGGCCTTGTCCAGGCACAGCTGCTCCAGCATCTCGTGGGCGAAGTAGAGGATGGTTCCGCCGGGGGTCTCGTAGACGCCACGGCACTTGATGCCCACCAGCCGGTTTTCCACGATGTCGATGATGCCCACGCCGTGTTTTCCGCCCAGCTCGTTCAGCTTCCAGACCAGGTCCACGGCGTCCATCTTCTCGCCGTTGACGGCCACGGGCCAGCCCTTTTCAAAGTCGATGGACACGTACTCGGCCTCGTCCGGGGCCTCCTCGGGGGTGACGCCCATTTCCATGTTGCCGGCGTACTTCGGCTCATTGGCTGGGTCCTCCAGCTCCAGGCCCTCGTGGGACAGGTGCCACATGTTCTTGTCCTTGGAGTAGTTGGTCTCCCGGCTGATCTTCAGCGGGATGTTGTGGGCCTCGGCGTAGTCGATCTCCTCGTCCCGGCCCTTGATGTCCCAGATCCGCCAGGGGGCGATGACGGGCATGTCCGGCGCGAAGGCCTTGATGGCCAGCTCGAAGCGCACCTGGTCGTTGCCCTTGCCGGTGCAGCCGTGGCAGATGGCGTC
>JAUMVG010000053.1 GCA_030530315.1 Clostridia bacterium | reverse complement strand
ATTGCCGGCTCCTTCATCAGTCCTTTTACCTTGTCGCTATTTTAGTGACATTGTGCCTGTACCGCGCGGGTTTTTCTTGTCATTTGCCCGCGTTTGTGTTATGATCTATCAAGAGTTTCCAAAAGGACACCCGTTCGCGTCGAAAGGCGCGTGATTTGACCCCGGCGCGCCGGGGTGATGAGGAGAAATACGATGAAAACCGCACTGATCATACCCGCCTACAAGCCCGCCCAGGAGCTGATCGGCCTGCTGAAGCAGTTCGAGGGCAACGACGCCTTCCTGCCCATCGTCGTGGACGACGGCAGCGGAGAGTCGTTCCGGCCCGTGTTCGACGCCCTGCCCCAGGGCGTGACGCTGTTGCGCCACCCGGAGAACCGGGGCAAGGGCGCCGCCCTCAAGACCGCCTTCCGCCACGTGCTGGACCACTGCCCGGAGTGCGCATACGCCGTCACCGCCGACGCGGACGGCCAGCACCGCTACGGGGACATCCTGAAGGTGTGCGAGACCGCCGCCAAAAACCCCGAGGCGCTGGTGCTGGGCAGCCGCAAGTTCGAGGGCGAGGTACCCCTGCGCAGCCGGCTGGGCAACGGCATCACCCGCCAGGTGTTCGCCATCGCCAGCGGCGTGAAGGTCTACGACACCCAGACCGGCCTGCGGGCCTTCGGCCGGACGGGCATGGCCCGCTTCGCGGAGGTCCCCGGCGAGCGCTATGAGTATGAGATCAACATGCTGCTCACCGCCGCCCAGTCGGGCATGCCGGTGATCGAGGAGTGGATCGAGACGGTCTACCTGAACGACAACGCCTCCTCCCACTTCAACCCCTTCAAGGATTCCCTGAAGATCTACCTGTGCATTCTCAAGTTCAGCGCCTCGTCGCTGCTGGCCTTCGTGATCGACTACCTGCTGGCGCTGCTGCTCAAGGGCATCACCTCCCCCTGGCCCGCCGCGCTGTCGCTGAACTTCAGCGTCATCGTCGCCCGCGTCGTCAGCGGCTCCGTCAACTTCGCCGTGAACCGCAAGGTGGTGTTCAAGGGCAACGAGAGCCTGGGCAAGGCCATCGCCAAGTACGTCGCCCTGGCTGCGGCCATACTGGCGCTGAACCTGCTGCTGATGCACGGCTTCACCGCCCTGGGCTGGCCCTTTGCCCTGGCGAAGATCGTCACCGAGGTGCTGCTGTTCTCCCTCAGCTTCATCATGCAGGGCAAGTTCGTGTTCCGCAAGAAGGCGAAATAGCACCCGCATTGAACGACCCCCACAGACGCCCGGAGGTGCGCAATGGACTACACCGCCATGGAGCAGTACTGGATCTGGCTGTCCAGCGTGGAGGGCATCGGCCCGAAGAAGTTCTACCGGCTGCTGGCGCTGTATGAGGACGCTCGCAGCGTGTGGGACGCCCTGGGCGGCCCGCTGACGCCGCTGGACATGAAGTTCCTCGGCGCGCCGGTGCTGGAAAAGCTGCGCGCCGCCCGGGACGAGCGCTACTTCTACCGCCTGTTCGGCCTCCTGGACCGACTAAACGCGCGGGCCGTCACCCGGCTGAGCGACGCCTATCCCCCGGCGCTGGCCTCGATCTACGATCCCCCGCCCACGCTGTACGTGCGGGGCGAGGGCGAACTGGATGGCGAGCGGATGCTGGCGGTGGTGGGTTCCCGCCGCTGCACCCGGGACGGCCAGCGGGCCGCCCGGGAATACGCCCAGGGGCTGGCCGAGAACGGCGTCACCGTGGTCAGCGGCATGGCCCGGGGCATCGACTCCTGCGCCCACCGGGGCGCGCTGGACGGCGGCGGCCGCACCATCGCCGTGCTGGGCTGCGGCGTGGACATCGTCTATCCACCGGAGAACGACCGCCTGATGGCCGAGATCCTCGATTCCGGCGGCGCGGTGATCTCCGAATACCTGCCCGGCACGCCGCCCGCTCCCGGCAATTTTCCCGCCCGCAACCGCATCATCAGCGGGCTGTGCGAGGGCACGCTGCTGGTGGAGGGGGCCAAGGCCTCCGGCGCGATGATCACCGTCAACTTCGCCCTGGAGCAGGGCAGGGACGTGTTCGCCGTGCCCGGGAGCATCTACTCCCCACTGAGCGCCACCCCCAACCGGATGATCCTGGAGGGCGCGTTCCCGGCGCTGTGCCACTGGGACATCCTGGAGCACTACCGCTGGGCCCAGCGCCCCGGAGACGACCCGCGCCGGGAGGCGAAGCCCGTGGAGCTGGACGCCGACGAGGCGGCGATCGTGGAGCCGCTGCGGGAACAGGCGCTTACCTTCGACGAACTGTCGGCCCTGACCGGCTTCCCCGCCGCGAAATTAAATTCCCACTTGACAATACTGGAACTTCGGGGAATAATAGAAAAGGTCCCGGGCGGTCAATACCGCTCATACGCATAAACCAGAGGAAAGGACATCGGTTCCCGGACGGCTCGCTGTTCCCCGACCGCTGTTCCCTGTTCCCTTTATTTGGAGGAATCTATGGCAAGCAAGCTCGTCATCGTCGAATCCCCGGCGAAGGCAAAGACGATCGGCAAGTTCCTGGGCCGCGGCTACAAGGTCGAGGCTTCCCAGGGACACGTCCGCGATCTGCCCAAGAGCCAGATCGGCGTGGATGTGGAAAATAACTTTGAACCCAAGTACATCACCATTCGCGGCCGCGGCGAGATCCTCGCGAAGATCCGCAAGGAAGCCCGCAGCGCCAGCAAGATCTACCTCGCGACAGACCCGGACCGCGAGGGCGAGGCCATTTCCTGGCACCTGGCCAACGTGCTGGGCATCGACGAGACGTCGGCCTGCCGCATCGAGTTCCACGAGGTCACCAGCAAGGCCGTGAAGGCCGCGGTGAAGAACCCGCGCAAGATCGACATGGACCTGGTGAACGCCCAGCAGGCCCGCCGCGTGCTGGACCGCCTGGTGGGCTACAAGATCAGCCCGATCCTGTGGCAGAAGGTCAAGAAGGGCTTGAGCGCGGGCCGCGTGCAGTCCGTGGCCACCAAGATCATCTGCGACCGCGAGGCCGAGATCGAAGCCTTTATCCCCGAGGAATACTGGACGCTCTCCACCGCCTTCAGGATCGGCGACGCGGAGGTCGCCGCCCGGTTTACCGGCATGGGCGACGAGAAGCAGGACCTGAAGACCCGGGAGGACGCCGACGCCATCATCGCGAAGTGCGAGGGCGCGAAGTTCTCCGTGGGCGCCATCAAGCGCGCCGAGCGCCGCAGACTGCCCGTCCCGCCCTTCACCACCTCGAACCTCCAGCAGGAGGCCTCGAGAAAGCTGGGCTTCTCCACCCAGAAGACCATGCAGATCGCCCAGCAGCTCTACGAGGGCGTGGAACTGGCCGGCGAGGGCTCCCAGGGCCTGGTGACCTACATCCGCACGGACTCCACCCGAATCGCCGACGAGGCGCTGGAGGCCGTCCGCGCGCTGATCCTGGAGAGCTACGGCGAAGCCTACCTGCCTGAAAAGGCCAACGTCTACAAGACCCGCAAGAGCGCCCAGGACGCCCACGAGGCCATTCGCCCCACCGTGGTGGAGCGCCGCCCCGAGAGCATCAAGGCCTCCCTGTCCCGGGACCAGTACCGGCTGTACAAGCTGATCTACGACCGCTTCGTCTCCAGCCAGATGACCCCCGCCCTGTACGACACCCTGGCCGTGGACATCGACGGCGACACCGGCGTCCGGTTCCACTTCAACGGCCAGAAGCTGCGCTTCCCGGGCTTCACCGTGGTCTATGTGGAGAGCGTGGACGACCCCCAGGAGGAGACGGTGAACAACAGCCTGCCGGAGCTCTCCGAGGGCATGGCCGCCATTCAGGGTGAGATGAACGCCGAGCAGCACTTCACCCAGCCCCCGCCAAGGTATACCGAGGCGAGCCTGGTGCGCACGCTGGAGGAGAAGGGCATCGGCCGCCCCTCCACCTATTCCCCCACCATCTCCACCATCACCGGCCGCCGCGGCTACATCGCCAAGGAAAACAAGCGGCTGATTCCCACGGAGCTGGGCAGGATCGTCAACGACCTGATGTGCAACAACTTCCCGGACATCGTGGACGTTGCCTTCACCGCCACCATGGAGAACGAGCTGGACGACGTGGAGGCCGGCACCGCCGAGTGGCGCAGGATCGTGGCGGACTTCTACGGCCCCTTTGAAAAGGACCTGGAGAAGGCGGAAGCCAGCATCGAAAAGGTGGCCATCGAGGACCAGGTGTCCGATGTGCCCTGCGAGAAGTGCGGCGCGATGATGGTCTACAAGATGAGCCGCTACGGCCGCTTCCTGGCCTGCCCCAACTTTCCCACCTGCCGGCACACGCTGGCGCTGCCCAACAACATCGGCGTGCCCTGCCCCAAGTGCGGCGGCGAGCTGCTGGAGCGCATCAGCCGCAAGGGCCGCAAGTTCTACGGCTGCGAAAAGTATCCCGAGTGCGACTTCGTGTCCTGGGACCGCCCTGTGGCGGACAAGTGCCCCGTCTGCGGCAGCTACATGGTGCTCAAGCACAGCCGGGACAACCTTTACCACGTCTGCGCCAACGAGACCTGCCGCCACCGCGTGCAGGTGGAGAATACATCCGGCGAGGACGGAGAAGCCTGATAAGACAATTGAGAATTGGGAATTGAGAATTGAAAATGGCGGAACAAATCCCTGCGGGATTTGACTGATCCTCACAGTATAGCTTCAAGGATCTTTTGCCATCATCTATGAGAAGAAATCCGCAAGGATTTCCTCCTGAATTCTCAATTCTCCATTCTCAATTCTCAATTAAACAAACAATCACTTTGGAGATACCTGCCCATGCATAAAGCCGTCACCGTCGTCGGCGCGGGGCTGGCGGGCTGCGAGGCGGCCTGGCAGCTGGTCAACCGGGGCATCCCGGTGCGCCTTCTCGAGATGAAGCCCCTCAAATACAGCCCGGCCCACAAGAGCCCGGGCTTTGCTGAATTGGTCTGCTCCAACTCCCTGAAGGCGGAGCAGCTCTCCAACGCCTCCGGACTGCTGAAGGCGGAGCTGCGGGCCATGAACAGCCTGATCCTGCGTTGCGCCGAAGCCAGCCGCGTGCCTGCGGGCGGCGCGCTGGCCGTGGACCGGGACCGGTTCTCAGACGCCATCACCGAGACGCTGAAGCATCACCCGCTGGTGACCTTCGAGAGCGCCGTGGTCTCGGACATCCCCGAGGAGCCCGCCATCATCGCCACCGGTCCGCTGACCGACCCGGCCCTGACCGACGCCATCGCGGCGCGCACCGGCTCCAAGGCGCTGAACTTCTTCGACGCCGCCGCGCCCATCGTCACCGCCGACTCTCTGGACATGGACAAGGTGTTCCGGGCCTCCCGCTACGGCAAGGGCACGGACGACTACCTGAACTGCCCCATGACCGAGGAGGAGTACAACGCCTTCTACGACGCGCTGGTCGGCGCGGAGCTGGCCGAGCTGCACGATTTTGAGAAGAAGCTGGTGTTCGAGGGCTGCCTGGCGGTGGAGATCCTGGCCTCCCGGGGCCGCCAGACGCTGGCCTTCGGGCCGCTGAAGCCCGTGGGACTCGTCGATCCCCGCACCGGCAAGGAGCCCTACGCCGTAGTCCAGCTGCGCCAGGAGAACGTCCAGGGCACGCTGTACAACCTGGTGGGCTTCCAGACCCGCCTGAAGTGGGGCGAGCAGAAGCGGGTGTTCGGCATGATCCCCGGCCTGGAGCACGCGGAATTCGCCCGCTACGGCGTGATGCACCGCAACACCTACCTGAACGGCCCCCAGGTGCTGGGGGCGAACTACGCCATGAAGGGCCATCCCCTGACCCGCTTCGCCGGACAGCTGACCGGCGTGGAGGGCTACATGGAGTCCACCGCTAGCGGCCTGGTGGCCGCCGTGGGCCTGGCCAAGGCCCTGCGCGGCGAGCCGGAGCCGGACTTCACTGGCAGGACCATCCTGGGGGCGCTGGCGCGGCACGTGTCCACGCCCACCCCCAACTTCCAGCCGATGAACGCCAACTTCGGCATACTGGAGTCCCTCCCCTTCAAGGTGAAGGGCAAGAGGAGCCGCTACGAAAAGCTGAGCGAGACCGCCATCGACACACTGAACGAGGTGATCAGAGACTATGAGCTATGAACCCACGAGCCCGTTTCGCGGCACCACCATCTGCGCCGTCAGGAAGGACGGCGTGATCGCCATCGCCGGCGACGGCCAGGTGACCATGGGCGAAAAGACCATCATGAAGGCCACCGCCAGGAAGGTGCGGCGCATCTTCGGCGGCAAGGTCGTGATCGGCTTCGCCGGCAGCGTGGCCGACGCCTTCGCCCTGTCCGAGAAGTTCGAGGACAAGCTGACCCAATTCTCCGGCAACCTGCCCCGGGCCGCCGTGGAGCTGGCCCAGGACTGGCGCATGGATCGCGCCATGCGCAAGCTGGAGGCGCTGCTGCTGTGCGCCGACAAGGACAACCTGATGCTGATCTCCGGCACCGGCGAGGTCATCGAGCCCGACGACGGCGTGCTGGCCATCGGCTCCGGCGGCAACTACGCCCTGGCCGCCGCCCGCGCCCTGATTGGCAACACGGACCTCTCCGCGACGGACATCGCCCGCAAGGCGCTTGAGATCGCCAGCGAGATTTGTGTGTACACCAACGGGAACATCATCGTGGAGACGGTGTGACGGGTATGGAAGTGGCGAGGGGGCTGGTGGAAATACATCCATCCTGCCATGTCAACCTCATCCGTATTTTCACACAATCGTAAGCGATTGCGTGAAAATCCACCTTCCCCAAAGGGGAAGGCACTTCCGGCCATCGTTTTTTCCTAAAACCTTCCCACTTGGGAAAGGTAGCCTCCATCCGTCGTTTCCCGAAAGCCTTCCCTCATGGGGAGGTGTCTCCATCCGTCGTTTTCCAAAAGCCTTCCCCCTTGGGGAAGGTGGCCCCGCGCAAGCGGGGTCGGATGAGGTTTATCTCCCAACAACCATTGGAGTGTCCCAACGTGTCCAGGATATATCTCTATGACCACCAAAACAAACGCTTCGCCCAAAAACTGCGACGGGAGATGACCCCGCAGGAACGCTTTCTCTGGTATGGTTTTCTCAAAACCTGCTCGGCGCAGTTCCGACGGCAAAAGCAGTTTGGTCCTTACATCGCAGACTTCTACTGTGCCGACGCAAAGCTCGTCATTGAACTGGACGGCTCACAGCACTACGAAGGAGAAGCCATCGCCTCTGATCAAGAGCGAGACGCATATCTCTCCGGTTTGGGACTACTGGTACTTCGCTACTCCAATGCAGACGTGAATCGGAACTTCAAGGCGGTGTGCGAGGATATAATGAAGTATCTGAAGTGACACTCCCGCCTCCCCCATCTCTTGCGAGGTGCGCCATGATAGACATGCGGTCGTTGAGCCGGCAATACGACGTTCGCCGCCTGTCGGACCCCGACGCAGATGCCGTGCTCGCGCTCTGCGAGGGAAACGAGCTGTTTTACCGCTATTGCGCGGCCGAGCCCACGCGGGAGCAGGTCCTCAGCGACATGCACATCACGCCGCCGGGGATCAACGAATCCCGCAAATACTATGTCGGCTTCTATCAGGGCGACGTCCTCGTGGCGGTCATGGACCTGATCGACGGCTACCCGGAGGGCGACATCGCCTATATCGGCTTCTTTATGATGAATATCGCCTTCCAGGGAAGGCAGCTGGGGAGCACCCTCATCCGGGAGATCAAGGACCACCTGAAGCAGAACGGCCTGCGGGCCGTCCGGCTCGCCATCGACAAGGCCAACCCCCAATCAAATCACTTCTGGAAAAAGAACGGCTTTGAGGTCATCCGCGAAGTCCCCCGGGATGAATGGACGGTCCTTGAAGCGGAATGCACCCTTTAAATACGCCCACAAACCAAGATCACCGAAAGGAAATCGCCATGACAGAGTTAACCCCCCGCGAGATCGTTCGCGAACTGGATCGCTACATCATCGGCCAGGGCGAGGCCAAGCGCGCCGTGGCCGTGGCCCTGCGCAACCGCTACCGCCGCGCCCAGCTCCCGGAGGACATCCGGGAGGAGGTCACCCCCAAGAACATCCTGATGATCGGCCCCACCGGCGTGGGCAAGACGGAGATCGCCCGCAGGCTGGCCAAGCTGGTGGACGCGCCCTTCGTGAAGGTGGAGGCCACCAAGTTCACCGAGGTGGGCTACGTAGGCCGCGACGTGGAGAGCATCATCCGCGACCTGGTGGAGGCCGCCATTCGCCTGGTGAAGGGGCAGCACGCCGAGCGCGTGCGCATCCGCGCCGAGGCCAACGTGGAGGACCGTCTGGTGGAGCTGCTGACCGACAGCGTGAAGCGCAAGCCCGCCAACCCCATCGACATCCTGCTGGGCAACAAGCCCAAGCAGCCCGACCTGTCCCCCGAGGACAGGAACAAGCTGGCCCTGCGGCAGGACGACGTGCGCACGCGGCTGCGCCGGGGCGAGCTGGAGCACGAGCTGGTGGAGGTCGAGGTGGAGGAGCACGGTCCGCAGCCTGAAATCCCCGGCATGGACATGAACATGAACGACGTGCTGGGCAGCATACTGCCCAAGAAGACCAAGCTGCGCAAGGTGGAGGTCCGGGAGGCCCGGAAGATCCTGCTGGCCGAGGAGGAGACGAACCTGATCGACATGGATCGGGTCTACTCTGAGGCCATCGAGCGGGCCGAGCAGCACGGCATCGTGTTCCTGGACGAGATCGACAAGGTCGCGGGGCGCGGAGGCGGCCACGGCCCGGACGTCAGCCGCGAGGGCGTGCAGCGGGACATCCTGCCCATCGTGGAGGGCAGCACCGTGAACACCAAATACGGCCCGGTCAAGACCGACCACGTGCTGTTCATCGCCGCCGGCGCGTTCCACGTGTCCAAGGTCACCGACCTGATCCCCGAGCTGCAGGGCCGCTTCCCCGTGCGCGTGGACCTGAAGCCGCTGACGGTGGAGGACTACAAGCGCATCCTCACCCAGCCGGAGAACGCCCTGATCCGCCAGTACCAGCTGCTGCTGGGCGTGGACGGCGTCACCCTGGAGTTCGACGACTCCGCCCTGTCCGTCATCGCCGAGTACGCCTGGCAGGCCAACGAATCCAGCGAAAACATCGGCGCGCGCCGCCTGCACACGCTGATGGAGCGCATCCTCAACGACATCGCCTTCAACGCCGGCGGCGGCGACGCTCCCCAGATCACCGTGCAGGTGAACGCCGAGTACGTCAAGGCCCAGCTCAGCGAGGACATCCACCAGAAGGACGTGCGCAAGTACATCCTGTAATGATTCGGCGCAAGCGCCGCCGGGCCGTTTCAAAACAACGTTTAGCAAGGAAATTCCCCGAACGATGATTCGCGATACGCCGTCGGGGCGCCATAATTGGCGCCCGCGGCGGAGGGTCCGCCCTCAGGCGGAGGGTCCGCTCCCAGCGGCATTTCTGCCGTCCCTGCGGTATGGCTATGCAATGATGTTGTTTTGGGCCATCCCCGGCTGTTTATATGAGCCAAAAAAGATCCTTCCCTTCTTGCAGAATGACAGCGGTAACCCGCGCGTCATCCTGGCCGAAGGGAAGGATCTTTTTTACCCGTCAATATCCAGGCCCGTCAGTGCCGGATCAGTCGGAGGTGATCTCGACCACCTGGCCGTTGAAGTCGTACAGCACCCAACCGGAATCCGACTCTCCCATGCTGCCGTAGTGGCAGGCGATGCCGTTGTCCCGCAGCTCCATGCTGTACAGCCAGAAGATGTCGTCGCTGCCGGAGTCGGACTGCCAGAGGACGTTGCCATTCATGTCGATGGCCACCGGGTCCGGCCCGTAGTAGCCGCCGATGTACATCGTCCCGCCCGCATCCACGGCCCGGGAGATGCTCGCGCCCAGGTGCACGGTGTCGCGGCTCAGCGTCCACAGCACGCTGCCGGTGGCCACGTCCAGGGCGGTGAGGCCCTGCTCGGCGTTGTACATCAGCACGATGGGCATGTCCAAGGTGCCGCCGATGAAGGCGTCCGTCTGGGTCAGTTCGGTGACGTCGCTGGTGGCGGTCTCCTGCCGCCAGACCTCGCGGCCGCTGCCGTCGATGCAGACCACCTGCAGCTGCTCGCCGCCGTCGGCGTACTGCTGGTCCGCCAGGATGTGCAGGCCCTTCACCGCTTCATCCAGGATCGTGAACTCATTGGCGTAGACCGTCTCGGGCACGGGCACCGCCTCCAGGAAGTCGCCGCGAATGTAGCCCAGAGTGCCGCCGAAGTTGACATGCACCCACTCCTGCCCGGCTTCCCGGGTGCAGCCGGTCACCACCGTGCCCAGGGGCACCAGGCCCAAGCTGGGCGTATCGGTGCTGGGACCCTCGCGCAGGTTCACGGCCTCCTTGCACTTGATGACGGTCATATCTCCAATGTATTCGGGCTCAGCCAGCGCAATCGCGCCCATTCCCAGCAGCAGACATGCGACCAACAGGCACGCAAAAACCCGCTTCAACATTCATAATCCCCCTTTTACATCATATGTAATTATAGTATAACCCGTTACACAGCCTCCGTCAACACGCCGCCAGACCCGCGCCTGTGACAAAAAACGTACAAATCTCGCGCATAAACCGGACATTCCCGGCCCAGAATAACGCACGCTGGTACTCTATCGTCATTGAAAAGGATGTGTGTATTCGTGAAGGCGATCATCATGGCGGGCGGCGAGGGAACGCGGCTGCGGCCGTTGACCTGCGACTGCCCCAAGCCCATGATCAAGCTGATGAACCGGCCCGTGATGCAGTACGCCCTGGCGCTGCTGAAGCGACACGGCATCACCCAGGCCGCGGCCACGCTGGGCTACCTGCCCGACGCCATCATGGACGTCTTTGGCTCCGGGGACGACTTTGGCGTGGACCTGCGCTACACCCTGGAGAAGACCCCGCTGGGCACGGCAGGCGGGGTCCGCCAGGCCGCGGACTTCCTGGACGAGACCTTCGTGGTGCTCTCCGGCGACGGCATCACAGACCTGGACCTCGCCGACGCCATCGCCTTTCACCGCAGCCGCGGCGCATTGGCCACGCTGGTGCTCAAGCACGCGGACAATCCGATGGACTACGGTGTGGTCTGCGCCGACGGCCAGGGCCGGGTGCGCTCCTTCCACGAGAAGCCCGGCTGGAGCGACGTGGTCTCCGACACCGTCAACACCGGCATCTACATCCTGGAGCCCGAGGTCCTCCGGCGCATTCCCGAGGAACGCCCCTGCGATTTCGGCCACGACCTCTTCCCCGCCCTGGTGAAGGAAGGGCTTCCGGTATTCGGCTACGTGATGCAGGGCTATTGGTGCGACATCGGCGACATCCGCGCCTACCTCACGGCCCACGCGGACGCCCTGGAGGGGCGCATACGCCTGGATGGACTGATCCCCGAGGCTCGGGTCACGCTGATGCCCGGCGCCGCCGTGGACCGCTCCGCCGTGCTGGAGGGCCCCTGCCTGATCGGCCCCGACGCGAAGGTGCTCGCAGGCGCCTACGTGGGGCCAGGCAGCGTCCTCGGCAGCGGCTGCGTCGTGGGCGAAGGCGCCAGCGTGAAGCGCTCCGTGCTGTGGCCCGGGGCGCGCCTGGAGGCGGGCGCCCAGGCCCGGGGATGCGTGCTGGCCGCTGGGGCGGCGCTGGGCCCCGGCGCGCAGGCCTACGAGGAGAGCGTCCTGGGCACGGGCTCCGTGGCAGGCGAGCGGACCGTGCTGCTGCCCGGCGTAAAGCTGTGGCCGGAAAAGCGCGCCGCCGACGGCGAACGGCTGGACGCCAACCTGGTCTGGGGCAGGCGCAGGGAGCCGGGCTTCGTCGCCGGCGCGCTGGAGATCGGCGGCCCCGCCCAGGCGGCTCGCGCCGCCCAGGCCGTGGTCTCGGTCCTGAAGCCCCGAGAACTGCTCCTGGGGCGCGGCGAGGGCGGCCGGGCGGCCGCCCTGTGGCACGCGGCAGCCGCCGGGGCCATGGCCCAGGGCGCGCGGGTGGTGGACGCGGGCGTCTGCATTTTGCCCCAACTGCGGGCCGCCCAGCGCGCCTTGGGCTGCGACTGCGCGGCGCTGGTGCTCGCGGACAGCCTGCTGCCGCTGAACCGACTGGGCGCGCGGCTCCCTAACGGACAGCAGCGCGCCATCGCCGCCCACAACATCCGGCAGGACTACGCCGCGCCCTTCTCCGGCGCGACGCCCCTCACCGCGGACCCGGGGCCCACGGACACCGCCTACGTCGCCGGCGCGGCGGCCCGCTTTGCCGCTAACCCGGCCCGGGCGCCGAGGGTGGTGCTGCGGTCCGGGGGTGCGCTGGCGCTCTCCCTGGCGGAGCGCGCCTTCATCCGGGCGGGGCTCTCCGTCCGCATCGACGAAGCGCCGTCCGGCGACGCGGCTGCGCCAGGGGCGGATTCCGGGGATAAAGCCGCAACAACGCTGGAACAGGGCGAGGTGGCCGTGGAGCTCTCGGAGGACGGCCAGCGCTTTTCCCTGGCGGACAGCGCCGGCCCGCTGGACGAGGGCGAGGTGCAGCTGCTGGTGGCCTGGACCGCGCTGGAATCCGGCGAGCGGGCCCTGCTGCTGCCGGTGCAGGCCACCCGGGCCATACAGGTCCTGGCCGGGCAGTACGGCGCCCGGGCGGAGTACCTCTCCGGCGAGCCCGCCCTGTGGATGAACGCCCTGGCAGAGCGGCACCCGCTGCAATGGCTGCTCCAGTCCGACGGCATCTCGGCGGCCCTGGCCGCCCTGGGGGCCCTGACGGCGGCGGGGCTCTCCCTGGCCGAATGGCGGCGGCGCATGCCCGCGGTGTCCCGGAGCAGCCGCAGTGTGCCCGTCGCCGCCGCCCAGACGGGCCGGGTGCTCCACGCCCTCGCCCAGCGGGAGGCCCAGGTGGAGCTGGGCGGCGGCATGCGGCTCTGCCGGGACGGCGGCTGGGCCTGGATCTGTCCCGACGAGCGCCGGAGCGAGCTGCGCATCGTCGCCGAGGCGGCCAACGCCGAGTTCGCCGGAGAGCTGTGCGACTTCTGCGAACGGGAGCTGAAGCGGCTCGCCGGCACGGCGAAGGGCTGAGGTATAAGAGCCACCCCGCCTCCAGAGCAAACTGCGTCTGGAAACGGGGTGGCTTTGTCGTGGAATCACAGGGTCAAAGCGTCCTGAAATGGTGCCTCTTCGCGGGCCGCCGTCGAAGCGCGGGAGCGCCTCGTCGAGCCCACCTCCCGATTCCAGGGATCAGAGGCCGTCGGGGGTCAGGGCCGGGGCGGGCTCGTCCACCGACTGGCTGGCGCGGAGGCCCGTGCCGTCCATGTATGCCAGATCGATATCGTCGTCGCTGTAGGCGATCAGCAGCAGGATCGTGCCGTCCTCCAGCTGCCAGCAGCGCGGGGAACGCCCGGAGAGGAACTCCTCGGTCATGCGGCCCGGCCCGAACATGATATTATAGATCTCCACGATGGCCGCGTAGTCCGCTTCGCTCTCCGGGCCATATTTCCCGGTCAGCTGTTCCGCCAGCGCGTCAATGGTGACGTCATCAGCGTCGAACTCGTAGCCGCACATCACCAGGCTGCCGTTCATGAAGTTGTACATCAGTTCAGCCTCCACGCCGGCGGCGGTCACATCGTCGATCTCAATGCCCGTCATGCTGCCGTCGCCCGCATCGAAGGCTTCGTAGTTCGGGTTTCCCTCCGCGGCGAGCACCTCGTCCTGGGTCATGCCCCAGGCGACGCCGTTCCTGAACGAAAACGCCTGTGCCTCGGCCAGGGCCGCGCAGCCCATGAGAGCCAGGACCAGCAGCAGAGTGATCAGCTTCTTCATAATACTACCTCCTCGAAGTTGTCCGTGTCGTTCCATAAAGCGCTCATCCATTGGACGCGGGGCGCGCCCTTTCCGTTTCATCCGTCGGCGATTTTCTACTTCTTGATGCGCTTGTCCAGCCGGGCCGCCAGGCGCGTGCCGATGCTCTGGAACACCTGCACCAGCAGTACCAGCACGATCACGGCCAGGTAAAGCACCGCGTACTTATAGCGGGAATAGCCGTAGTTGATGGCGATCTTGCCCAAGCCGCCGCCGCCCATCGCGCCGGACATGGCGGTGTAGCCCAGTATGGTGGTGATCGCCAGGGTGAAGTTGGTCACCAGCGAGGGGACGCTCTCCGGCAGCATCACCCGGAAGATGATCTGCATCGTGGAGCTGCCCATGCTCTGGGCCATCTCGATGATGTTGGGGTCCAGCTCCCGAAGCGACGACTCCACCAATCTGGCCACGAAGGGGAAGGCCGCCACCACCAGCGGCACGATGGAGGCCACCGAGCCGATGGAGGTGCCGATGATCGCGCGGGTCAGCGGAATGACCATGACGATCAGGATCAGGAAGGGCACCGAGCGCAGGAAGTTGATGATCACGTTGATGACCTTCATCAGCGGCTTCGGCAGGGGGCGGATGCCCTTTTCATCGCCGGTCACCAGCAGGATGCCCAGGGGCAGCCCCAGCACGATGGCAAAGAAGGTGGCCAGCACCGTCACGTAGACGGTCTCCCACAGGCCCAGCGGGAACTCGGTCAGGAATACGTGCCAGGCCTCCTGCAGCTTTTCAGGCGTGAACGCCAGCGCGAACTGATTCATTTCGCCGCCTCCTTCCCGGAGTATTCCGCCTCCACCTGCGCCACGACGTTGGGCACGGTGGAGATGTACTTGAGCGCCCGGGCCAGCTCATCCGGCCCGCCGGGGATCTCCAGCAGCATGTAGCCGTATTCCCGCTTGCCCACCGTGCGGGTGGACGCGCCCAGTATGTTGGCCGCGATGCCGCACTCCATGGCCATGGAGGCGATCAGCGGCTTGTTGGTGGTGATGGAGCCCTCGAACACCAGCCGCACCAGCTGGCCGTAGCCGGAGGAGAGCTGGCCCTCGCCGCCGGACATCTCCGGGAACACCAGGGCCCGGGTCGCCGCGGCCTTCGGGCGGGAGAATACCTGGCTGACGTCCCCCTCCTCCACCACGGTGCCGTGCTCCAGGATGGCCACGCGGTTGCAGATCTCCTGCACCACGCTCATCTGGTGGGTGATGACGATGACAGTGATGCCGGTATCCCGGTTGATCTGGCGGATCAATTCCAGGATCGACTGGGTGGTCTTGGGGTCCAGGGCGCTGGTGGCCTCGTCGCACAGCAGCACCTGGGGCTCGGTGGCCAGGGCGCGGGCGATGGCCACGCGCTGCTGCTGGCCGCCGGAGAGCTGGGCCGGGTAGACATTGGCCTTGTCCGGCAGGCCCACGGTGGCCAGCAGCTCCTTCGCCCGGGCCTCGGCTTGGGCCTTGGGCGTATGGGCCAGCTTCAGCGGGAACATCACGTTTTGCAGGCAGGTGCGCTGCATCAGCAGGTTGAAGGACTGGAAGATCATGGTCACCTTCCGGCGCACCTGCTGCATCTCCTTCTTGCTCAGCGCGCCCAAGTCCTGCCCGTCCAGCAGCACGCTGCCCTCGGTGGGCCGCTCCAGCATGTTGATGCAGCGCACCAGGGTGCTCTTGCCCGCGCCGCTCATGCCGATGATGCCGTAGATGTCCCCGTCGTTCACGGTCAGGTTCACGTGCCTGAGGGCCTCCACGGGCCCGTCCGCCGTGACAAAGCTCTTCGACAGGTTGCGAAGCTCAATCATAGTATCTCCGCCTTTTTGCTTGATAAGGAACGCGCCGGAAACCGGCATGTCCCGATATTGCCTCTTTGTATATTATAAGGGAGTTCAGACGCGGTTGCAAGGTCAAATTGACCGCCGCAGCGGTGAAACAAAAAACTTTGGGGGCTCGGATCAATAGCCCCCAAAGTTTGTCAATGATGCGCGGCTGAATGGGTCCGGCGCCGCCGGGCCCGCGGGCGCCGCTCGTTTACTTGCCCAGGGCGCTCAGGTCCGCCTGCTTGCCGCCGTACAGGCCCATCGGCTCGGTGTGCACCACGGCCACGCTGACCACGTTGCCGCCGGTCTCAGCCACATACTCGTCCAGGTAGGGCTGATGCTGGAAGTAGTTCGCGTAGGCGTCGCCGGCGTCGACGGCGGGGTTCTCCTCAGTGTAGCCGGTGAACACCGCCACATCCAGGTTGATGTCCTTCTCGGCCAGGATCTGCTTCACGATCTCCAGGATCTGGGCGTGGGGCGCGGGCGTGGCGGCGATCACCAGGGTGGTGCCGGCCAGGGCGTCGTAGTCCACATCCGGGTCATAGCCGTCGGTGGGCTCATCCACCACGGAGAGCACCGCGCCGGCGTAGGTGGCTTCGATGTAATCCTTCACCTGCTGGCTGGTGGCCGCGGCGACCAGGGCCTTGGTCAGGTCGGCGTCGACATTCGCGCCGTTGACGGCGATGACATTGGCGCGGGGCAGGTACTTCTCCTCCACCTCGGTCAGCAGGGCGGTGTTGATCTCAAAGCCGGCGTCCAGCGCGTCCAGCACGAAGTTGGAGTTGATCACGGCGTAGTCCAGGTCGGGCAGCTGGTTCACCAGCTGATCGGCCTGCACCTCGACGATCTCGATGCCGTCGGCGATGACGTCCGCCTTGGTCGCGGTTTCGTCCGCGCCCTCGGCCAGCTCGATGATGCCGTTGTCTGCCAGCAGCTGCAGCGCGCGGGCTTCGTTGGTGGTGTCATCCGGCACGCCGATGGTGATATCGGCCAGCGCGGCGACGGAAGAGAGGACCAGGACAGCGGCCAGCAGGCCGACGAACAGTTTGCGGATCTTCATGGGGTTTACCTCCTGTATCAATTCATGGTTTCGGGTTGCCGAGAGCGTGCCTTTCAATCACCGGCACATTCGACAGCGGCTCAGCAGCACCGCGCGGGATACATATGCGCGCTTTTCCACCGGGCACGCCCCCTTTCTTTCAGACGAATATCAGTATACCACCGGGGTATGGATTTGTCCAATATTCGAAATGCATATCAGCTTATAGGAAAAATCTATAGGTCCGCACCTGTATCCGGCGCAATCGCGCATTGGGCCGCGCTGAAAACAACGCCTTGCCCGACGGGAAGTATTTGGACCGGATCCGGCTCGCAAGAGGCGCGCATCCCCCGGCGGACTGCCATGGTTTTTGCGGGTCATGGCTGGCGGAACCCCAGCCGTCCGTCGATGATGCCCCCTTGGCGCCGTCCCTTCGCAAAGGTGGGGTGTCACCGCGGTAACGCGTCGGCTTGCATTTCCCCCGGATATATGCTATGATTTGATCGAAATATTGTACCACTTTCAAGAAATCATACGGCTGTGACGAAAGCGCTCAGTTTCAGCTGCGCCGGGCGTAAGGAGGCGATACAACGCACCATTTCCCGCAGGGGTGTGTTTGTTGAAAGGGGTATACTATACATAATTCAGTAGGGGGCTGAAGAATTGAAAATATCAACCAAAGGCCGTTATGCTCTTCGGATGATGGTGGATATTGCGGAAAACCAGAAGAACGGCTACGTGACCTTGAAGGGCGTATCCGCGCGACAGGGTATCTCCAAGAAATACCTGGAACAGATCGCGCTGCATCTCAGCCAGGCCGACATGCTCAGGGCGGTCCGTGGCTATCAGGGCGGCTACATGCTCGCCAAACCGACCGAAGATTACACCGTAAACGACATCCTGCAGGTGGTGGAGGGCTCCATGGCGCCGGTCACCTGCCTCGAGAAGGGCAAGAACACCTGCGAGCGCAGCAGCTACTGTCAAACCCTGCCCGTCTGGCTGGGCCTGGACAAGGTGATCACCGACTACCTGAGCAGCATCTCCCTCCAGGACGTTGTGGACGGCCATTTCTCCCATCCCGCGGAATAAGCGCGGACAAGGGGGCTGTCTCAAAATGCATTAACATACGGCAGATATGCAAATGTAAGGGCGGCGACTCGCCGCACGCCCGGGTACAACCTACGCAATGTACTCAGGCGGACGCCGCATCGGCGCCCCTGCAGCTGCTTTTGTAGCGCCATGCATTTTGAGACAGCCCCCTCGCGATTTTCCGGGCGTCCGCCACTGCCCCGAATGAAAGGAAACACGCATCATGAAAACCCTGCGATCCATCTACCTGATCCTCGGCGCGGCCTGCTTCATCTACTTCCTGGTGATCGGCGGCTACTCCCGGTTTGGCCTGAGCATCAGCTGGATCTGGCCCGTGCTGGGCGCGCTACTGATCGCGGCCGGGCTCTCCACGCTGATCAAGCTGCCCCCCTGGGTGCGCTGGGCCTGGCGCGGCCTGCTGTGCCTGGGCCTGGCAGCGCTCATCGCGCTGGAATCGCTGGTGATCAGCGACATGCACGCCACGGCCCCGGCCAACCTGGACTACCTGGTGGTGCTGGGGGCCCGGGTGAACCCCGAGGGTCCCAGCCCGGCGCTGACCCGGCGGCTGAACGCCGTGATGGCCTGCCTGGACGACCACCCCAACGCGGTGATCATCGCCACCGGCGGAAAGGGGCCGGACGAGCCCATCAGCGAGGCCCAGTGCATCCATGACGAGCTGGTGCGCCGGGGCGTGGATCCCCAGCGCATATGGGTGGAGGATCAGTCCGCGGACACCGCCGAGAACATCGCCAACACAAAGGCGCTGATCGATCGAGACGATGCCGCCATCGGCATCATCACCAACAACTACCACGTCTGGCGCTCCCTCCGGCTGGCGAAGCGCGCCGGCCTGGTCAACGCCCACGGCATCGCCGCGGAATACACCGGCCCGACGCTGTTCCACTTCATGATCCGGGAGGCCTGCTCCATCTCGGTCGCCTTTCTCAAAGGCAGGCTGTAGCCCCTGCCCCGCACAAATATGAGCCGCCCCTTTTACTGGGGCGGCTCATATTTCCGATGCACGAACTCAGCCGATGATGAAGGGCTTCAGCTCTTCCATCAGGTCGTCGCAATGGTCGGCATAGACCTCCAGGGTGATGGGCTTGGACAGGTCCAGGCTGAAGATACCCAGGATGGATTTGCCGTCTACGACGTGGCGACCCACGCGGAGGTCGATATCATAGGGATACCGATTGGCGATGTTGACGAAGGTCTTGACATTCTCTGCCAGGCTGAGTTTGATGTTAACGGCTTTCATGGGCTCCGTCTCCTTATTTACTGACATAGTTGGGAACTTTGTTCCCATTCAATACCAGCATAAACCTTTCAAACAAAACTTGCAAGCACTTTGACCCCATTTACGAATATTTAATTTCCGCATGCATTCAAAAGGTAAAATGCAGATAAATTTGCAAAAACGCCTTGACATTTTCTCCGCTGGCATATATAATATCTCTTGTCGGTCGGGCACGTCGTGTCCGGTTGACGATGCCGAATTGTGTAAAGGTAGCACGAATGACTCTGACTCATTTAGTCCTGGTTCGAATCCAGGTTCGGCAGCCAGGTATGCCGCCATGGTCAAGCGGTTAAGACGTCGCCCTCTCACGGCGAAAACCGGGGTTCGAGTCCCCGTGGCGGTACCAAGGCGCTTCAGATCGAAAGATCTGAAGCGCTTTTCTTTATCTGTATAATGAATGTTCAAGGGACTTCTGTCGGCGGCAGAAGTCCCCTTGCATTTGCCCGCATGGTCCCCTCGCCCGCTGCTGCGGCCCGTTATAGTCCCTCTCCGTCCAGGTAGGCGTTCAGGAACTCCGCCGCGAGGCTGTTGGGCCGGATGTTCTCCCGGGCCTCCCGGGGCGTGAACCACCTGTACCGATCCACCTCGGCGTTGGTGTGTAGCTCCCCGGCGTCGCGTATGAAGGCCGTGAAGTTGATCATCAGCGTGTTGGACGGCTCGAAGAACTTCGTGCGGTTGAAGCGCACCTCGGTAGCCGTCAGGCCGGTCTCCTCCCGGATCTCCCGGACCACGGCGTGCTCGGCCTGTTCGCCCCGGTTGACATACCCGGCGACGAGGATATAGCTGGGCCGCCCGTACTGCTGGATCAGCAGTATTTTCCCGGTGGCGGGGTCGCGGGTGATCATGCTCACCGCCACGTTGTACTGGGGAAACCGAAAGGCTCCGCACTCCTCGCAGAAGGGCACGACGCCCTCCCCGTCCAGCGGCTTCTCGATCAGCTTTGCGCCGCACGCCGGGCAAAAGCCCTGGTCCTTCAACATGGGTTCTTCATCTCCATCCTCTGTACTTGTTGTCGTTCACTTGCGAAGGAACCGCTCGTCCCCCGGCGCGTCCCCGGCGCCGATGAACCGCTCCGCCCGCATGTGCAGGTCGTACTTTTCCCGGAGCGCCGCGATGGTCGCCATCATCGGCGAGGCGTGGTGCCGGTCGATGGCCTCCTGGTTCTCCCAGCTGTCGATGAGCAGCACCGTCTCCGGGTCGTCCATCGGCACGAAGTAGGCGTAGCGCAGGTTGCCCGCCTCGGCGCGGATGGCGTCGGCGGTGCCGCTGGCCTCCATTTCCTCGGCAAAGCGCCGGGCGGCGCCGTTTATACCGGTATAATACAGGTTGACCGTGATCATTCTTTATCCCTCCGAAGCCGTATTCACGGGCGTCATTCGATGATGGTTTCATCATAGCAGGATCGGCAGGCACTGTCAAGGGAGGAAGGGGCAGCTTGGCTTCCCTCCAGGGCGCGGCGTCTCTCTGTTTTTCCGCTTTTTCCCGCGAAGAAAGCAGGATTTTCGCCGTCATTCGTCTAATTCATTCATATATGCACTTTACGCGCCGCAAGGAGGGCCCATGAGATATCCCTGTCTCGTCGTCGATCACGACGACACCGTCGTCAACAGCACGGCCACCGTGCACTACCCCTGCTTCGTGCAGTACACCCGGGAGCACTTCCCGGACTATCGCTGCACGCTGGAGGAGTACTTCATCAAGAACTTCGACCCGGGCGTGGTGGCCTTCTTCCGGGACGACGTGGGTATGAGCGACGCCCAGATGAAGCACGAGCAGGAATACTGGAACGCCTTTGTGCAGGACCATGTGCCCCAGGCCTACCCGGGCATCCGCGAGGTGCTGCTGGAGCAGAAGCGCCAGGGCGGCCTGCTGTGCGTCATCTCCCACTCCTACCGGGAAAACATCCTGCGGGACTACCGGGCCAACGGCCTGCCGGAGCCGGACCTGGTCTTCGGCTGGGAATGCCCGCCGGAGCAGCGCAAGCCCAGCCCCTGGGCGCTGGAGCGGATCATGGCAGACTACCGCCTCGCGCCGGAGCAGCTGCTGGTGTTGGACGACCTGAAGCCCGGCTACGACATGGCCCGGGCGGCGGGCGTGCCCTTCGCGGCGGCCGGCTGGGCCAACGACATTCCCCAGATCGAGCGCTTCATGCGCGACAACTGCGACCTGTACTTCAAGACGGTGCCTGAGCTCATGGCGCACCTTTTCGACTGAACCACGCCCGACGACGACAGGAGGAACGAATCCCATGGCGAAGAGAATCACCAAGATCGTGCTGACCGGCGGCCCCGCCGCGGGCAAGACCACGCTGATCAGCCGTGTGCTGCACGAATTCAAGCAGGAGGACGGCTGGCGGGTCATCACCATCCCGGAGACCGCCACGGAGCTGATCTCCGGCTTCGGCATCCGCCCCTTCGGCGGCTGCATGTCGATGCTCGCCTTCCAGGACTTCGTCATCGCGGACCAGATCCACAAGGAACAGCTGGCCCTGCGCGCCGCCGAGGTGGTGCCCGAGGACAACGTGCTGATCATCTACGACCGCGCCCTGATGGACGACAAGGCCTACATCACCGACGATGAGTTCCGGGAGGTCCTCGCCCGCTTCGACGGCCGCACCGAGGCCGGGGTGCTGGCGGGCTACGACGCCGTGATCCACCTGGTCACCTGCGCCAAGGGCGCGGAGTTCGCCTACAACCTGGGCAATGCCGCCCGCACGGAGTCGCTGGAGTACGCCCGGGAGATGGACGACCGCACCCTGCGGGCCTGGAGCGGGCATCCCAACCTGCGCATCGTGGACAACTCCGTGAACTTCGAGGAGAAGATCAACCACGCCATGCGGGAGATCTACCGCGTGCTGGGCGAGCCGGAGCCGATGGTCGAGAAGCGCAAGTTCCTGGTGGAAATGCCCGACGTCAAAGCCCTGACCCAGCGCTACAACGCCCTGGCCCTGGACATGATGCAGACCTACCTGAACGTCTCCCAGCCCGGCGTGGAGCGGCGCATCCGCCAGCAGAAGAACGGCGAGGACTACCTCTACTTCTACACTGAAAAGCACACCATGGAGGACGGCGCCCGCTGGGTCACCGAAAAGCCGATCTCCGAAAAGGCCTACATTCGCTATCTGATGGAGGGCGACAGCGCCCTGCACAGCGTGCGCAAGACCAAGTACCGCTTCTTCTACTCGGGCTGCCGCTTCGAGCTGGACGTGTATCCCTTCAGCGCCGAAAGGGCCGTGCTGTTCATGTACTCCCCCAGCGCCGGCCTGCCCACCCCGCCGGAAATCACCGTGCTGAAGGATGTCACCGGCGACCCTGCCTACAAGAACCGCCAGCTGGCGCGCGACCAAGCGCTCTGAGTGCCGGCAGTGCCGGCATCCATTTGCTGCCGCCTTTGAGCGCAGGGCGCTCAACCCCTCCTGCTGCCGCCTTCCTGGTATCAATCCCGTGCGCCACTGATTCAAGCGCACGGGGCCGGCAGTGCCGGCATCCATTTGCTGCCGCCTTTGAGCGCAGGGCGCTCAACCCCTCCTGCTGCCGCCTTCCTGGTATCAATTCCCGGCGCCTCTGATTCAAGCGCCGGGAATTTTCATTGGCATGCGAGCAGGGCTTCGCAATTCTCAGGTTGAAGACAAACAACACGTCCTCGCCTTCGTCCAGGAAAGCGGACATCCCGCCGTCGTCATTCTGAGCGAAGCGAAGAATCCGTTGCCTCCACCCTCGCAAAGCAACGGACATCCCGCAATCATCATTCTGAGCGAAGCGAAGAATCTGTTGCCTCTACCCTCATAAAGTAA
>JAUMVG010000124.1 GCA_030530315.1 Clostridia bacterium | reverse complement strand
CTTGCTCTACCTGTTCCTTGGCTACAATCCCACAACTTTCCGTGAAGAACCAAAATGAATTTCAAGGAGTTGTCCCGCAACCCCGACAATTATACTGGCGAATACTATACGTTCTCCGGCAAAGTAATCCAAGTGCTGGAGAGTTCGAATTCAGATGGAACAACCTCCGTGCAAATGAGAATCGCAACGAGAAGCCGGTACGATGATGTCGTAATGGTAAACTACAAGCGTTCCGCCGGCGAGTCAAGAATCCTTGAGGACGACAGCGTTACCGTCTATGGGCAGTATCAGGGTCTGTTGACCTATAGCGCTTTAATGGGAAACGACGTAACCGTCCCGCTGTTCGAGGCTGATCAAATAACCCTGAAATAATACAATACAAAATAAACCCCTCCAAACTCAAAAGAGACCGCATGCAATCGCATACGGTCTCTTTTTCTGATGTCAGGCGTTCTTCTTCCGGGCCTCCAGCTTTTTGCGCGCCTCGGTGCCGAGGATCTTCTTGCGCATGCGGATGGACTTGGGGGTGATCTCCACCAGCTCGTCGTCGTCGATGAACTCCATGGCCTCCTCCAGCGTGGGGATGTGCACGCCGGTGATCTTGAGGGCTTCCTCGGCGGCAGCGGAGTTGCGGCTGTTGGTCATGTGCTTCTTCTTGCACACGTTCACATCGATGTCGCCGGGGCGGGAGTTGCGGCCGATGATCATGCCGTTGTAGACCTTCACGCCGGGCTCGATGAACAGCTCGCCGCGGTCCTGGATGTTGAACAGCGCGTAGGAGGTGGAGATGCCGTCCTCCCAGGCCACCAGCGCGCCGCTGTTGCGGGTGGGGATGTCGCCCTTGACGGGCTCATAGTCCTCAAACACAGCGCTCATGACACCCTCGCCGCGGGTATCGGTGAGGAACTCGCTGCGGTAGCCGAACAGGCCCCGGGAGGGCACGATGAACTCCAGGCGCATGCGGTCCTCACCGTTCATGGACAGCAGCGTGCCCCGGCGGCGGCCGATCTTGTCGATCACGGCGCCGGAGAACTCGGTGGGCACGTCGCACACCAGGCGCTCCATGGGCTCGCACTTCTCGCCGTCGATGGTTTTGTACAGCACCACGGGCTTGGTGACCGCGAACTCATAGCCCTGGCGGCGCATGGTCTCGATCAGTATGGACAGGTGCAGCTCGCCGCGGCCGTACACCCGGAAGGCGTCGGTGCTCTCAGTCTCCTCCACCCGCAGGGAGACGTCCGTCAGGGCCTCCTTCTCCAGGCGCGCGCGCAGGTGGCGGGAGGTGACGTACTGTCCCTCGGTGCCGGCGAAGGGGCTGTCGTTGACGCAGAAGGTCATGGAAATGGTGGGCTCGTCGATCTTCACGAAGGGCAGCGGGTCCGCCATGGCCTGGGGGCAGATGGTGTCGCCGATGAGCAGGTCCGTGAAGCCGGAGACCGCCACGATGTCGCCCACCTCCGCGCGCTCGGCGTTCACGCGCTTCAGGCCGTCGAAGGTGAACAGGCCCGCCAGGCGCGCCGGCGGCGAGACGAAGGAGGAATCGTAGACGCAACGGATGGCCATCTGACCGGCCTCGATGGCGCCGCGCTCGATGCGGCCCACGCCGATGCGGCCCACGTAGTCGTTGTAGTCGATGGTGGACACCAGCAGCTGCAGGGGGCCGTCCGGGTCGCCCTCGGGGGCGGGAATGTGCTCCAGGATGCAGTCGAACAGGGGCCGCAGGTCCTTGCCGGGCTCCTTCCAGTCGGTGGACGCCGTGCCGGTGCGGCCGGAGGCGAATATGATGGGGCTGTCCAGCTGCTCGTCGTTGGCGTCCAGCTCCAGCAGCAGCTCCAGCGTCTCGTCCACGACCTCCTCACAGCGGGCGTCGGGCCGGTCGGTCTTGTTCACCACGATGATGACCTTCAGGTTCAGCTCCAGCGCCTTCTTCAGCACGAAGCGGGTCTGGGGCATGGGGCCCTCGAAGCTGTCCACCAGCAGCAGCACGCCGGAGACCATCTTGAGCACGCGCTCCACCTCGCCGGAGAAGTCGGCGTGGCCGGGGGTGTCCACGATGTTGATCTTCACGCCGTTGTAGTGCACGGCGGTGTTCTTGGAGAGGATCGTGATGCCGCGCTCGCGCTCCAGGTCGTTGGAGTCCATCACGCGGTCCGCCACCTGCTGGTTCTGGCGGAACACGCCGCCCTGCTTCAGCATCTCGTCCACCAGGGTGGTCTTGCCGTGGTCGACGTGGGCAATGATGGCGATGTTGCGAAGATCATTTCTGGTAATGTTCAAAGAAAAACCCTCTTTCCGGTTTCAGAGAATACACTATCTCTTGGATCAACGCCCGTCCCGAAGCCATGCCGTTCGGCTTCGGGGCGGGATCATCCGCAATCAATACAGGTGCCGGTCCTCCGAAGGGCGTGCCGGACTTGAATCTATGGTCCGGCGCGACCGTCTTAGAGCGCGGCAGCAATTGCATGTGGACTCAGTCCACCATCTCGTCGGCGGTCATCCGGTCGGCGGTCTCGGCGAGGACCAGGCCCTCGTTGTTTTCGCCGGCCAGGCGAATGGACCACTCGTTTTCAAACATCAGCACCGGGCGGCCGACGCGGTCCTCGGCGATGGCGGTGGTGGAGGTCAGCCGCAGCCGGTCCAGGGGCTTGGGCGTCTCCACGACCCAGCGCACAAAGCGGAAGGGCAGGTTCTCCCGGGTGATGTTCACGCCGTACTCGCTCTTGAGGCGGTACTCCAGCACGTCCATCTGCAGCACGCCCACGACGCCGGCGATCATCTCCTCCCGGCCGATGTTGGGCCGCTTGAAGGTCTGGATCGCGCCTTCCTGGGAGAGCTGGTTGATGCCCTTCAGGAACTGCTTGCGCTTCATGGAGTCCTCGGGGGAAACCCGGCAGAAGAACTCCGGCGCGAACAGCGGGATGCCGCTGTAGCGCACGGGATTGCCGGTGCAGATGGTGTCGCCCAGGCGGAAGATGCCGGGGTCGAACAAGCCGATGATGTCGCCGGGATAGGCGGTCTCCACGGTCTCGTGCTCCTGGGCCATGAAGGTCTGGGGCTGGGCCAGCTTGACGCGGCTGCCCGTGGAGGAGTGCCACACGGTCATGCCCTTTTCAAACACACCGGAGCACACCCGCATGAAGGCCAGGCGGTCCCGGTGGGCGGGGTTCATGTTGGCCTGGATCTTGAAGATGAAGCCAGTGAACTTCTCGTCCGCGGGGTCGATGGGGCCGACCTCCTCGGCCACGCGGGGCGTGGGCGACTTGGTGTAGGTCAGGAACCGGTTCAGGAAGGGCTCCACGCCGAAATTGTTGGTGGCGGAGCCAAAGAACATGGGCGTCAACTGGCCGGAGAGGATCTTGTCCAGGTCGAACTCGTCCCCCGCCACGTCCAGCAGCTCGATGTCCTCCATCAGCTTGTCGTAGTAGGTCCGGCCGATCTTGTCCGGGCAGGCCGGGTCGTCGATGGACACGGTCTCCACGTTGACCTGCGCCTGGCCGTGGTCGCCGCCAGTATACAGCTCGATCAGCCGGGTGTCCCGGTGGTACACGCCCTTGAAGTCGCCGTGGATGCCGATGGGCCAGTTCACCGGGCAGGAGCGGATGCCCAGCACCGATTCGATGTCCTCCATCAGCTCAAAGGGATCGCGGCCCGTGCGGTCCATCTTGTTGATGAACGTGAATATGGGAATGGAGCGCAGCCGACAGACCTTGAACAGCTTGATGGTCTGCTCCTCGACGCCCTTGGCGTTGTCGATCAGCATGACGGCGCTGTCCGCGGCCACGAGGGTGCGGTAGGTGTCCTCGGAGAAGTCCTGGTGGCCGGGGGTGTCCAGGATG
>JAUMVG010000052.1 GCA_030530315.1 Clostridia bacterium | reverse complement strand
GGAGCACGAACTCGCTTGTTCGTGCCCCTCGTTGCCCTATCTTAGTGACATTGGCGCTCGCCTCCCCCGCTTTTTGTCTATTGACGCTTGGCAAAATCTTCTACTGTAATATATTTCCCCGCGCGCTTCGCGGCATCGATGACCTCCGCCATGCGCCGGTTCGTCTCCCCCAGCGCCACGCCGGCGTCGATGACCTGCCCGCAGGCTTCCACCCACGCGAGGGCTTTCTGAAACGCCTCGTCGCCGATGGGCATGAAGGGCTCCTCCGCGACGACCTCCGCGGCCAGCAAGCGCGCCAACCGGTAATCCACGTCATTGGTATACAGGATCCCCGCGGCGAAGGGGATCCCCCGCTTTTGCAGCATGCGGTACACGGGAATGCCCGTGCCGCAGGCGGACAGCACCAGCGTGGCGGGAGCGCCTTCGGGACGTGGCAGCTCGATGCTGCCGAACATCGGGTCGTAATAGCCCTGGTCGATCCCGTACAGCTCCCGCATGGCGTCCTCGCCGAACACCTCCTCCGGCGTGCCGCTGCTGAGAACATGGTCTCCCTTCACGCAGACGATGCGGTCGGAGATCTTCTGGGCCAGGTCGATCTCATGCAGGGACATGATCACGGTGATGCCCTTTTCCCGGGCCATGCCCCGCAGCAGGCTCAGTAGCTGGAGCTTGTGGCGGATGTCCAGGAACGAGGTCGGCTCGTCCAGCACGATGATCTCCGGCTCCTGGCAGATGGCCCGGGCCAGCAGCACCCGCTGGCGCTGGCCGTCGCTGATGGCGTTGAAGTCCCGGTTGCGCAGCTCAAGCACGTGCACGGCGGCCATGGCCGCCTCCACCTTGAGCTCGTCCTCCTCCGTCAGTATGCCCAGCCGGCCCGTGTAGGGGTAGCGGCCCGTGGCGACGATGTCCCGGCAGGTCATCAGCTCGGGCTTCATGCGCTCGGTCAGCACCACGGCCATCTTCGTGGACAGCGCCTTGTAGGAGAGCTTGCGCAGCTCCTCCGACGCGATGAACACCTCGCCGCCCAGCATCTTCAGCTGGCGGGTGATGCTCTTGAGAATCGTGGACTTGCCGGAGCCATTGGGGCCGATCAGGGTGACAATCTCGCCCCGGGCGATGTCGATGGTGATGTCCCTGATCAGCGGCACGCCGTCGTAGCCGACGGTCATCTGCCGTGTTTTGAAGTAATAGTCCGCCATGCGCTCACCTCGCCTTCTGCCGGCGCAGCATCATGGCGATGACCACCGGCGCGCCGAACACGCTGGTCACGGTGCTGATGTTCAACTCCGTGGGCGCAAAGGCCGTTCGCGCGATCAAATCGCAGCCCATGCAGAACACCGCTCCGCCCAGGAACACGGCGGGGATCACGATCAGCGGCTTGCTGGTGTTCAGCGCCCGCTTGATCAGGTGGGGCACCGCGATGCCCACGAAGGAGATCGGCCCGGCGAAGGCCGTCACCGTGGCGGAGAGTATGCTGGACACCACGATCAGCGCGATGCGGAACGCCCGGATGTTCACGCCCATGCTCTGGGCGTAGGCCTCCCCCAGCTGGTAAGCGCCGATGGGCTTGGCCATCATGAAGGTCGCTGCCGCGGTGACGCCCACCATCACCGCCGCCACGCTGACGTTGTCCCAGCTCATGCCGGAAAAGCTGCCCAGGGACCAGCCGCGCAGGTTGACGATATCCGAGTCCTCCGCAAAGGTGACGATGAAGTCCGTCACCGCTGAGCAGATGTAGCCGATCATGATGCCCGCCACCAGCAGGATCGCCATGTGCTTCAGCCGCCGGGACATCAGCAATATGAAGCCCACCGACATCAGCGAACCCGCAAAGGCCGCCACGATCAGCGCCCAGGAGGACACCTGGCTGAACACGCTCAGAAAGTAGATCATCGTCAGGGCCACCACCATCTTGGCTCCCGAGGAGATGCCCAGCACAAAGGGGCCCGCGATGGGATTGCCGAAGAAGGTCTGCAGCAGGAAGCCGGACAGTGACAGCGCGCCGCCCAGCAGCGCCGCCATCAGCATGCGGGGCATGCGGATCTTCCAGATGATGCTGTACTGGGTGGACTCCGTGGCCCGCCGCAGCAGGATCCGCACGATCTCCCCCAGCGGAATGGGCACGCTGCCGGTGTTGATGTTCAGCACCGTGATCAGCAGCAGCGCCGCCACCAGCACCAGGAACACCAATTGGTAGCGGGAGCGCCGCCGAAAGTTCTCATCGAAAAACGCGCCGCGGTTTCGCCCGCCGGTCTCACCTTGCATAAGCATTTCCCCCATTTCTTTTTGCAATTGTCGGTAGACTGATAACTTTGAATTTGTGGAGCTAAAGCCCAGGAAAAGGGATAAGGGAAAAGGGATAAGGAATAGTGACTGCCGCACAGAGAATCAATCCTTTGGTACAAAGGCGGAGAGGTTATTCCTTTCAAGAAATGCTTTGTTTTTCAGTATGTTTGAGGATTACGACCTCTCAGTCACCGACTACGTCGGTGCCAGCTCCCTTGGGAAGGGAGCCAAGAAGGTTATGCTCCTACGTGGCAACTGCTTTTCCTTTTCCCTTTTCCCTGACTCTTACAAATTCCAAATCATCGCTTCCCCCATACAGAAATCTCTGCTTCAAATGTCACGGGCGGAGGGGGTAACCCCTCCGCCCGGTACTTCGTCTATACTGTGTTTCATCAGCCCTCATCCTCGGCGAGCAGGAACTCCCGCATCGCCTCGCCGTTGGCCTCCGCGTCCACCAGGTGGCCCTTGGTACCGGCCACGATGTCGTACTCATTCTGGGCCTCCAGGGGCAGGATGGTGCGTTCCACGGAGCTGAATATGCCTACGATTTTCTCGTCGGAAAGGCCTCAACCAACAGTCCACGACATGGAGGTCCCATCAGTTTCATTCCACCACATGATCAGTTTGATAAAGAGAACCTATTCAAGATACTTCATCCCAGGAGTAAGCCATTACACTCAAACAGCAGTTGATTTCACGCCGCAGAATGGTAGGTAGCCATCATCTGTTCCACCTTCACCCTGATGTCCTTGCGGTTCTTGTAGGCCATCTCCATCAGTTCGCCCAGCTGGACCAGGAAGTCGTCGACGTCGAAGGGGATGGGGTTGCCGATGTGGATCAGGTCGTTATCGGTCTTCCTGAGGCCCTCCTCGGCCATCAGCTTCTCCTCGTAGAGCTTCTCGCCCGGGCGGAGACCGGTGTACTTGATCTTGATGTCCACGTCGGGCTTGAAGCCGCTCAAGCGGATCAGGTTGCGCGCCAGATCGGCGATCTTGACGGGGCTGCCCATGTCCAGCACGAAGATCTCGCCGCCGGAGGCGTAGGTGCCCGCCAGCATCACGAGGCTCACCGCCTCGGGGATGGTCATGAAGTAGCGGATGATGTCGGGGTGGGTGACCGTCACCGGGCCGCCCTTCTCGATCTGCTTCTTGAACACCGGCACCACGGAGCCGTTGCTGCCCAGCACGTTGCCGAAGCGCACCGCGACAAACTCCGTGTGGATGTTTTCGAACACCCGGCCCGTCAGGTCCTTGTCGGCGTTCTCGACGCCCTCGTGGGTGAACAGCTGGGGGATCTCATTGGCCTTGCCGGCCTTGATCTTCTCGTTGAAGCTCTGTATGATCATCTCGCACAGCCGCTTGCTGGCGCCCATGATGTTGGTGGGGTTCACCGCCTTGTCGGTAGAGATCAGCACAAAGCGCTCGCAGCCGTGCACCATCGCCGCATAGGCGGTCTTGTAGGTGCCCATGGCGTTGTTCTTGATGGACTCGCAGGGGCTGTCCTCCATCAGCGGCACGTGCTTGTGCGCCGCCGCGTGGTAGACGATCTGGGGGTGGTAGGTCTCGAAGATATCGTACATCCGGCGGCTGTCCCGCACGGAGCCGATCAGGGTCTCCAGGTTCAGGTCCGGATACTTCTCCTTCAGCTCCAGCTGAATGTTGTAGGCGTTGTTCTCGTACACGTCGAAGATGATCAGCAGCTTGGGGTTGTGGGCCGCGATCTGCCGGCACAGCTCCGAGCCGATGGACCCGCCGCCGCCCGTCACAAGCACGGTCTTGCCGGTGATGAACTCGAAGACCTCCTGCATGTCGGTCCGGATGGGCTCGCGGCCCAGCAGGTCCTCCACGGAGACGTCCTTCATCGCCCGGACGGAGATCTTGTCGCCGTCCACGAACTGGTACATGCCGGGCAGCTGCTTCAGCACGCAGTCCGTTTCGCTGCAGATGTGCAGGATGTCCCGCCGGTCCGCCACCGACGCACCGGGGATCGCCAGATAGATCTTGCCCACGCGATACTTCTCCACCGCGCTCATGATCTCGTCCCGGCCGCCCACGATGGGCACGCCCTCGATGAACTTGCCCCAGGCGCCCGCGTCGTCGTCGATGATGCACACCACCCGGTCGCTGATCTCCCGGTTGTGGTTCATGTCGTGCAGGATGGTCTGCCCGGTGCGGCCCGCGCCGATGATCATCACGCGGCCCGAGCGCCCCACGGCCCGCTTGTGCTGGCCCTGGAGGTAGCGGTAGAACCGGAAGGAGAAGCGCGCCATGATCAGGAAGATGAACTGCAGCAGCATGCCGAACACGTGGTACAGCACCGGCATCGGGCGGATGAAGAATATGATCACCAGCGAGTAGCCCAGCGACGTCGCCGCCGAGGCCACCAGCGTGCGCACCAGCTCATAAACGCTGGCGAACCGCCACATCACCTTGTACATCTTACAGGCCCAGTAAATCGCCACGCAGATCAGGGCATAGATGGTGATGGTCTTGGTGTAGCAGTACAGGTATTTCCTGGGTATGGTGGAATAATTCATGTCAAATCGCAGCCACAGGGCCAGGAAATAGGACAGGTGGATCGCCAGCAGGTCGTACAACATCAATATTGCCGCGATGGCTGACCCTCGATCCAATCGGCTTCTGCAGCCAGACAGTTTTGTTTTACTCATTCAGTCGTATTCCTCATTTGAATTAGGGTGTGTTTCTAAATACCAGGAGATGCAGTTTCGAGTGGATTTGATTGCATTTCAAGGCGGTTTTCCGCAGGTTTACTGGTGGTAAATCAAGGAAAACCAACATAGAAATGCAGTCAAAGACGCCGAAGATGTGCTTCAGGTATTTTAGAAATACGCCCTTGACCGTCCGGGGCATTCTTGCCCGGGCGGCGCCGTTCTGCAATATATCGAGGCCGTCCCCGACCATCAGTCGCCGGATTTGGCCACTTCGTGTTTTTCGTCGATCACTTCGAAGCCCAGCCACACGTAGAACTGCTTTCCATGCAGATCCACGCGCACCTCGGCCGTCTTCGCCCGGCGGTTCACCCGGGTGATCGAGCCCTCGTGATCCTTTAAGAAGCCCTCCAATATGTGGATGCGCTGTCCTTCGTCAAAATACGCCGTGGAATAGCCCACCACGCCGCCGGCCTCAAACAGCCGCCTGGCCAGCTGCTCGTCCCAACCGTGCAGCCACCAGGTGCCGTCCCGATAGGTCAGCAGCCGAAGCACGTGCTCCAGCCGGTTCATCAAACCGAAGGTCGCCAGTTCCACATTTCGGAAGAACACATAGCCGGGGAACAGCGATACCCGCTCGTCCACCAGCATGCCCCCCATGCGCCGCCGCCTCAGCTTCACCGGGGCGATCGCCTCGATGCCGGGAAACCGCTTCTCCAGCTGGCGTATGACGCTCTCCTCGCGGCCCGTCCTGCAAAACAGGCAGCCATACTGCTCAGAATCGCGCGACAATGTCGCCCCTGCGTCCGTCTGGACGCGGACGTCCCGCGCGGCACTGCTTTCTTCAGGCATAGCTTCGCCCTCCGATCCTGTCTCGGCTCTTTCCGGGGCTGTGGCAGCAGGTTCCGCGCGCCGCCGGCATCTCGGCATCCGCGCACGCCTGCCTCTGTGGAACCGAACGCCCAAAATGCGCTTGGTTTCGCGCCTGGGCATACTCCTCGGCTATACTTATCCTATATATTATATACTGCAGAAAAATCACTGTCAAACAAGTAAATAGACGTTTGGTTTATATTTCAGTTACAATGGTTTGCGCTTTTTTACAATATACCTATTTTTTTAATCGGTTTTATCCCGTGAGCTATCCCAAGTCAATGCGGCGCCCAGCGCCGCGGCTTCGCCGAACCCTGTCGCTCGCTGGCTCGCGATGGCCTTCGCTTATCCCCCAAGGTGCGCCAAAACCCCTCTCCCGCCGAAAACCGGACGATGGCGCACCCAAAGGGATTCGAACCCCTGACCTACCGCTTAGGAGGCGGTCGCTCTATCCTGCTGAGCTATGGGTGCATACGCGCGTCCCCGACAGGGGAACATTGATATTATGGCACGAAGCCCACGGATTGTCAAGCACGATAATGTGGAAAATTGGCGCAGGCGGCAATCGGGAGGAAAACGCGGGCGAACGCCCTTGAAACCGCCCGGCAAATGTGCTAAGATAGGTTCGCATTCCCGGAAAGGACACCCTATGCCCATGAAAAACCGACTGTTCTGGAGGTGTTTCTTCCTGGTCGCCGCGCTGCTGACCGCGGTGCTGATCTTCTTCTTTTCCTCGCAGGACGGCGAGGAATCCTCGGAGCTCAGCGACGGCGTCACGCTGGAGGTCGCCCAGATCGTCCGTCCCGACTACAAAAGCTTGCCCCGCGTCGAGCAGCAGAGCTATCTGGAATCTCTGGGCGGCGTGGTGCGCAAGTGCGCCCACTTCTGCGAGTTCGCCCTGCTGGCCTTCAACCTGATGTTCACCTTCAGCCTCAGGCGGGACGACGGTCGCCTTCGGCCCTCCATCCCCATCGCCTGGGGAATCGCCACCCTCTACGCCGGCACGGACGAGCTGCACCAGAGGTTCGTCAGCGACCGTGGCCCGGCCCTGCTGGACGTGGGCATTGACAGCGCCGGGGCGCTGACCGGCGCCCTCGTCGCCACGGTGCTGCTGGCGCTGCTGCTCTGCCGCGCCGCGAAACGGTCGGCGCGCTGAGGCACCGTTCCCCATTCCCCAATGACACACCCGCAGCCGGGTCCCAAACCTCCTTCGAGGCCGGGACCCGGCTGCGGGCGTTTTGACTTCTGCGGTTTCAATTATCAGTAGTTTTCCGCCTTGATCTGGAAATAGCTCTGGGGATGGTTGCAGACCGGGCACACCTCGGGGGCCTTCTTGCCCACGCAGATGTGGCCGCAGTTGCTGCACTGCCAGATCATGTCGCCCTCGCGGGAGAACACCACGCCATCCTCGATGTTCTTCAACAGCTTGCGGTAGCGCTCCTCGTGCTCCTTCTCGATGGCCGCCACGCCGTCAAACAGCCGGGCAATGTCCTCGAAGCCCTCCGCGCGGGCTTCCTCGGCGAACTTTGCGTACATATCCGTCCACTCGAAGTTCTCGCCGTCTGCGGCGTCCAGCAGATTCGCGGTGGTGGTGGGCACCTTGCCGCCGTGCAGCAGCTTAAACCACAGCTTGGCGTGCTCCTTCTCGTTCTTCGCGGTCTCCTCGAACAGCGCGGCGATCTGCACATAGCCGTCCTTCTTGGCCTGGGAAGCGTAATAATCGTACTTATTGCGGGCCTGGGATTCCCCGGCGAATGCCGCCATCAGGTTGGCCTCGGTCCTCGATCCCTTCAGTTCCATGCGTTCAACCTCCTTGCCGATATTATGCTCAGCACACAGGCATCCTATCACGTCTCCGGCGCGTTGTCAACGCTAACTTGCGCGGCGACGTTCCGGAATAACCCAATGTCGGCTCTTCCCGACCGGCATGCCAAAATGATTAAGCCGAAAGAAGCCGCAACGCATCCGGGCCGCCCACGCTCTGTGGGCGGCCCGGATATTTATGCACGCGGCAGCTGATACGCGTGGACTCAGGCGTCCGCGCGGACGCGCCAGCCGTACTTGTCCTCGATCCTGCCGGTCTGGATGCCGGTGATGGTGTCGTACAGCTTCTGGGTCACGGGGCCGATGTTGCCATCGCCGATGGTCATGACCTCGTCCATGTAGCGCAGCTTGCCCACGGGGCTGATGACGGCGGCGGTGCCGGTGCCGAAGACCTCCTCCAGCTTGCCGGACTTCTGCGCCTCGATCAGCTCGTCCACGGAGACCTTGCGCTCCTCGACCTCCATGCCCCACTGGCGGCACAGGAACAGCACGCTGTTGCGGGTGATGCCGGGCAGGATGGAGCCGTTGAGCATCGGGGTGACGATCTTGCCGTCGATCTTGAACATGATGTTCATAGCGCCGACTTCCTCGATGTACTTGCGCTCCACGCCGTCCAGCCACAGCACCTGGCTGTAGCCGCCGTCATGGGCCTTCACCTGGGCGATCAGGGACGCCGCGTAGTTGCCGCCGGTCTTGGCGAAGCCGATGCCGCCGCGGACCGCGCGCACGTACTCGTCCTCGATCCAGATGCCCACGGGGGCCAGGCCGCTCTCATAGTAGGCGCCGGAGGGGCTCAGGATGACGATGAACAGGTAGGTCTTGGAGGGAGCCACGCCCAGGAACTCGTCCGTGGCGATCACGAAGGGGCGGATGTACAGGGACGTGCCCGGCTCGGTGGGGATCCAGTCCTTGTCGATGGCCACGACCTCGCGGATGGCCTGCACGAAGTCCTCCTCGGGAATCTCGGGGATGCACAGGCGCTCGTTGGACTTGTTGGCGCGCTTGGCGTTCATGTCCGGCCGGAACAGGTAGGCCTCGCCGTTCGCGCCGCGATAGGCCTTCAGGCCCTCGAACATCGTCTGGCCGTAGTGGAACACCATGGCGGAGGGATCCAGTTCAATCTTCTGATAGGGCACGATGCGGGCGTCATGCCAGCCCTGGCCCTCGGTGTAGTTCATCACAAACATGTGATCGGTGAAGATGTGTCCGAAGCCCAGCTTCTGGCCCGGAACCGGCTTTGCCTTGGGGGCGGTGGTTCTTTCTACCCGAATATTCAGCATGTTTATCGCTCCATTCTGCATGTATTGGGAAAACAACTTGCATTTATGATACCGCGCTAACTTGTGAAAATCAAGTCCCACGGGGCGTTATTTCTATTATCTTTACATTGCCCCGCCTTGTTTTCCCCTGCCGCCCGCTGTATAATTGCCCTATAATTCAATGAAAGACAGTTCGAAGCCCTCCTGTCTGACGGACGCGAAAGCGCTCCCGAAAAAACAAAACCAGGTCCGGCGCCCCTGCGGCGCTCATATGGGCGTGGATAGAATTCCATGCCCTTTCATTTGCCCGCTGACACGGGCTTAGCTGCCAAAGAATACGGGAGGACAATCTTCATGAGCCATTTCAACGATGCCAAGCCCCGGTTCACCACCTGCTCCATCGTTCGCGGCGGCTTGATCGCCGCCATCTACGTGGTGCTGACCCTCATCTTCCAGCCCATCAGCTTCAGCATGAACAGCCCGCTGCAGTTCCGCGTCTCCGAGGCGCTGACGCTGCTGCCCATACTGACCGCCGACGCCGTGCCGGGCCTGTTCGTCGGCTGCCTGCTGGCCAACTGGCTGGGCGGCGGCATCTGGTTCGACGTGGTCCTCGGCGCGCTGGCCACGCTGCTGGCGGCGCTGTGCACCCATCGGACGCGGAGCAAGCCCGTCCTGGCGGCGATCTTCCCCACCCTGTTCAACGGCCTGATCGTCGGCCCGGTGGTGTACTTCGCCTACGTGCGCGCCCCCGGCGCTCCCGTCAGCCTGCCCACCCTCGCGCTGTACATGGGCGCTGTGGCCCTGGGCGAGCTGGTGGTGTGCTACGTGCTGGGCCTGCCCCTGGTCCAGGGCCTGAAGCGGCTGCCGAAGGACCTGCTGGAGGGCTGATCCCGGCGGCACCGGCCCCGCGCCGGATCCCATACAGACACCCATGAAACGGCCCCCTGCCCCGGCTTTGCCGGACAGGGGGCCTCGCTTTTCCTTTGCTCCTTCGCCTCAGAGCACGCCCTTTTGCAGGATGATGCAGCCGTAGGGCTGGCGCTCGCTGGTGGAGATGGTGATGTAGGCCTTCATGGCCTTGTCATAGAATTTCGAGCGCTCAATGGTGCCGATGCAGGCGGTGTCGTAGCCGTGCTTTTTGACGGTCTCCTTCACCGCGTCCCACACGGGGTTCGACTCCACCACGATGCCGGAGTCGGCGTCGGGCACGATGTACTGGATGGGCTGCTTTTCATACTCCACGTCCAGCGGCACCAGCTGGAGGATGGCGTCCAGCATTTCCGCCGAGCCCACACCCTTGGCCTGGATGCTGACCCCGTTGGGGCACTTGGTCACGTGGGGATAGAAGTGGTCCGCAATGACGATCAGGTCGCCGTGGCCAGTGTCCGCCAACGCCTTCAAAAGATCGGAACCGATGATGTCGGGGATGCCGAGTAGCATGATGAAACCTCCTTTGATGAGATAAATTGGAAGTTGTAAGAGTCAGGGAAAAGGGAACAGGGAATAGGGAATAGGAAAAGCAGTTGCCACGCAGGAGCGCAATCTTCCTGGCTACCTTTCCGGGGAAGGCCGGCGCCGACGTAGTCGGTAACTGAGAGGTCGTAACCCTCAAACATACCGTAAAGCAAAACATTTCGTGAAAGGAACAACCCCTCCGCCTTCGGCACCTCCCCTGAAAGGGGAGGCAAGGCTGCCGCGTATGTTTCAAACACTCGTATTCCAAGTGGCAGCCACTATTCCTATTCCCTTTTCCCTTATCCCTTTTCCCTCATCAAACAACAAGTTACGTCCTTACTCTCCTGACCGCCTCCTGCCAGCCCCGATACTTGCTGTCGCGGGTGGCCGCGTCCATATCCGGGCTATAGGACTTGCGCTTCAAGACGCTGAACACGTCCTCGCTGTACACGCCGACGGCCAGCCCCGCGGCGTAGGCCGCGCCGATGCCGGAGAGCTCCTCGGAATCGGGGATGCGCACGGGAATGTCCAGCATGTCGGACTGGAACTGCATCAGGTAGGCGTTGCGGGTCGGACCGCCGTCCACCCGCAGCTCGCCGATGGCGGTGCCGGCGGATTCGCCCATGGCCCGCACGATGTCGGTGATCTGGTAGGCGATGCAGTCCAGCGCCGCCCGGACGACCTCGTTCTTGCCGGTGGACCGGGTCATTCCCACGATGGCGGCCTCCGCGCGGCTGTCCCAGTAGGGCGCGCCGAGGCCGGAGAAGGCCGGAACGAGGTAGCAATGGTCGCCGGGATTGGCCTGGCGGGCCAGGGCCTCGGTCTCGCCGGGGCCGCTGATGAGCTTGAGATCATCCTTCAGCCAGGTGATCACCGCGCCGGTGTAATTGATGTTGCCCTCCAGCACGTAGTTCACCTTGCCGTCAATCTTCCACGCCAGGGATGTGACCACGCCGGTGTCGCTGAGCACGGGCGTTTCGCCGATGTTCATCATGATGGACGAGCCGGTGCCGTAGGTGGCCTTGGTCATGCCGGGTTCGAGGCAGCCCTGGCCGAACAGCGCGCCGTGGCTGTCCCCCAGCACGCCCCGGATCGGGATGGGCTGATCCAGCCAGCCGCCAAAGTCGGTCACGCCGAAGTCGCCGTCGGAATCGGTGACGACCGCCATGCAGGACGGATCGACGCCGAACAGCCCGAGGAGCTCCTCGTCCCAGGCCAGCGCATGGATGTTGAACAGCTGGGTGCGGGAGGCGTTGGAGTAGTCGGTGCAGTGCCGATGGTCCATGCTCAGGTTGTACACCAGCCAGCTGTCGATGGTGCCCACGCAGATCTCGCCACGCTTCGCCCGCTCGGCCACGCCGGGAACATTCCGCATGATCCAGGCCAGCTTCGCCGCCGGGAAGTAGGGCGACAGCTTCAGGCCGGTCTTCTGGCGAATGCTCTCGTCATGACCCTGGGCCTCGATCTCCTCGCTGATCTCCGCGCCCCGGGCGCACTGCCACACGATGGCGTTGTACACCGGCTTGCCGGTGGCGCGGTCCCAGGCCACGGAGGTCTCCCGCTGGTTGCTGATGCCCAGGGCGGCGATGTCCGCCTTGTCGATGCCCGCCTTCGCCACCACGTCCCTGACCACCTGCACGGTGTTGCGCAGGATCTCCTCAGGGTCATGCTCCACCCAGCCCTTTTCATTGATGATCTGCCTGTGGGGCAGGTCCGCGCGGCACAGCAGTGCGCCCCGATCGTCGAACAGCAGTGCCTTCGTGCCCTGGGTGGACTGGTCGATGGATAGGATGTATTTGCTCATAATTCCACTCCATTCGGAGGGAACAGGGAACAGGGCCCTGGAGGCGGCAATCCTTTGGATTGCCGGTTTGCCTATGGCAAACTGGTTTTGACAAATCACAGATTTGGCAAAACCACCGGAACAGGAATAGCTGCTGCCGCGCGGTAGCCACAAATCCTGTTCCCTGTTCCCTGTTCCCTATTATTACATATTCTCCTTCACGGTCTTCGCGATGCCCTCGGCGTTCAGGCCGTAGTGATCGAAGACCTCCTTGGACGTGCCGGTGATGACGGGCGCGTCGGGCAGGGCGAGGTTGATGACCTTCTTGGGATCGTTCGCGCCGATGACCTGGCTGACCATGCTGCCCAGGCCGCCGAAGGGGCTGTGCTCCTCCACGGACACGACGACCTTGACGCCCTTGGCGGCATCCAGCAGACCGTTGACGTCGAGGGGCTTGACGCAGTACATGTCGAGGACCGTCGCGCTGATGCCCTGGGCCTTCAGCAGCTCAGCCGCGTCCTTCGCGGGCTTGACCATCTCGCCGCAGGCCACGATCAGGGCGTCGGTGCCCTTGGTGACGACGGTGGCTTTGTCCATCTCGAAGGGGCAGTTGCCCTCCTCGTAGGTATCCTCCACGGCGTTGCGGCCGATGCGGATGTAGGCGGGCTTCTCGTCCTTCAGCAGCGCCTCGAACAGGCAGCGGGTCTGGAACCGGTCGGAGGGCAGGTACACCCGCATGCCGGGGATGGCGCACATGCCCGCGATGTCCTGGGCGGAGTGGTGGCTCATGCCCAGCGCGCCGTAGCTGACGCCGCCGGAGATGCCGATCAATTTCACGTTGGTCTGGGAGTAGGCGCAGTCCACCTTGGCCTGCTCATAGCTGCGGGTGGAGAGGAAGGACGCCGGGGAGGCCGCGTAGGCCTTCTTGCCGCACTTCGCAAGGCCCGCGGCGATGCCCACCAGGTCCTGCTCGGCGATGCCGACTTCCACGAACTGCTCCGGGAATTCCTTGGCGAAGGGGGCCAGGGACGCGCTGCCGCGGGAATCGCTGCACAGCACCACGATGTCCCTGTCCGTCTTGGCGTGCTCGGAGAGGACCTCGCAGATGATCTGCCTGTTGGTGATTTTATTCATTTGCGAACGCCTCCTCGTATGCCTTGAGATCCTTCATGATCTGCTCGTATTCCTCCTGGGACGGCACATGGTGGTGCCAGGCGGCCTTGTTCTCCATGACGGAAGAGCCCTTGCCCTTGGTGGTGTTGGCCACGACCAGGGTCGGGCGGGACTTCACGGTCTTCGCCTCGTCGAAGGCGGCATTCATGGCGTCGATGTCGTTGCCGTCCACGGACAGGACGTTCCAGCCGAAGGCCTTGAAGCGCTCCTCGACGTAGTCCTGGTGCATGACCTCCTCGGTGGTGCCGCTGATCTGCAGGCGGTTGCGGTCGACGACCGCGCACAGGTTGTCCAGCTTGTACTGGGTCGCGCTCATGGCGCCCTCCCAGACGGAGCCCTCCGCCAGCTCGCCGTCGCCCATGACCACATAGGTGCGGGCGTCGGTGCCGTTCATCTTCTGCGCCAGCGCCATGCCGATGGCCACCGGCAGGCCGTGGCCCAGGGAGCCGGAGTTCATCTCGATGCCCGGCAGCTTGTTGTTGGGATGGCCGATGAACTTGGACCCAAACTGGGAATACTCCTTGATAACCGTTTCAATCGGGAAGAAGCCCTTCTCCGCCAGCACCGCGTAGAGCGCCTCCACGCAGTGGCCCTTGGACATGACGAACATGTCGCGCGCCGGGTCGTTCTGGTTCTCGGGGGAGATGTTCATGGCGTGGAAGTAGATGGACACCAGCGTCTCCATTACGCTCATGTCCCCGCCGATGTGCCCCGCCTTGCCGGCCATGATCATCTCGACCACGTCCCGGCGGAGCTTGTAGGATAATGCCTTCAGATTGCTCATATTATCTCCTTATCTTGTGGAAAACTCCCTCAGTCACCTTCGGTGACAGCTCCCTCAGAGAGGGAGCCAGGACGGCAGCCTTTTGCCTCCCTCTGTGAGGGAGGTGGCCCAAGGCAGCTTTGCCAAAGGCAAAGCTGCCTTGGGCCGGAGGGAGTCCCTTCTCAGTTGTCACACCTCGTCAAACGTCACATCTTCGCCGTGCAGATACGCCTTGACCTTGTCCTCGATGGGGTCATACAGGTCAGGCTTGACGCCGATGTACTTGCAGGCCTCATAGACCACCGGCACGACGTCGCCATGGATGGCGGCCACGTGGTGGATGTAGGGGCCCTCGACCACCTTGGCCTCGAGGCGCTTCAGGTTATTGACCTCGACCCACACATAGGTGCCGCGGGTCCAGGGGCCGTCGATGCCGCGGGCATGGCCCAGCAGGATGGAATACTCGCCGTCGTCGCCGTCGAAGCGCACCAGGCTCATGGGGCCGTGCTTGGCCTCGGCGGACACCGCGCCGTTCTGGGGGAAGGCCACGGGCACGCAGATGCTGGGCTTCTCCTTGGCCACGGAGATGGGCCAGGGGCCGCAGTGCTGCAGCAGCTCGCCGTTGTCGTTGTCGGGGTGCCTGACGGTCCAGTCGGAGAACATGACCCGGCGCTCGCCCATGGCGGCGGCCTCGGCAATCAGCTGGCTGATGGCGCCGTGGATGTCGGTCTCGCAGATCACCGGGATGCCCTCTTCATTCAAAAGCGCGTTGGCGGCGCAGGGCATGATGTGGATCTCATCCTGCAGGGCGTTCCAGCACTGGATGGCGATGGCGTTGCAGCCGTACTTTTCGGCCAGGGACTTCATGGCGACCTTCAGCGCGGCAACCTCGGTGAGGCCCTCCTCGTCGATGGAGCAGGTCATGTATTCGTGGCAGTAGTCCACGACCTTCTGCACCTCGGTCTTCTCAGCCTTCCACTTGCGCATCTCGGCGTACAGCTCCGGCAGCGGGATTGGGGCCAGCTGGATGTTGAACTTCTCCAGCAGCTCACCCTCGTTGCACATGGTGGACCAGAAGTCGAAGGGGCGCGGGCCGATCTGCAGGATGCGGGTGGAGCGGAACACCTTGACCACGTTGCACACGGCCAGGAAGTCCTTGATGCCGCGCTCAAACTCCGGGTCCTCCAGGTTGCAGTTGTTCATGTAGGTGAAGGGCACCTTGAAGCGGCGCAGCACCTTGCCGGTGGCGAACAGGCCGCACTGGCTGTCTCTGAGGCGCATGCCCTTCTCGTCCGGGCGCTCGTCCCTCGGGCCCCACAGCAGCACCGGCACGCCCAGGGCCTTGGCCAGGCGGGCGCACTCGTACTCGGTGCCGAAGTTGGCGTGGGGGATGAACAGGCCGTCCACCTTCTCGCGCTTGAACTTCTCGATGATCTTCTCAAGGCCGGCGTCGTCGAACAGCAGGCCCTCGTCGTTCACGTCGTCGATGTCCACGAAGTCGATGTTCAGTTCGCGAAGCCTATTCGCGGTCAGCTTGCGGTATTCCAGCGCCGCCGGGGCCGAGAAGATGGCCCTTCGGGTCGGCGCGTAGCCGATTTTGATGTGTGCAGACATGGTATATCTCCTTTTGATCGATTAAAGGTTGGGGGTGAATGACGGTTCAGGGAGGGAACAGGGAACAGGAATGGTTGCTGCTGCGCCTGATTGGCCAGGTTTTCAGCAGAAACGGGAGGGTTTGCCGCCACCCCTACTCCCTCACTTCGCCTCGTTCCGCGCCTGCAGGGCCATCTTGTTCTGCAGGTTGCGCTGGGTCTGGTCGATGACGACGGCGAGGATGATAACGACGCCGCGGATGATCTTCTGCCAGAACTCGGACACGCCGCACATGGTCATGCCGTCGTTGATGACGCCGATGACGAAGGCGCCGACGATGGTGCCCACAATGGTGCCGGAGCCGCCGGCCATGGAGGTGCCGCCCAGGACGGTGGCGGCGATGGCGTTCATCTCCCAGCCGTCGCCGGAGGCGGGATGCGCGGCGGACAGCTGCGCGGTGTTGATCAGGCCGATCCACGCGGCGCAGAAGCCGGAGATCATGTAGACCAGGATCTTCACCCGGTCGGCCTTGATGCCGGACAGGCGGGCGGACTTCTCATTGCCGCCCACGGCCAGGATGTGCCAGCCCACGGAGGTGCGCTTGAGCAGGATCGCCGCCAGCACCGCCAGCACGGCGAACACGTACACGCCGGCGGGGATGTTCAGCCAGTTGGTGCCCAGGGCCTTCAGGCCCACGTTGCCCAGGCCCTCATAGCCGGCGATCTTGGAGAAGGTCGCGCCGTTGGAGCGCAGGTTCGCCAGGCCGCGGCAGACGTACATCGTGCCCAGGGTGGCGATGAAGGCCGCCACGTTCAGCTTGGTGACGATCAGGCCGTTGATCAGGCCGATCAGGCAGCCCGTGAGCAGCATGATCACGATGATGGCAGGCACGGAGAAGTAGATGGTCTTGCCGCCGATAGTCAGGCCCTCCTGGATCAAGCCGCCGGCCAGCATGCCCACCAGGCCCACCACGGAGCCCACGGACAGGTCGATGCCGCCGGTGATGATGACGAAGGTCATGCCCAGGGCCAGTATGCCGTACAGCGCAACGTGCTTGGCGACCATCGTCAGCGTGCTGGGCTGCAGGAAGGAGGAGGACGCGAAGCTGAAGAAGATCACCAGGATGATCAGCACGATAAAGGTGCGGCCCTTCAGCAGCGTCATCAACAGCTGATTGTTGTTCTTTTTCATATTCATACCACTCCTGTCTTAAGCGCTCTTGCCCGTGCCGAGGCCGGCGTAGGAGGCGCGAACCAAGTTGTCCTCGGTGATTCCGTCGCCCTCCAGCTCCGCGGTGCACTTGCCGTTGGAAAGCACGTAGATGCGGTCGGCGATGGCCATGATCTCCTTCAGCTCCGAGGAGATGACGATGATCGAGAGGCCCCTCTCGGAAAACTCATGGATGATTTCAAAGACCTCGGTCTTGGCGCCGATGTCGATGCCTCGGGAGGGCTCGTCCATCAGCAGCACCGTGGGCTGAGTCATCAGGCCCTTGGCGATGACCACCTTCTGCTGGTTGCCGCCGGAGAGCGACAGGATCGGCAGGTGCTTGTCCGCCACCTTGATGTGCAGGTCCTGAATCTGCGCGTCCACGGCCTTCTCTTCGGCGGGGTAGTTCATCAGAAGTCCCCTGCGGAAGCTCTCCAGCGAGGCCAGCGAGGCGTTCTTGCAGATGTCCAGGCTCTGCACCAGGCCCTGCCTCTGCCGGTCCTCCGGCACCAGCGCGAAGCCCTTCTTCAGCTGATCGGCGACGCCGCCCACCTTCATGGGCTTGCCCTGGTAGGTGATCTCGCCGGTATGCTCCGGCCGCAGGCCCATCAGACACTCGAACAGCTCGCTGCGGCCCGCGCCCAGCAGGCCGTAGATGCCCAGCACCTCGCCCTTTTTCAGGTACATGCTCACGTCGTCCAGCAGCCAGCCGCCGCCGGTCTTGGGCAGGTAGATGTGGTTGAATTCCAGCACCTTCTCGGCGTGCTTCAGGTCGATCGAGCGCTGGAAGCGATGGTACTGGGTGTTCTTGCCCACCATGTTCTCCACGATCCAGGAGAGGGTGATGTCCTTGATGTCGGCGTCGGCCACGTACTTGCCGTCCCGCAGGATGGTCACGTGGTCGCCGATCTCCATGATCTCCTCCAGGCGGTGGGAGATGTAGACGATGGAGATGCCCTGCTCCAGCAGCTCGCGCATGATCTTGAACAGCACCTTCACCTCCGCGGCCGACAGGGACGAGGTGGGCTCGTCCATGATCAGCACCCGCAGGTCGTTCTCCACCAGGTTCCGCGCAATCTCGACCATCTGCTGCTGGCCGACGCGCAGATCGCCCACCAGGGTGTCCGGCGGAATCTCGTGCTCCAGGCGCTTCAGTATCGCCCGCGCGCCCTCCAGGTGCTTCTTGTCGTCCAGGAAGATGCCCTTTTTCTTCTCGTGGCACATGAAGATGTTCTGGTACACCGTCAGGTTGGGAAACAGGCTCAGCTCCTGGTGGATGATGCCGATGCCCCGGGCCCGGGCGGCGTTGGTGTCCTTGAACCAGACCTCCTCGCCGTCCATGTACATCTTGCCCGCCGAGGGCTGCTCGATGCCGGCGATCATCTTCATCAGGGTGGACTTGCCCGCGCCGTTTTCACCGATCAGCACGTTGACCTTGCCCTTCAGCAGGTCGAAGGACACCTGGTCCAGCGCCTTCGTGCCGGGATAGATCTTGTCTATTTTTTCACAGTGGAGCACTACATTGGGATCATCAAACATTGCGCGCCCTCCTGTCATTCAATGGTGATGGCGATCGGCGTAATCGTCACCTCGCTGCCGGAGGCGACCGCAGCGCCGGTGATGGTCACGGTCTTGCCCACCACGCCGTCGTCGATGGCCAGCGGGGCCACCACCAGCTCGTGCAGCTGGCTGTTCAGCGCCTTGGCGTAGGCGCTCCACTCGGTCTGGTTGGTGAAGTCGGCGAAGGCCTTCACGGACTGCACGTCGCGCACGGCGGTGCCGGAATAGATGCTGCCCAGCTGGACAATGAACGTCTTGTCGCCGCTGTAGCCCTCGGGCGCCACGGTGACGGAGTTCTTCTTGCCGTTGGCCTTGGAGATGAACTCGGTGACGCTGCCCTTCAGCGTCACGGCCTTGCCGTCGCCCAGGGCGTCCAGGTCCACCGCGCCGATATCCTGGGCCGCGGCGGTGATCTCATCGACGATGGCGCTCCAGTCGTCGCTGGAGGACGCGCCGGCGTCGAAGGCCACCTCGCCGGTGTACTGGCCCTCGGTGCCCTTGTCGATGACCTTCGCGGACAGGCAAAGGAACGCCACCAGCGCCACGCACACTACGATGATGATGATTTTGCTCTTGCTCATAATTGACTCCTTCTTGAGTTGGAATTTGTCTGAGAGAGGAGAGTTTAGAGTTTAGAGTTGAGATAGCGTCAGCCGCGCACGAACCAGGTGCGAAACAAGACGGTTGTTCCCGCGAAGATACCTGAATTGCTTGGAAAGCAGCATAACTTCGTTCTTCGGCAATCTATGTCTAAACTCTTAACTCTAAACTCTTAACTCTCGGGCCCAGCCCGCCAACTTCCAACAAATCCTTCTTGCCGGTAAAAAGGCGGGGGTACGCCTTTATTCAAAGCGGCCCCCCGCCGTTCGGGTGTCGATTGGGAATCAGTCGCCGGAGTACACGAAGGCGGACAGCTTGTCCACGTTCTCAGCGGTGATGGCCACGCAGGGTACCAGCTGCTTCTCGGTCTCGGGCTTGGTGCCGTCCTTGATGTAGGCATCAGCCTGCTGGATGGCCAGCTCGGTGATCGCGGCGATCTGCTGCAGAGCGGTGCCGACCATCTTGCCGTCCTTGATGTAAGCGGCAGCCTCGTCTGAGCCGTCCAGGCCGATGATCTTGATGTCGTCGCGGCCGGCGTCGATGCAAGCCTGGGTCGCGCCGCAAGCCATGGTGTCGTTGCCGCAGATGATGCCGGTGATTTCCGGATGCTCCTGCAGGATGGCTTCGGTCTTCTCATAGGCCAGGGTCTGGTCCCAGTTGGCGGACTGCTGCGCCACCATCTCCAGGGTGTCGTACTCGTCGATCACGGCGTGATAGTTGTCGGAGCGGACGTGGCAGTTGGTGTCGGACTCCAGGCCCAGCAGCTCAGCGTACTTGCCCTCGTAGTCCATGGCCTCGACCCACTTCTCGGCGATGGCCGCGGCGCCCTGGGCGTTGTCGGCGACGATCTGGGCGATGGCCAGGCCGGACTCGTTGATCTCACGGTCGATCAGGAAGGTGGGGATGCCCGCCTCGGAAGCCATGCGAACGGCCTCGATGGAGGCGTCGGCGCCGGCGTTGTCGCAGATGATGGCGACGGCCTTGTCGTTGATGGCAGCCTCGAACAGCTGCAGCTGGGTCTGAGCATCGTCGTCATGAGAGAAGCACTTGGCCTCATAGCCCAGCGCCTCGGCAGCGGGAGCGCCCACATCCTGCTCGGTCTTGAAGAACGGGTTGGAGGTGGAGGGAGTGATGATGTAGATGATGCCTTCCGCTGAAGCGGCAGCAAGGCTCATCACCATGATGAGGGCCAGGACGATGGTAAGGATCTTCTTCATTTGGGGGTAACCTCCTTTTATTTCGGTCCTCCCCTGAGGACCGTTGCGATTGTTGCAGCGTCTCCGCTGCTTCCGAAAGTATTATAGCGCGCCGATAACTTAATTTCAATAAATAATTTAGTGAATATCATCTAAATTCGCTGAATCCCAGAAATTGCCGGGAGAGATTCGGGCATAGTGGCAAAAGGAAGTAAACTTATATAATATAGTGGGAACCCCGGAAACAGCCTTTGCTGGCGGCATGTATCCCAAGCGGGAGTCTCCGCCTCTCATCTCCTCCCGCAATCATTGACGGATTTCCCAGAATCCCGTATAATCAATGCGGGGTGATGGACATGGCGATCACGGCAAAGGAACTGGCGACCCGCCTGGGGCTGTCGGAAGCGGCGGTGTCCCTGGCGCTGAACAACAAGCCGGGCGTGAGCACGGCCACGCGCAAGCGCGTGCTGGACGCGGCCCGGGAACTGGGCTTCGACTTCTCCCGGCGAAGCGTGTCCTCCTCCAGCAAGAAGGGCACGATCTGCTTCGCCATCTACAAAAAGAGCGGCGCCGTCGTGGACGACACGCCCTTCTTCTCCTCGGTCTCCGACGGCATCAACGCCTGCTGCCGCCAGGAGCGCTACGACTGTGTTATCCGCTACCTCTACGAGGATGAGGACCTCTCCGACCAGATCTACACCCTGAGCAGTTCCCAGTTCTCCGGCATCATACTGCTGGCCACCGAGATGGACGAGGCCACCATGCGGTTCTTCTCCCGGGTCAAGCTGCCCATGGTGTTCCTGGACGCCTACTTTGAAAAGCTGGACTGCAACTACATCATGATCAACAACATCCAGGGCGCCTTCATGGCCACGGAATACCTGATCCGCAAGCGCCGCGCCCAGCCGGGCTACCTGCGCTCGGCTTACTGGATCAGCAATTTCGAACAGCGGGCCGACGGCTTCTACAAGGCCATCCGCGCCGCCGGGATGTCCACCTCCAAGTCCCTGGTGCACCGCCTCACCCCCTCCCAGGACGGGGCTTACGCCGACATGCGCCGCCTGCTGCAGGCCGGCGAGGAGCCCGCCAACTGCTACTTCGCCGACAACGACCTGATCGCCATCGGCGCCATGCAGGCGCTGAAGGAGGCCGGCTATCGCATCCCCGAGGACGTGGCCATCATCGGTTTCGACGACCTGCCCGCCTGCGAATACATGAACCCGACCCTGAGCACCGTGGAGGTGCCGAAGGCGTTCCTGGGCCAGGCCGCCGCCATGCGCATCATCCAGCTGATCGAAAGCAAGGACAGCCCGCCCCTGAAAATCGAGGTCTCCACCCGGCTGAAGCCCCGCAAGAGCGTGTGAGGGCGTTTTCAAAAAACAGCGTAAAAACTCCTTCACCGCGTTATGGAAAAGATCCTTCACTCGTTCAGGACGACAAGTATAGCGTCGTCAATCCTGAACCGTGTGAAGGATCTTTCGTTGCGTCTTTGATTGGGGATACTGTGAAAACAATCTCTCCGCCTCGCTGCGCTCGGCGCCTCCCCTGGGAGGGGAGGCAAGGCTGCCGCGCTCATGCCACAGCCCCCGGCGCCGCCGCAACCGCGTTATCCGGCGCCCTGTATTTTGAGCCTCACCTGTAAGCCGTCACAGCACCGCCGCCGCGGCGTCCGCGATGATCTGCGCGTGGTCGAAGGCGATTGCGTCGCCCTCGGGCAGCGCCGGGAAGGCCCTGCCGTTCGCGTCGAAGCGCACGTCCATCCAGCAGGCCGCCTCGGCGTCGTCCCCCGCCTCGGCATCGATGGTGCCCTCCGGTAGGCGCACGGCGTAGGCCGCCGACACCGTCCAGCCCCGGGGATCCCGCCCCGGCGCGCTGTAGATGCCCACGAGGCTGAGGGGCAGCCCGGACACGCCGGTCTCCTCCTCCAGCTCCCGGGCCGCGGACTGCTCCACCCGCTCGCCCTCCTCGGCAAAGCCCCCGGGCAGCGCCCAGCAGCCCAGATAGGGGTGTCCGCCCCGGCGGATCATCAGCAGCTTCCAGCCCTCGTCCTGGCGGGCAAACACGGCGATGTCCGCGGTCAGCGCAGGCTTGGGATAGTTCTTCGAGCGGTGCCTCGCGATGGCCTCCGCCTCGGTCAGGCCGTTGCGGTCTCTCTTTTCACTCATGCTCTTCTCTCCTGTTTCCTTTTATAAGTCATTCATTCCTCGGCGCCAGCGTCCCGCCGACGGCGAAGCAGCGCCGGTCCCCGGCGAAGCCGCAGAAGGCGAATTGGTCCCCGTTCCGGACCAGTTCGGTGCGCACGTCCGTCCCCGGGAGGATCTCCCCCTCGTAGCTGACGGTGAAGGCCGCCACCCGTCGGGTGGCCATCGTCCCGTGTCCCAGGGCGCTGCAGGCCCAGTCCAGGTATCGGGTGTTGTTCACGTGGCCGTTCACGTCGAAGTCGGCGTAGGGCGGCGTCATGAGGCGCGACTCCGCCTCCCCCTCCGGCAGCCGGACGGCGCCCAGCGCGGGTCCCGTCGGCATGTCGCGGTTATCGGGCAGGTGGGCCAGCACCACGTCGCTGCCCACGATGCGCCGGGTGTTCAGGTCCAGCAGCACCCACAGGCTGTTGGCCGCGCCGATCTGCGTCCCCTCGGCGTCCCGGATGGCGTTCACCCGGGGAAAGAACAGGTGCTTTGTCGGCAGGGGCCAGGTCTCCACAGAGATGATCTCCCCCAGCCGGGGCACGCGGGTCAGCTCCACCCGGGTGCGGGAGAGCACCCAGGCGATGCCCAGGCCGTCGGTCACGTCCCGGCCGATGCCCAGCCTGGCGCAATGGGCCGCCGCCGTCTCCTGCATGGCCTCCAGGATCGCCCCCGGCCGCCAGTCGCCGTGCAGGTCGCAGTGGCTGGTGCGCAGGGCGAAGCGCTCCGAATAGCTCTTTTCCATGGCTCTCCCCTCTCCCTTCCTCTCAATACTCTACCACAAACCCGGCCCGGGTTCAAGCCC
>JAUMVG010000123.1 GCA_030530315.1 Clostridia bacterium | reverse complement strand
GGTCATGCAGGAGTTCGGCCCCGACTGGATCGTGGCCATCGGCGGCGGCAGCCCCATCGACGCGGCCAAGGCCATGTGGATCAAGTACGAGTATCCGGAGTGCACCTTTGAGGACATGTGCAAGGTGTTCGGCATCCCCGAGCTGCGCCGCAAGGCCCACTTCTGCGCGGTTTCCAGCACCAGCGGCACGGCCACCGAGGTGACCGCGTTCTCCATCATCACCGATTACCAGAAGGGCATCAAGTACCCCATCGCGGACTTTGAGATCACCCCCGACGTGGCCATCGTCGATCCCGAGCTGGCCGAGACCATGCCCAAGAAGCTGGTGGCCCACACCGGCATGGACGCCATGACCCACGCCATCGAGGCCTATGTGTCCACCGCCAACAGCGACTACACCGATCCGCTGGCCATCCACGCCATCGAGATGATCATGAAGGACCTGGTGCCCTCCTACAACGGCGATATGACCGCCCGCGACCACATGCACGACGCCCAGTGCCTGGCCGGCATGGCGTTCTCCAACGCGCTGCTGGGCATCGTCCACTCCATGGCCCACAAGACCGGCGCCATCTTTGCCGACTACGGCGCGCACATCATCCATGGCGCGGCCAACGCCATGTACTTGCCGAAGGTCATCGCCTTCAACGCCAAGGACGAGACCGCCAAGAAGCGCTACGGCGTGATCGTGGACTACATGGGCATCGCCGACAAGGCCGATTCCGACGATGTGAAGGTCCAGAAGCTGATCGCCTTCCTGCGGGGCATGAACGACCAGCTGAACATCCCCCACTGCATCAAGCACTACGGCGCGGACAGCTATCCCTGCGAGCAGGGCTTCGTGCCGGAGGACGTGTTCCTCCAGAGGCTGCCGGAGATCGCGAAGAACGCCATCGCCGACGCCTGCACCGGCTCCAATCCCCGCCAGCCCAGCCAGGAGGAGATGGAGAAGCTGCTGAAGTGCTGCTACTACGACACCGAGGTGGACTTTTAAATCTAAAAATGTACCGGACGTTTGTTTCCGGTACACTTTTTAATCCTTTTCCCGCAAGCGGTTGATGATGCCCGCTATGACGGCCAGGGCGGGCAATTCGATCAACGGACCGATGACCAAAGCCAGAGAGATCAGCGGCCGGTCGGGAAACGCCGCCACGGCGATGGCAAGGGACAGCGGCGAATTGCGCGCCAGTGTGGTGAAATTGAGCGGCACGATGTCCTCTTTAGAGAAGTCGAGCCTGCCGCCGATGAAGCGCACCAGCACGAAGTTGACGGTGAAAAACAGAATCAGGGGAACCAACATCTTCGCCAGCATCGCCGGGTTTTCAAACAGGGAACGGCTCTCGGAGGCGAACATCGACACCACGGCCAGGCACAAGAACATAAGCTGCGCGTCGTCGCCCTTATCCCGAAGCCAGCCGACGGCCTTCGTCAGCGCGCCGCGCCTTTCCAGCTGCTTGCAGGCGAAGGCGAGCGCGAAGGGAACGATGAGCACGATGACGATGCCCAATACGACGCTGCCGCTGGCGATGGACACGCTGCCGCCGTAGAACAGCATCAGGTACACCGGCAACAGCAGGATCTGCAGAAGCAGGTTCAATGGCAGGATCGAAGCGCCCAGCGCCACATTGCCCTTTGCCAGCGCGGTAAACACCAGATACCAGTCCGTGCAGGGCGTCACCATCAGCATCATCAGGCCCATTTGCATGTCGATGACATCCCGGAAGAACACCCTGCCCAGCAGATAGGCGAACACTGGCGTCCATATGAAATTGACCGCGAGCGCGGCGAAGGTGAAGCGGCGATTGTGGAAGGCCTGACGCAGCTTTCGCCCGTCCACGGAGAGGAAGACGAAGAACAGCAGCACCATCAGGAAGGGCTCGATCAGATGAACGGAGAAGCTGCCGAAGCGGGTCAGGTAGCCCAGCAGCAGCCCGACGAGGGCGGACGCGATGATGAAGACCGGCTGGAGCTTTGTGGTTAGATTCATGGGAATACCTCGCTAATTGTGATACGGCAGATATTATACGGAAAGGGTGTTGAAAAGTCAAGCGATGTAAAGATACTGTAAAACAATCCCCGGGGTGGGCTTCCGAACGGTAAACAGACGGCTTATAATGATATTGGCATAGGATCAAGCATGCCGGGGCAAACAGTAATTCTGTGCCACGGGAGAGCTGTTTGCCCATCATGTCCATGAGGGATTATCAGAATAGCGGCTGCATCGGGTCATGATGTGGTCGTTTTTATTAGGTGAGTGAAATAAAATGAAAGCGGAATTGGAAATGGCCTGCGCGGAGTGGGCCGAGGCGGGCCAACACGGTACTGTCGAGGAGCGCATTGCGCGCAGCAGGCGCTGGCTGGCCTATTGTGACATGATGGCAGAGCGACAGGGCGATTCCTGGAACGAGGAAGGTACGCCGACAAAGATCGCCGAATACCTGAAGCAGAAGGGCTGCATCTCAGAGCAACTGTCGGTGCTGGACATCGGTGCGGGGTGCGGCAGCTACACGCTGCCCCTTGCCCGGCGTAGCGCCTGGGTGCGGGCGCTGGACATGTCGGCCCAATCCCTGCTTGTGATTCGCCGCAGGGCCCAGAAGGCCGGTATCGGCAACATTCTCTGTGAACAAGAGGCGTGGGAACGCTTTAACGGCGAACAAAGCTATGGCTTTGTGTTCAGCGCCATGTGTCCGGCGATTTGTAATTACGACGAACTGCGGCGCATGGAGAAGCTGTCCCGGGGCTACTGTGGGCTGGTTACTGTTGCGCGGGGCTCCTATGACCTGCACCGGCGCGAGCTGATGCGGCGGCTGGATGTTCGTCCCATTGGCGGCATGGCGACAGAAGCGCAGCGGTACTTTGATATTCTGACGCTCATGGGGCGAAAGCCCGAGATCGCCACCTATTTCGTCCACGAGGAGTACGATCGCAATCCCGAGGAGTTTTGTCAGACCAATGAGGTCTACATGAGCCTGTTCGGGATCGACCCCGCGAGAGCGTCCCAGGGCATACGTGCCTATTGTGATGAGGTCGCGGAGGATGGCGTCATTCACGATGTCAGCCACCTGAATCTCGCATTGATCACCTGGAAGGCCGCAAACAAGAATTATCATCACAAATGTTAATTCCTGTGAAATAACGGAGAGAATATCCCCGGGGGAGGCTTGCGGAGAAATCGTCCGAACCGATATAATGAACCTGAACTCAATCAGCATCCTCCCAAGTCTGATTGATTTTCCATATAGCGGGCTGTGCTGCGCTGAACGGCACGGCCCCTTCTCTACCGTAAATCGGAGGCTGAGCGCTATGCCCATCATGAGACCCTTCAATCCCTGGGAAAACGGCGATCCCTTTGGCACGTCGGAACGTCTCGAAAGCGGCGAAGGCTTCAAGCTGCTGCAATGGCCGATCAAGCTGTGGAAGATCTCCGAGACCGCGCCTTACTTCCATCGCGCGCACCTGCTGGTGGTCGCGGACTGCGCCGCGCTGTGCCATGTCAACATCCATGATAAAATCACGCCCGGCAGGATACCGCTGCTGTGCTGCCCGGAAACGGACTTCGACATCTCCATGAAGCTGTGCAAAATCATTGAGCTGAACGATATCCACAGCGTGGCCGTGGTGAAGATGAATGCCGATTGCTGTGCCGACCTGATCGATTATGTACAAACCGCCATCAAGATGAGTCGGAAGCCACTGCCGCTTCAGACCATCAATGTATTTGTGGACGCGGAGGAAGTGGAATAATGCCGCGGGGACGAAAGAAAAAAGTCGAAGATATCCAGAATAACACGCCTGAGGCCGTCAGCCGCGAATTGACGGAGCAGGAGCACGAGGCGATGCATGCCGCGGGCATCCCGCATACGCATGCGCACGACCATGAACATGATCACGAGCATGAGCATCACCACC